>JAKCDM010000113.1 GCA_021841865.1 Pseudomonadota bacterium
ATCGGTGTATAGTAAGCCCTGCAGTCGCTTCAAGACGGGCGCTTTGCCGCGCACAGTTTGGGTTCGTAGTCATTCGATAAACCGGCTGGGCTTGTTGAAGATTTGCATCGTTTTGATATTCAACACTTGAAAGGAAGATCATGCCCACCGGCATCGTCAAATGGTTTAACGAAAGCAAGGGTTTCGGGTTCATCAAGCCGGACGAAGGCGGCGAGGATCTGTTCGCCCACTTCAGCGAAATCCAGGCCAAGGGTTTCCGCACCCTGCAGGAAAACCAGCGCGTCGAGTTCACCGTGAAGGCCGGCCCGAAGGGCCCGCAGGCTTCGCAGATCCGCGTGCTGTAAGGCTCGCGCAGACGCTCTGCAAGGCGCCTGGCTTCGGCCAGGCGTTTTGTTTTGGGCTCGCGCCGTGCATGCCCGGCCGCGTCGCGGCCAGGGGCAAAAGCCGACTCGTCCGAGTCGGCTTTTTTGTTCCCGCCAGGCTTGTCCGACTCCGTTTGCGGCATCATGCGCGTGGCAGACTGTTGAAAACAACCTGCCGGGAACCTTCGACGGAGCCAGGCTTGCTTGATCAACTTGTGCGGGAGTGGGGTTATCTGGCCGTCGCCGCCGGCGCCTTCGCCGAGGGTGAGACGGTGCTGCTGGCGGCCGGCTATGCCGCCCGCGCCGGCTGGCTGGAGCTGTGGCGCGTGATCCTGGTGGCCTTCGTCGCGGCCAGTGCCGGCGACCAGTTCTTCTTCTGGGTCGGACGCCTGTGGGGGCCCGCGCTGCTGCGGCGCCTGCCGCGCCTGCGCGCACAGGTCGAGCGCGTGGCGGTGCTGCTGCGTCGGCGTCCGGGAGGCGCGGTGGTGCTGGTGCGCTTCCTGTACGGCTTGCGCATCGCCGGCCCCATCCTGATCGGAGCCGCCGAGGTGTCCCCTTGGCGCTTCGCGGCGTTCAACATGCTCGGAGCCGCGCTGTGGGCGCCGCTGATCGCCGGGCTGGGCTGGGGCTTCGGACACGCCTGGGAGCATGTCTCGCAGCGCCTGCCCGGCTTCGAGGCGGGACTGCTGGTGCTGCTCGGCCTGGTCGTGCTCGGTTCGTGGCTGGGGCGGCGCGTGCTGGCCCGGCTGCCGCTCGGGCGCCGGGCGCGAACCGAGCCCGGCAGCGCGGCGGCTCCGCCCGATGGGCCTTGATCAGGCGCCGCGCAGGCCCATCGACTCCCGCACCGAGCGCATGGTTTCCCGCGCCGCGGCGCGCGCGCGTTCGGTGCCCGCTTCGAGGATGTCGCGCACCAGCGCGGGCTCGTCCAGGTAGGGCTGTGCGCGCTCGAGCATCGGCTGCTGTTCGCGCAGCACCGCGTCGATCACCGGCTGCTTGCATTCCAGGCAGCCTATGCCGGCGCTGGTGCAGCCGCGACGCACCCACTCCCGGCAGGCCTCGTCGGTGTAGGCCTGGTGGAATTCCCACACCGGGCAACGCTCGGGGTTGCCCGGATCGCTGCGCCGCACGCGTGCCGGGTCGGTCGGCATGCGGCGGATCTTGTGCTCGACCACCGCTCGCTCCTCGCGAATGGCGATGGAGTTTCCGTAGCTCTTCGACATCTTGCGGCCGTCGAGCCCCGGGAGCTTGGACTCGGGGGTGAGCAGCGCCTCCGGCTCGCGCAGGATGCTGCGCCGCCCGCCGTCGATCTGCGCGCGCAGCGCGTCCTTGTCGGCGCGCGAGAGCTTGCTCGCCGCCACCAGCGCGCGGGCCTGCTCGCGCAGCTCGACCTGTCCTTCCTGGTCGGCCGCGCGGCGCAGCGCCTGCAGTTGCTGGCGCTGCTCGTCGGGAAGGCGGTTCGCCGCGTCGCGTGCTTTCGCCTCGATGTCGGGATCCTTGCCGTACAGCGTGTTGAAACGCCGCGCGATTTCCCGGCTCATCTCGATGTGCGGAATCTGGTCGGCCCCGACGGGGACCCAGCGCGCCTGGTAGATGAGAATGTCCGCGGCCTGCAGCAGCGGGTAGCCGAGGAATCCGTAGGTGAGCAGGTCCTTGTCCTTGAGGTTGCTGATCTGCTCCTTGTAGGTGGGCACTCGCTCCAGCCACGCCAGCGGCGTGCCCATGCCGAGCAGCAGGAACAATTCGGCGTGCTCGGGCACCCGGCTTTGCACGAACAGCGTGGCTTTGTCCGGGTCGACGCCGGCGGCAAGCCAGTCCACGACCATGTCGTGCGTATGGCTGGCGATGACCTCCGGGGATTCGTAATGCGTGGTCAGCGCATGCCAGTCGGCGACGAAAAAGAAGCAGGTGTTGTCGTGCTGCAGCTGCGCCCAGTTCTTCAACGCGCCGTGGTAATGCCCCAGGTGCAGCGCGCCGGTCGGGCGCATACCCGACAGCACGCGCTCGCCGCCGCTGGCGGAGCGTTGCGGGTCCGCGGCGCTGCCGGGCCCGGAGGATGAATCAACGGAGTTCATAGCTCAGGCGCAATTGCAGGTAGTTCTGGCCCGGATTGGGGCGCTTGATATCGGCATTCGAGTAATGGGTGAATCGCACTCCGACGCCCCATGGGGTGCTGGCGATGCGATGGTACAGACCCAGCGAGTCGCCGAATTGGTAGGCCGTGGAAATGCTCTTGGAACCGATGTAGGTGCCCGAGAACACATTCGCGCCGATGCCCGCCTCCAGCGCGGTGGCATCGTTGAACCACCAACGCACGAAGGGAGTCAGGCCGACGTGCCACAACGGCGCGCCGGGTTGGCCTGCCGGGCCGAACACCCGACCCGCCGAGGCTTCGACGCTGAGGTCCACGCGCTGGCTGCCGAAATCGTGCCGCCACAGCGCGTCGCTTTGCCAGGCCGCCGTCACGTTGTGGTAGCCGTCCCAGTTGCCGGCCAGCAGCGACACTTCGGAGGCATGGGCCGCCACCGGGCCGAGCAGGCAGGCGCAGCCGGCGGCCCATGCCGCGACGGTCCGGCGAAGTCCGTGCCCGTGCTGCTGCCGGGCCTGCGCGACGTGGTGGCGGGGGGCGTTGCGGGGGAACGGGCGATGCGGCATGACGGGTCCTTCGAGGAGCAGCGGCTTGGAGGAGCGGCTTGGAGCAGCGGGCTGGAACGGCCGGCCGCGGCGGCAGGGCGGCGCGGCAGGCTGGAACTAGAACAGCAGGCGAACGGGGCTGAGCAGCAGATCCAGCGCGCTGTAGCTCAGGCGCATCAGCGGCGCCAGCCAGATCGAGTTGGCGATGCCGCTGAGCACCAGGGCCATGACGATGAAAAAGCCGTAGGGCTCGATGCGCGACAGCGCCAGCGCCTGGCGCAGCGGCAGCAGGCCCACGAGTACACGACCGCCATCCAGCGGCGGGATCGGAAACAGGTTGAACACGAACAGCAACAGGTTGACCTGCACGCCCGCCCTGGCCACGTCGATGAAGAAGGCCTCCTGCACGCCGAACCCGCGCATCGCGAGGAATGCCAGGCCGAAGCAAAGGGCCTGCAGGAAATTCGACGCCGGACCGGCCAGCGCGACCCAGATCATGTCGCGCTTGGGGTTGCGCAACGCGCCGAAATTCACCGGGACCGGCTTGGCGTATCCGACCAGGAAGGGGCTGCCGAAGGCCAGCAGCAGTACCGGGATCAGGATCGTGCCGACGGGGTCGATGTGCCGGGCGGGGTTGAGGGAAATCCGCCCCATCATGTAGGCGGTGTTGTCGCCGAAGTGGCGCGCGGCGTAGCCGTGCGCCGCCTCGTGCAGCGTGATCGCGAACAGCAGCGGCAGCGCGTAGACGGTGAGTTGCTGGATTTGCTCGTTCATGATGGTCGGGTTGGCGCGCTGTTGCCCGGTCAGACTGGCAATCCCAGCGCGGAAACGTCTCCGCGCCCGTGCCGCAGCACCTCGGGAACGGGGCCGCTGAGGTCGATCACGCTGGTCGGCTGCAGCGGGCAGGGACCGGCATCGATCACCAGGTCGAGCTGCTTTTCCAGCCGGGCCCGGATTTCCGCGGCCTCGTTCAACGGCTCGATCTCGCCGGGCAGGATCAGCGTGGTGGCCAGCAGCGGCTGCGCCAGCTCGGTCAGCAGTGCGTGGGTCACCGCGTGCGCCGGAACGCGCACGCCGATGGTCTTGCGCGAAGGGTGCGACAAGCGCCGCGGTACCTCGCGCGTGGCTTCCAGGATGAAGGTGTATGGCCCCGGGGTGGCCGCGCGCAGCAGGCGGAACTGCCGGTTGTCCACCACCGCGTAGGTGCCCAGTTCCGACAGGTCGCTGCACAGCAGCGTGAGGTGGTGCTTGGCATCGACCTGGCGAATGCGCCGCAGGCGCTCGGCGGCGGCCTTGTCGTCGAGGTGGCAGACCAGCGCGTAGGACGAGTCGGTCGGAATCGCCGCCACGCCGCCGGCGTGCAGGATCGCGCAGGCTTGCTTGATCAGTCGCGCTTGCGGGTTGTCGGGGTGCAGCGTGAAGTACTGGGCCATGGGCAGGTGGGCTCGCGCCTGGAGGGTTGGCTCACGCCTTCAGTGCAGCAGGTCCCAGATCGGCGCCAGGCCTTCGGGAAGCGCCGGCAGGCGGCCGAGATCGCAGCGACTCTCGCGCGGGCAGTGAAAATCCGAGCCGCGCGACGCGTGCAGGCCGAATTCGCGCGCGATGCCCGCGTACTTGCGCCAGTCCGCAGCGCTGTGGCTTGCGGTGATGACCTCGATGCCCTCGCCGCCGAGCTCGCGAAACCGTCCGAGCATCGCGCGCTCGCGCGCTTCGGTGAAGCGATAGCGGCCCGGGTGCGCGAGCACGGCCAGGCCGCCCGCGTCGTGGATCCACTGCACGGCCTGCTCGAGCGAGGCCCACGCGTGCTCGACGTAGCCGGGCTTGCCCGGGGTGAGGTAGCGCGAGAACACCTCGGCCGTGGTCGCGCACACGCCGCGCTCGACCAGATGGCGCGCGAAATGGGTGCGCGAGATCAGCGCCGGATTGCCGGCCATGCGGCAGGCCCCTTCGTAGGCGTCGTCCACTCCGGTGTGTTCACGCAACGATTCGGCCATGCGGCGAGCACGGGCATCGCGTCCCGAGCACATGCGCTGCAACTCGCGCAGCAGGCCGGCGTGGGTGGCGTCGACCCCCAGGCCGACCACGTGCACGGTCTGCTCGTCGACCGAGACCGAGACCTCCACGCCGGGCACGAAGCGCAGGCCGATCTCGGCGCAGGCGCTGGCCGCTTCGCGCAGGCCGCCGAGCTCGTCATGGTCCGTCAATGCCCAAAGCTGCACGCCGTTGTCGCGCGCCCGGCGAGCCAGCGAGGCTGGTGCGAGCGTGCCGTCGGAAACCAGGGAGTGGCAGTGCAGGTCTGCGTTGAACGCGTCGGACATACGGGTATTTTAGGCCCGTCGCAGCGCACGCGTCCGCAGCGCGGGCGATCGCTAGAATTCCAGCCGATGGAAACCTTGACGATGCTGATTTCCCTGTTCGGCGCGGCGCTCGCCTACACGCTCGGTTCCGTGCCCTTCGCGGTCGTGGTCAGTCGTCTGATGGGCCTGTCGGATCCCCGCAGCTACGGCTCGGGAAACCCGGGGGCCACCAACGTGCTGCGCTCGGGCAGCAAGGCGGCTGCGGCGGCCACTCTCGTGCTCGACGCCGGCAAGGGCTGGCTCGCCGTGTGGCTGGGCCTGCGCGCCGCGCAGGCCGGCTGGGTCGACGCGGCGGCGGTGCCGCTGCTGGCGCTGGCGGTGCTGGCCGGCCACCTGTGGCCGATGTTCCTGCGATTCCGTGGCGGCAAGGGGGTGGCCACTGCCGCCGGCGTGCTGCTCGCCGTGAACCCCTGGCTGGGCCTGGCCACCATCGCCACGTGGCTGATCGTTGCGCTGTTCTTCCGCTACTCGTCGCTGGCGGCGCTCGCCGCGGCGGTGTTCGCGCCGTTCTACGCCGTCATGGGGCAGGGGCTCGCGTGGACGCTGCCGCCGGCCACCTTGCTGGCGCTGGGGGCGATCTCGCTGCTGGTGATCTGGCGCCACCAGGGCAATATCCGCAAGTTGCTTCGCGGCGAGGAGACGCGCATCGGCGCCAAGGCCGCCGGAGCGCGGGGCAAGCCGCCGCGCTGAGCGCGCCGGCGCGGCCCGTGCCTTGTCAGTCGCGGAAGTTCTGGAACGACAGCGGTGTGTCGTCGATCTGCTTGCGCAGCAGCGCGATGGCGGCCTGCAGGTCGTCGCGCTTGCCGCCAGTGATGCGCACCGTTTCACCCTGGATCGACGCTTGCAGCTTCATGCGCGATTCCTTGATCGCCGACGTGATGCGCTTGGCCAGGTCCTGCGGAATGCCCGAACGCACCGTGAACACCTGCTTGAACTTGTCGCCGCCGGCGGGCTGCGGCTTGCCATGCTCGAGAAAGCGCACGTCGACGTTGCGCTTGGCCATTTTGGCCAGCAGCACGTCGCGCAGCTGCCCGAGCTGGAAATCACTGTCGGCCCAGGCGGTGATGGTCTTGTCGACCAGCTCGATCTTCGCGGAGCTGCCCTTGAAGTCGAAGCGGTTGGCGACTTCCTTGGCGGTCTGGTCCACGGCGTTGCGGACTTCGATCAGATCGGGTTCGAGCACGGTGTCGAAGGTGGGCATGGTCGGGTGGCGGCGCGGGTTCGCGTGTCAGTGTGAATGGGAATGATCGAATCTTGACGGGAATTGTATGGACCTGATGATCCAGCGGGATGTCGACCTCGCAGACCTGAGCACCTTCAGGGTGCCGGCGCGCGCGCAGCGCCTGGTGCGCATCGAGCATGCGCGGCAGATCCGCGCGGTGGTCGACCACCCCGAGCTCGGCGTGCTGCCCAAGCTGGTGCTGGGAGGGGGCAGCAACGTGCTGCTGACCCGCGACCCGGCTGGCGTGGTGCTGAAAATCGAGATCGGCGGCATGCATGTGGTGCAGGACGACGCTGACTTCACGCTGATCGAGGCCGGTGCCGGCGTGGCCTGGCACGAGCTCGTGTGCTGGACCCTGCGCCAGGGTTTCGGCGGGCTGGAGAACCTGGCGCTGATTCCCGGCACGGTGGGCGCAGCGCCGGTGCAGAACATCGGTGCCTACGGCATGGAACTGTCCGAGCGCTTCGATTCCGTCGAGGTCGTCGACCTGACCACGGGGCGAACCGCCACGCTCGACCGCGCGGCCTGCCGTTTCGGGTACCGCGACAGCCTGTTCAAGGGGCCGCTGGCCGGCAAGTCGGTGATCACGCGGGTCCGGCTTCGCCTTCCCAAGCCATGGCGGGCGCAACTGGGCTATGCGGAGTTGCAGCGCCACCTCGAGCGCGCCGGCCGCAGCGACCCGAGCCCGCAGGACGTGTTCGACGCGGTATGCGCGATCCGCCGGGCCAAGCTGCCCGATCCGGCCAGGCTGGGCAACGCCGGCAGCTTTTTCAAGAACCCGGTGGTCAATCGCACCATCCGCAATGAAATCCTCGACGAATTCCCCGAGATCGTCAGCTATCCGCTGGAGGACGGCACCTACAAGCTGGCGGCCGCCTGGATGATCGAGGCCTGCGGCTGCAAGGGGCGCAGCGTCGGCGCTGCCGCGGTGGACGCGCGCCACGCGCTGGTGCTGGTCAATCGGGGTGGCGCGTCGGGCGCCGATGTGCTGCGCCTGGCCGAGAGCGTGCGAGCGGCGGTGCGCGAGCGCTTCGGCATCGAGCTGGAATACGAGCCGGTGCTGGTCTGACGCGCGGGCCGGCGCCATGAAAAAAGGGGCGCCGACGGCGCCCCTCGAATCGAGAACCTGCGGCTCAGCCGGGCAGGCCCACGGTCGGGTTGCCCAGGTTGGTCCACTCGGTCATCGAACCGGTGTACAGGCGGGTCTTGTGGTTGCCCAGGATCTCGTGGTCGACGAACCATGCGCCCGAGGCCAGGTGCCCGGTGTTGCAGTAGGTGATGGTCGAGGCGTTGGGCTGGATGTTGAACTCGGCGTAGATCTTGCGGTAGTCGGCAGCGCTCATGAACTCATGCGCGGCGCCCACCGGCTTGACGATCGCGTCGGTCGGGAACGAGCGCGCGCCGGCCAGGTGGCCGCCGGCGGCGTCCACCGGACGCTTGACCACGATGCCCAGGAACTGCGCGGTCGGGCGGGCGTCGACGAACTGGTCGGAGCCGCTGCTCAGGCCCTTCTTGACCTGTTCCATCGTGGCCAGGATCTCGTGGTCCTCGCCGGTGGCCTTCCAGTCGCCCTTGGCGGTGCTGACCTTGGTCGTGGTCACCGGCAGGCCGGCTTGCAGCCAGGCGTTGACCCCGCCGTTGAGGATGGCGACCTGGCCCTCGGGCTCACCGAAGTAGCGCAGCTGGAAATACAGGCGCGTGGCCATGTCCATGGTGTCCACCGTGGCGCCGGTGGGCACGATGACGATCGGCTTGCCGGTGTTCAGGCCGGCGTCGTCCATGACCTTGGTGAAGTATTCGGGGCTGGGAAGCTGGGCCACGATCTTCTTGCCGTCGATCGTTTTGTTCTGGCGGATCTTGCCGAAGTCCACCGACAGCGCGCCGGCCAGGTGGCCGCCGGTCTCGACCAGCTTCTTCGCGCCGGTCTTCTTGTCCGTCTCGAACTTGGGTTCGCGGGTCAGCGTGTCCATGTCGTCGCGCACGTCGACGACCGTCACCTCGTTCATGTGCTGGTGCAGCCATTGCGGCGTGACCAGCGGGCCGGGCAGCGACGCCGCCGATGCGAACTGCGCGTACGCGCCGACGATGCCAACGGCCAACAGGTACTTCAGGCTCTTCATGGTTCTCCTCCGGGTTGAACAAAAAGCGGGCGGCAGCGCAGGGTGACGGCGGGCTCAGGCCACGCCGGCGTCCTGCAGAAAGCGGAATTGCCGTGCCAGGTCGACCTGGCACTGGCTGACGATGTGGGTGCGGCGATCCTCGAGCACCTGCTGCAGCGCCTGGCGCTGCGCGCGCTGGGCGATGCGCAGGTCGCGCTGGCGGATGACCTCCTGGATCTGCGGGGCGAACAGGCAAGCCATGTTCTGCACCCAGCCGGCCACGCGTCGCGGCCGTGCCCGGGACAGGTCGAGCCCGCGCAAGGCGCGCAGGCTCCAGCGGGCGTCCTCCCAATGCTCGGCGGTCACCCAGCGGTTGGTCGTGAACACGCGCGTGGGCCAGCCCTGCGCGTTGACCGACAGCGCGAACAGGTGGGCGTGCGCCGGCTGTCCGGGCGCCAGCGCGGCACGCGGAGCGAACACGTGGAAATGTCCATGTTCGTCGCGCGCACGCTGTGCCGCGGCATGCGCGTGGTAGTAGAAGCGATAGCCGCTTTGCGGGTCGACGGCGTCGTTTCGCGGGTAATGCTGCCACTCCGCGAAGGCCTGCTGCCTGCCCAGCACGTCGTTGAGCAGCCCGCGGCCGCTGCGTGCGCAGGCCTGCAGCTGCGCCAGCGTCGCCTCCAGCGCGTCACGCATGGGCTGGCGCGCTGCGCTGCGAAGCCCGTCGAGCAGCTCGGCACGCGGGATGCGGATGCGCGAGCTCGACGTGCTTGCGCGGCTGGGTTCGGCTTGCATGACCGGGGGCATCGCCGGCGCGCCGCCCGGCTCGGGCGACGCGTCGGACTCGGCGCTCAGTTCGACGGCGCGCAGGGGTTGTTGGACTTCTTGTGCATCTTGCCCGAGGCGGGCGCGCAGGGGTTGCCCGACTTCGCCTTCTTGGAGCCCGACGGCGCGCAGGGATTGCTGGGGGCGCAGGGGTTGCCGGCGGCCAGGGCCACCGTGGTGGCCGACAGGCTGCTCAGCGCCTGCGGCATCGGCGCCACGGCGGCGGCAGCCAGCGCCAGCACGGGCAGGGCTTGCGAGAGTTTGAGGCGGGA
>JAKCDM010000114.1 GCA_021841865.1 Pseudomonadota bacterium
GCGAGCAGCCGGCGTTCGCCGTCATCGCCTATGGCAAGCTCGGAGGCAAGGAGCTGGGCTACGGGGCCGACCTGGACGTCGTGTTCCTGTACGACGACGCGGCTGCCGAGGCCTCCGAGCGCTACGGCGCGCTGGCGCGCAAGCTGGTGTGGTGGCTGACCGCGGTGACCCCGGCCGGCGGGCTGTTCGAGATCGACACCCGGCTGCGCCCCAACGGCAACGCCGGGCTGCTGGTGACGTCGCTGGACGCCTTCGAGCAGTACCAGCTCGGCCGCGGCGGCAACACCGCGTGGACCTGGGAGCACCAGGCGCTGACCCGCGCGCGCTTTTGCGCCGGCGATGCGCGCCTGGGCGCGCGCTTCGAGGCGATCCGGGCCCAGGTGCTGGGCATGCCGCGCGACGGCGCCGCGCTGCGCGCGGAGATCGAGGCCATGCGCCAGCGCGTGGCCGAGGGGCACCCGAACCGCAGCGAGCTGTTCGACCTCAAGCACGGCCCGGGCGGAATGGTCGACGTCGAGTTCGCGGTGCAGGCGCTGGTGCTCGAGCACGCGAGCGCCTATCCGCAACTGGTGGCCAACGTGGGCAACATCGCCTTGCTGCGGCTGGCCGAGCAGCTCGGGCTGCTGCCGGCGCGCGTGGGCCGCGCCGCGGCGGTGGCCTATCGCCGGCTGCGCCGCCTGCAGCACGCCGAACGCCTGCGCGGGGCCGAGCAGGCCGCGCTGGTGCAGCCGGCGCGGGTGGCGGCCGAGCGGGCCGCGGTCGCCGCGCTCGGGCGTGCGGTGTTCGGCGACGCGGCGGCCGAGCGTCGAGCAGGCTGAGTACCATGGCGGGGCGCGACCACGCCACCGCCGATGGCCTGGCCGGTGCCGCCAGCCATCCCCCCGACAAGCCATGAGTTCCCTTGACGACCTGCGGCTCCACACCCGTGTGGTGGCCGATACCGCCGAATACCTGCGACTGCCCGGCCTGGGCGCCCAGGAGGCGACGACCAATCCCAGCCTCGTGCTGCGCGCGGCGCGCCAGCCCGAATACGCGGCGCTGATGCGCGAGCCCGCGGTTCGCAGCTCGGTGGCGCAGGACGCCGACGAGGCCATGGACCGCTTGCTGGTGCGCTTCGGCTGCGAGATCGTGCAGCGCGTGCCGGGGCGCGTGTCCACCGAGGTCGATGCGCGCCTGTCGCACGACATGGCCGGCAGCATGGCGCGCGCGCGGCGCATCATCGCCATGTACGAAGCGGCGGGCGTGCCTCGCTCGCGGGTGTTGATCAAGCTGGCGTCGACCTGGGAGGGCATCGAGGCGGCGCGGCGCCTGCGCGACGACGGCATCGCCTGCAACATGACCCTGCTGTTCAATTTCACGCAGGCGCGGGCCTGCGCCGCGGCCGGGGTGCAACTGGTGTCGCCGTTCGTCGGGCGCATCACCGACTGGGCGCGGCAGCAGGCCGGCAGTGCCTGGAACGCGCAGGAGCACGAGGGAGACAACGATCCCGGCGTGCGCGCGTTGCTGCGCATCTGGCGTTTCTACAAGGCGCGCGGCGTGGCCACCGAGGTCATGGGCGCGAGCTTTCGGCAGACCTCGCAGATCGCCGCGCTGTGCGGCTGCGACCTGCTGACCATCTCGCCTGCGCTGCTGGACGAACTGGCCGGCGCATCGCAGCCGCTGCCCCGGCGCCTGGACCCGGCGCTGGCGGGCGCCGCCGAGGATGATGCCGAGCTGGCCGTGGGGCGCGCCGAGTTCGCCACCGCGCTGGCCGCCGACGAGATGAGCCGCAGCAAGCTCGACGAGGGCATCGCCGCCTTCGTCGCCGATACCGAGGCGCTGCTGGAACTGCTGCGCGCCTGAGCCACGCGACGCCGCCGGCGATGCACCGCCTGTACCTGCCGCCTCCGCTGACCGCGGGCCGGGTCGAGCTCACCCCGCAGGCGCAGCGCCATGTGCGCGCGCTGCGCCTTCGCGCGGGAGATTCGCTGCAGGTGTTCGACGGCAGCGGCGGCCAGTGGAGCGCGCGCCTATGCGATGGCGCGCAGCAGGTCGAGCTGCTCGGCTTCGAGCCGGTCGAGCGCGAACTCGAGCGCGCCGTGGAGCTGGCCGTGGGCATGCCGGCCAACGAGCGCATGGACTGGCTGGTCGAAAAGGCCGGCGAACTGGGCGCGGCGGGCATCAGCCCGCTGGTGAGCGCACGCGGCGTGCTGCGCCTGCAGGGCGAGCGCGCCGAGCGCCGCTGCGCGCATTGGCGCGGCGTGGCCATCGCCGCGTGCGAGCAATGCGGGCGCAACCGCCTGCCCGAGATCCGCCCGGTGCGATCGCTGAAGGCCTGGCTGCAGGCGCTGCCGCCGGCGGCCGGCGACGCGCGCTGCCTGCTCGCGGTGCCGGCCCACATGGGCGCGCGCACCTTTGCGCAATGGGCGCGGGCGCTCGCACCGCGGCAGCCGGTGCTGGCGCTCAGCGGGCCCGAGGGCGGGCTGGACGACGAGGAAGTCGCGCTGGCGCTGCACGCCGGCTTCGAGCCGGTCAGCCTGGGTCCGCGGATCCTGCGCGCCGAGACGGCACCGCTGGCGCTGCTGGCCGCACTTGCCGCGCTGCCCGCCTGATGCGCTCGGCGGCGGCGATCTGCGCCGGTGTCGGGCTCACGGCCTCGGCCGGCAGCGGTTGCAGGCTGCCGAACTCGCGCGCCAGGTAGGACTCGCCGTTCTCCAGCACGAAGTAGCGGAAGGCCTCGGCTGACGGCGACAGCATCTTGCTCGACGTGTGCACGACCTGCCAGCTGCGCACCAGCGGCAGCCCCTCGATGTCGGGCACGCCGATCAGCCCGTTGCGCATTTCCAGCCCGATTCCGTGCAGCGACAGGAAGCTGACGCCCAGCCCCGACATGACCACCTGCTTGATGGTCTCGTTGCTGGCGAGCTCCATGTCGATCCGCGGTTCCACGCGCCACTCGCGCAGGTATTCCTCCATCGCGCTGCGCGTGCCCGAGCCGGCCTCGCGGATCACGAAACCGAACTGCGCCAGCGCCGATGCCGGCTTGCGTTCGCCGCGCATCAGCGGATGGTCGGGAGCGCACACCACGGCAAGCGGGTGCGCGGCGAAGGGTTCGCCGCGCGTGGCCAGCTCGCGCGGCGGGCGTCCCATGATCGCGAGGTCGAGGTCGTTTCCCTGCAGCTGCTCGCTGAGCTGCTCGCGGTTGGCCACCACCAGGCGCACCTCGATGTGCGGATGCTCGTCGCGGAACAGCGCCAGCAGGCGCGGCAGGAAGTACTTGGCGGAGCTGACCATGCCGATGGTCAGGCGTCCGGACTGCAGGCCGCGAAAGCGTGCCAGCGCGTCCTCGGCATCCTTCAGCGTGGACAGCACGCGTCGCGCGTAGACCAGCAGGTACTCGGCCGTCAGGGTCAGCGACACCGCCTTGCCGCTGCGCTCGAACAGCGGCAGGCCGACGTTGTGCTCGAGTTCGCGGATCTGCATCGACACGGCAGGAGGCGTCAGGTGCAGCTCCTGCGCGGCCTTGCCGAAATTCTGGTGCCTGGCCGCGGCCACGAAGACCCGCAGTTGCCGCAGGGTGATGTTTTTCATCAGCTTTCCTGAACTGAAGATCAAGAAATCGTGAATTTACCTTAATTCCGTCACCTCTTATATTTGTCCGCAAGCGTGACGCCTGTTGCCCGCCCCGCCCGGCAGGGGACTGGCGCCACGAGGGTTGTGAACGGGCTCGGAGGTGCGACCGACGAGCTTTTCCCGCAGACGCAGTGCATTTCACGTTCATGCGAGTCTCCGTGTTTTCTGTCTGCGGGCTTTTTCAAGCGCCCTGTCGCGGTCCAGGGCGTTTGAAAAAGACAGGCGTCACGAGCGGGGCCGGAGGGTGTCGGCCGAGCTGAGGCGGCGTGCCCCCACGGCACGGCGCAGCGTGAACGCCACGCCGACATTCGAGCATCCGGGAGACGCATCATGCTGCAGGGCCGCACCACCATTTCCAAGTTCCTCATCGAGCAGCTGCGGGGGGCCGACGACCAGTCCGACCTGGCCGCGCTGCTGGTGGACGTGACGGCGGCCGTCAAGGCCATCGCCGCGATGACGGCCAAGGGCGCGCTGGGCGGCTTCCTCGGATCGCTGGGCACCGAGAACGTGCAGGGCGAGACGCAGAAGAAGCTCGACGTGCTGTCCAACGAGGCGATGATCCAGGCCTGCGAATGGGGCGGACTGGTGGCCGGCATGGCCTCCGAGGAGATGGAGCAGCCGTACGCGCTGCCCGAGCGCTTCGAGCGTGGCCCGTTCCTGCTGGTGTTCGATCCCCTCGACGGCTCGTCGAACATCGACGTCAACGTCTCGGTGGGCACGATCTTCTCGGTGCTGCGAATGACCCGCATCGGCGAGCCGAGCACCGAGGACTACCTGCGCCCGGGCGTCGAGCAGGTGGCTGCGGGCTACGCCATCTACGGGCCGGCGACCATGCTGGTGATCACGGTCGGCAAGGGCACGCATGGGTTCACGCTGGACCGCGAGATCGGCAATTTCATCCTGACCCATCCGGACCTGCGAATTCCCGAGGACACCAGCGAATTCGCCATCAACGCCAGCAACGAGCGCTTCTGGGAGCCGCCGGTGCAGCGCTACGTGGCCGAATGCAAGGCCGGCAAGACGGGCGACCGCGGGCGCGACTTCAACACCCGCTGGATCGCGTCGATGGTCGCCGACGTGCATCGCATCCTGATGCGCGGCGGGATTTTCATGTATCCGAAGGACACCAAGGATCCGGGCAAGCCGGGGCGCCTGCGCCTGATGTACGAGGCCAACCCGATCGGGTTCATCATCGAGCAGGCCGGCGGCGCGGCCTCGACCGGGCGCCAGCGCATCCTCGACGTGCAGCCCGAGTCGCTGCACCAGCGCGTGCCGGTGCTGCTGGGCTCCAGGAACGAGATCGAGCGCCTCGAGCGCTACCACCGGGAATACGATAGCGGGCAGGACAAGCCCTTCGTATCCCCGCTGTTCAAGGACCGCTCGCTGTTCGGCGACAGCGTCCGCGCCTGATACGCCGGGCGGTGCGCCGCGGCCGCGCGGCGCACCGCCCTTGGTTTCCCGGTCCTTCACGGTCCCACGGCTCCGCTGCGCGGGGTGCCCTCGATCGGGCGCCCCGGGCCTTGTCTTCTTCCTTCCTGTTTGCCACCGCCATGTCCGCCAAGCACCCCATCATCGCGATCACCGGTTCGTCGGGAGCCGGCACCACGACCGTGATGCGCAGTTTCCAGCACATCTTCCGGCGCGAGAAAGTCCAGGCCCAGATCATCGAGGGCGACTCGTTCCACCGCTTCGACCGCGCGCAGATGCGCGAGGAGATGAAGCGCCAGGAGCTGGCGGGCAACACCCACTTCAGCCACTTCGGCCCCGAGGCCAACCTGCTGGCCGAGCTCGAGGACGTGTTCTGCAGCTACGGCGCCAGCGGAGCGGGCAAGGTGCGCAAGTACATACACGACGACGCCGAGTCGGCCGAATTCGGCGTTCCGCCGGGGCAGTTCACCGAGTGGCAGGACATGCCGGGCGGCTCCGACCTGCTGTTCTACGAAGGCCTGCACGGCGGCTACGCCGACGACAAGGTCGACGTCGCGCGTCACGTCGACCTGCTGGTCGGGGTGGTGCCGATCATCAACCTGGAGTGGATCCAGAAACTCCAGCGCGACCAGATCCAGCGCGGCTATTCGCAGGAAGCGGTGATGGATACGATCCTGCGGCGAATGCCCGACTATGTGCACCACATCACGCCGCAATTTTCGCGAACCCACGTCAACTTCCAGCGCGTGCCGACAGTCGACACCTCCAACCCCTTCATCGCCAAGGACATTCCGAGCCTCGACGAGAGCATGGTGGTGATCCGTTTCGCCGATCCGCACGGAATCGACTTCCCCTACCTGCTGTCGATGCTGCACGGTTCGTGGATGACGCGGCCGAACAGCCTGGTGGTTCCCGGGGGCAAGATGGGCCTGGCGATCCAGCTCATCCTGACCCCGATGGTGCTGCGGCTGATGGACATCAAGCGCCGAGCCGGCTGAAATGTCGGGTCTGTCGACCGAAATTCCTTGCGAGAATACCCAGATGAACGCGCACAACGAACTCTTCCCCGTGATCGACCCGACGCAGCGCCGTCGCCTGGCCAATGCCATCCGCTTCCTGGCCATCGACGCCGTGGAAGCGGCGAAGTCCGGGCACCCCGGCGCGCCGATGGGCATGGCCGACATCGCCGAGGTGCTGTGGCGCGGGCATCTGCACCACAACCCGGCCAACCCGCACTGGGCCAACCGCGACCGTTTCGTGTTGTCCAACGGCCACGCGTCGATGCTGATCTACGCGTTGCTGCACCTGAGCGGCTACGAGCTGCCGCTGGACGAGCTCAAGCGCTTTCGCCAGCTGCACAGCAAGACCCCCGGGCACCCGGAAGTCGGCTACACGCCCGGCGTGGAGACCACCACCGGCCCGCTCGGCCAGGGGCTGGCCAACGCCGTGGGCATGGCGCTGGCCGAGCGCATGCTGGCGCGCGAGTTCAACCGGCCCGGGCACGACATCGTCGACCACCACACCTACGTGTTCGTCGGCGACGGCTGCCTGATGGAGGGAATCAGCCACGAGGTCTGCTCGCTGGCCGGAACCCTCAAGCTCAACAAGCTCATCGCCTTCTACGACGACAACGGCATCTCCATCGACGGCCATGTCGAGCACTGGTTCGGCGACGACACCGCCAAGCGTTTCGTCGCCTACGGCTGGAACGTGATCGGCCCGATCGACGGTCACGACCCGCAGGCGGTCGAGCGCGCCACGGCGCAGGCCAAGACCAGCGACCGACCGTCGCTGATCATCTGCACCACGACCATCGGCTGGGGCTCGCCCAACAAGGCCGGCGGGCACGACGTGCACGGCGCCGCGCTGGGTGCCGCCGAGGTCGAGGCCACGCGTCGCGCGCTGGGCTGGGAATACGGCCCCTTCGAGATCCCGCAGGACATCTACGACGCGTGGGACGCGCGCGCCCACGGCGCCAAGCTGGAGCAGGCGTGGAACGAGCGTTTCGACGCCTACGCCCGCGCCTGGCCCGAGCTGGCCGCGGCGCTGCGCCGTCGCCTGTCGGGAGAGCTGCCGGCCGACTGGTCGGGCACGGTGCAAAAGCTGTTCGCGTCGGCGCGCGCGGTCAGCGCCGCCACGGCCACGCGCAAGGCCTCGCAGATCGCGCTGGAGACCCTGGTGCCGGCGCTGCCGGAGATGTTCGGCGGCTCGGCCGACCTGACCGGCTCGAACCTGACGGCCGTGAAGGCCTCGCACGCGTGGGCCTCGGCGCAGGACGGGCAGGTCGTGAACTACCTGTCCTACGGGGTTCGCGAGTTCGGCATGGCCGCGATGATGAACGGCATGGCGCTGCACGGGGCCTTCGTGCCCTACGGCGGCACCTTCCTGATGTTCTCCGACTACGCGCGCAACGCCGTGCGAATGAGCGCGCTGATGAGCCAGCGC
The DNA here is from genome assembly GCA_021841865.1 of Pseudomonadota bacterium. Taxonomy (GTDB): domain Bacteria; phylum Pseudomonadota; class Gammaproteobacteria; order Burkholderiales; family Burkholderiaceae_C; genus Thiomonas_A. The sequence continues at coordinate 7,486 of JAKCDM010000114.1, forward strand.
GTGGTGCACGTGTTCTCGCACGACTCGATCGGGCTGGGCGAGGACGGCCCGACCCACCAGGCCGTCGAGCAGACCCCGAGCCTGCGCCTGATCCCGCGGCTCGACGTCTGGCGCCCGGCCGACGTGCTGGAGACCGCGGTGGCGTGGAAGCACGCGGTGGAGCGCCGCGACGGCCCCAGCGCGCTGCTGCTGTCGCGCCAGAACCTGGCCGTGCTGCAGCATGGCGACGGCGCCGAGGCGCGCATCGAGCGCGGCGGCTACGTGGTCGCCGACGCGGCGACGGGCAAGCCGCAGGTGGTACTGATCGCCACCGGTTCCGAGGTGGAGATCGCGATGAAGGCGCGCGAGCTGCTGGCCGCTGGCGGGGTGCAGGCCCGCGTGGTGTCGATGCCCTGCACCTCGGCCTTCGACCGCCAGGACGTCGCGTGGCGCACCGAAGTGCTGCCTGCCGGCGTGCCGCGCGTGGCGGTGGAGGCGGCGCAGCCCGACCTGTGGCACAAGTATGTCGGCCTGTCCGGCGCAGTCGTGGGCATTTCGACCTTCGGCGAATCGGCGCCGGCGCCGGAGCTGTATCGCCATTTCCAGATCACGCCCGAGCACACCGCCGAAGTGGCGCGCGAGGTGCTGTCCCGCGCCGGCGGCGCGCTCGACTGAGGGGGCGCGCGATGTACGACCTGGTCATGTTCGACCTCGACGGCACGCTGGTCGAGACCGCGCCGGAGATCGCCGACGCCGTCAACGACCTGCTGGGCGAGCTCGGCCTGCCGACCGTGGGCGAGGATCTGGTGAAGAACTGGATCGGCCACGGAACCCGCGAGCTGATGACCCACGCCTACGCCCACGCCGCGCAGATCGACATCGACACCGTGCGGCGCACCGGCACCATGGACAGGCTGATGCCGCGCCTGGCGCCGTATTACGAGCGCCGCTGCGGCACGCGCAGCCGTCTGTACCCCGACGTGCTCGACGCCTTGCAGCAGCTGCGCGAGCGCGGCGTGCGCCTTGCGGTCGTGACCAACAAGGAAGGGCGTTTCACCATGCCGATCCTGTTGGCGCAGAACATTCGGCATTTCTTTGACCTTGTTGTCGCGGGCGATAGCCTTTCCGCGAAGAAGCCGGATCCACTTCCGGTACAACATTGCCTGGACACCTTCGGTGTGCGCCGCGAGCGTGCGCTGTTCGTCGGGGATTCGCAGCTCGACGTGCAGGCGGCGCACGCGGCCGGGGTCGCGGTGTGGGCTGTACCCTATGGTTACAACATGGGCCAGCCGGTCGCCGACAGCCACCCCGATCGCGTCATCGCGACCATGGCGGCGCTGGGCGACGCCGTGCGCCAGGCTCGCGCCGCGTGAACGCGTCGCGGGGGCAAGGAATTCAATTCGAGCAAAAAGGAGCATTTTCATGACCATTCGCGTTGGGATCAACGGTTTTGGGCGCATCGGCCGCATGGCGCTGCGCGCGATCACGCAAGAGGCCGAGTTCGGCGACATCGAGGTCGTGGGCATCAACGACCTGCTGGAGCCGGATTACCTGGCGTACATGCTGCAGTTCGACTCGGTGCATGGGCGCTTTCGCCAGGACATCGGGGTCGACGGCGGCAGCCTGGTGATCGGTGGGCGCAAGATCCGCCTGAGCGCCGAGCGCGATCCGGCCAACCTGAAGTGGGGCGACGTCGGCGCCGACGTGGTGATCGAGTCCACCGGGCTGTTCCTGACCGGCGAAACCTGCCAGAAGCACCTCGACGCTGGCGCGAAAAAGGTCGTGCAGTCCGCCCCGAGCAAGGACGACACGCCGATGTTCGTCTATGGCGTCAACCACGCCAAGTACGCCGGTGAGCGCATTTCCTCGGCCGCGTCGTGCACCACCAACTGCCTGGCCCCGGTGGCCAAGGTGCTCAACGACCGCTTCGGCATCAAGCGCGGCCTGATGAGCACGGTGCACGCCGCCACGGCGACGCAGAAAACCGTGGACGGCCCGTCGTCCAAGGACTGGCGCGGCGGCCGCGGCATCCTGGAGAACATCATTCCGTCGTCGACCGGCGCGGCCAAGGCCGTGGGCAAGGTCATCCCCGAGCTGAACAAGAAGCTCACCGGCATGGCCTTCCGCGTGCCCACCTCCGACGTGTCGGTGGTCGACCTGACGGTGGAACTCGAGCGTGGCGCCAGCTACGAGGACATCTGCAGGGAAATGAAGGCTGCCTCCGAGGGCTCGCTCAAGGGCGT
>JAKCDM010000115.1 GCA_021841865.1 Pseudomonadota bacterium
TGCCGGCGCTGGCGTAGACCTCGGCGCCGAGCAGCCGGGCCACCTGGATGGCGGCCAGGCCCACGCCGCCGGCGGCGCCGTGCACCAGCACGCGTTCGCCGCGGCGCAGGCGCGCCAGGTGCTGCAGCGCGTACCACACGGTGAAGAACACGGTGGGCACGGTGGCGGCTTCGGCGAAGCTCCAGTGCGCGGGCTTGCGCGCCACGGCGTGCGTGGGAACTACCACGTGGCTGGCGAAACTGGCGCCGGCGAAGGCCAGCACCTCGTCGCCGGCTTGCAGGTGGTTCACGCCGGGGCCGCAGCGCAGCACGCGGCCGGCCACTTCCAGGCCCAGGCTGGCGCCGGCGAAGCCCTGTTCCACGGCTTCGTCGGCGAGCAGGCCCATCGCGTACATGACGTCGCGGAAGTTCAGCCCGGCGGCGACGGCGGAGATTTCCACTTCGCCGGGGCCGGGCTCGCGCCGCGGCTCGCTGCGCCAGTGCAGGTTGCGCAGCTGGCCGGCGAGCCGGAAGTCCAGGCGCCAGCCCAGGCCTTGCGCGGCGGCCTGCTCGGCGCTGAGGGATGGGTGCTCCAGCGACAGCGGGTGCAGCCGCGGCACATGGCGCAGCGGCGCGGGCTCGTGCGGGGCGCCGGATGGCGCTGGCGCAGTGGTGGAAGGGGTGGTGGCGGTGGGCGCTCCGCGCAGCAGTACTTCGTCCTCGCCGTCGTCGTGCAGCAGTTCGTCGCGCAGCGCGCGGGCCTGCGCGGCAGGGCTGCCCAGCGTGGCGTCGAGGTCGAGCAGGCGCAGGCGCAGCGGGTGGCATTCGTTGGCGGCCACGCGCGCCAGGCCCCACAGCGCGGCCGCGGCAGGGTTGGCGGCGGTGGCCTGGGCATCGTCCACCAGCGCGCCGCCTCGCGTGACCACGCAGGCCTGGCGCCCCTCGGGGGCGGCGGCCAGGCGCAGCAGGGTGCGGCGCAGCGCGTCGGCGTGGTGCGCGAGCTCGGCGGCGTCCGCGGCTTCGGTGGCTTCGGCGTTGAGAGGGTCGCTGCCGGTGAACAGTACGTGGTGGGTGGCGTCGGGGAAGGTGGTGTCGGACAGCGCGGTGTGGGCGCCTGGTTCGGCCTGCGGCTGGTGCAGCAGCTGCACCTTGCAGCCTTCGGCGCGCAGCTCCTGGGCCAGGGGCTCGGCCACTTCGCGCCAAGCCGGTTGCAGCAGGTGCAGCACCCAGCTCGCGGGGGTTTGCGCGGTGGCCGCGGTGGCGGCCGGCGTGGTGGCTTCGGTGGCGGGAAGGGAGGCGGGTCGAGAAGCGGCCTGCGCAGCCACGGGCGGGCGCGCGCTGAGCACGAAGCTGCCCAGCAGCGTGGCGGCGGGGTCCAGTGCGTCGGCGCTGGTGGCCAGGGGCCATGGGACGGGCAGGGTTTCGCGCCAGCCTTGCTCGGCCAGCCAGCTGCGCCAGGCGGCCTCGCCGAGCAGCGCGGGTTCGGCCTGGCCGTCGGCTTCGTGCCACCAGGCGGGGTCGAGCCCGAAGCCCAGCAGCGCGGCGTGGTCGGGGCGGCGCTCGGCCAGCAGCAGGCAGGCGTCGGGCTGCAGGCGCTGGGTGAGCAGGCGCAGCGCACGGGCCGGATGCGCGGCGCGGTGCAGCACATGGTGCAGCACGACGATGTCGAAGGCGGCTTCGTCGTCGGCGAGTTCGGGTTGCAGCGTGCTCGGGTCCATCGGCACGGCGCGCCGCTGCGGGGCTGCGGGCTCGGCGCCTTGCGCGGCCTGTGCGCCTTGCAGGCGGGCCAGCGCGTCGGGGTCGGAGCAGGCGCTCACCCAGTCGAGGTTGCGCGCGCAGGGGGCCTGGGCCGCGTGCAGGCGTGCGCTGGCGGCGTGGAACAGTGCCGTGTCGCCGGCGCACAGTTCGAGCACGCGCATGCGCCGGCCGGCCGGCCAGTGGCGGGCCAGCGCTTCAAGCGCCTGCAGCAGCGCCTGTTCGGCGCCGCGGTAGGCGGGGGTCTGCAGCAGCGCGGCGTGGTCGGGCGGCAGCGGGGTGGCAGGGGTGTCCAGGGCGGAGCGCTTGGGGGCTGCGCTGTCGGGGGCTGCGCTGTCGGGGGCTGCGCTGTCGGCGGCGTGCAGCAGCCGCGGCAGTGCGCGCCCGGCGTGGCCGATGCGCAGCAGCTCGGGGGCGGCTTCGGGGCAGGCGGCGAGCACCTCGCGCCAGATGTGCGGCGCTTCGGGAAGTTGCGGGTCGTCGTGCAGCTGCCAGGTGATGTCGTCCGCGGTGTCCTGCGCGCGCAGCAGGCCTTCGTCCTCGAGCAGGGTCAGCGCCCAGGCGAGCAGCGGGTGGGCCTGGCTCCACGCGTCGAAGCGCTCTGGCTGCAGCATGCCGTGCGGCGCGGTGAGCTCGCGCAGCGCGTCGCGCGCGTAGGCCAGCGGCAGCAGTTCGAGCAGCGGCGCGGCCTGTTCGAGGTAGCGCTGGTGCAGCGCGAGCGCCTGGGCTTCGGCTGCGTCGGTCGGGGCTTGCTGCAGCTGGGCCAGCCAGGTGGCGGTGGCGGGCAGTTCGGGGCGGTTCGCGGCGTGGGCCGCGGGTTGCAGCCGGGCTTCGGTTTGCCAGGCGCTGACGCCGGCGGGGTGGGCCACCAGCGCGGCGGCGCGGAAGCGGCACTCGCGCAGGCGCGCGAGCAGCTGGCCGTCGGAGTCGAGCAGTTCGAAGTCCACCAGCACCGAGCGCGGGCTGCTGCGCAGCAGCGATGCGCGCACGCGGCGCACAGCGCGCGCGGGCTGGCCGGCGGGCGCGGCCCACGCGTCGAGCCGGCCGATGCCCACCGGCAGGTAGCCGAGCTGGTCGGCGTCTGCTTCGCTGGACGTGGCCAGCCAGCCGAGCACGGCCTGGAAGGCCTGGTCGAGCGCGGCGGGCGGCAGCAGCCAGGCTGCGCCTTGGGCTTCGGCGCGCAACTCGGCCTGCAGCGTGGCGGGGTCGAGTTCGATACTTTCGATTCCGCGGAATTCGCCGCTGTAGTCGAGCCCCAGGCGCTGGCACAGCGCGTAGTGCGCGTCGCCGTCGATGCGGCGCGAGCTCGGGTTTTCCGGAGTGGCCGGCGGCGGGGCGGCCAGGCTGGCCTGGCGGGTTTGCGTGGCGGGCACGGCGCCGAGCAGGCGGCCCTGGGCGTGCAGGGTCCAGGCCTCGTCGCCCAGGCGCTGGCGCCCTTCGATGCGAAAGCGCAGGTCGCGCGGCTCGAACAGCAGGCGCAGGGTGCGCGCGTGCTCGCCGTCGAACACCACCGGGGAGACGATGTCGAGGCCCTCCACGGTGTGGCTGGCGCTGCCGAAATGCTCGCGTGACGCGGCCAGGGCCATTTCCACGTAGGCGGCGGCGGGCAGCACCACGGCGCCGCCCACGCGGTGCCCGGCCAGCCAGGGCTGGGTGGCGGGGTCGACGTGGTTTTCCCAGGCGGCGGCGGGTTCGTGCAGGCGCCAGCCGAGCAGCGGGTGCACGGCGCGGCGCTCGATCAGCGCGTAGGACTCGGGGGTACGGGCGTACCAGTGGCGCTGGCGCTGCCAAGGGTAGCCGGGCAGCGGCATGCGCGGCTGCGCGGGCTCGCCGAACCAGGCCTCGGCGCGCAAGGCGGCGCCGAGCATGGCGCAGCGCAGCGCGGCTTCGCGCAGGCGTTCGACCGTGTCCTCGCGCCGCGGGGCGCAGGCCAGCGCGCGCCCGGTGTGGCCGGCGCCCTGCAGGTTCTCGGTGATGTAGCGCTGCAGGATGGCGTGCGGGCCGATTTCCAGGAACAGGCGCGAGCCGGCGGCGGCCATGGCGCGCAGCGCGGGGCCGAAGCGCACGGGTTCGCGCACGTTGCGCCACCAGTAGTCGGCGTCGAGCTCGCGCCCGTCGATGGCGCCGCCGCTGACGCTGGAGAACATGGGCAGCTCGGCTTCGCGCGGGTGCAGGCCTTGCAGGCTGTGCAGCAGGCCTTCGCGAATGGGCTCCATGGCGCGGCTGTGGAAGGCGTAGTCGAGCGCGAGCTCGCGGCACGCGACGCCTTCGGCGCGCAGCGCGGAGTGCAGCTGCTGCAGGGCTTGCGCGTCGCCGCTGACGGTGGTGTTGTGCGGGCTGTTGTCGGCGCCGACCTGCAGCGCGTCGGCCAGGCCGAGGGCCTGCAGGCGCTGTTGCAAGGCTTCTACACCCAGGCCGACTGCGGCCATGCGCCCGGCGCCGCGGGTGGTGGCTTGCGCGGCGCTGCGCGCGACGATCACGCGGCAGGCGTCGTGCAGGTCGAGCGCGCCGGCGGCCCACGCGGCGGCGATTTCGCCGACGCTGTGGCCCATGGTGGCGGCGGGGCGCAGGCCGAGTTCGCGCAGCGCGCAGGTGGCGGCCACCTGCAGCGCGAACAGCGCGGGCTGGGCCACCGCGGTGTCGTCGAGCGCGTCGGGGCGGTCGTCGGCCAGCGCGGCGAGCAGGTCGGGGCCGCCGAGCGAGGAGATGCGCTGCGCGGTGTCGAGCAGGGCCTTTTCGAAGGCGGGGCTTCGGGCGCGCAGGCTGCGGCCCATGCCGACCCACTGCGCGCCGTTGCCGCTGTAGATGAAGGCCAGCGGGGCGACTTGGGTGGCGTGCTCGGGCAGCACGCGTTCGTGCAGCACGGCCGGCGCGTTGGCGCCGTCGGCGAACTCGCGCAGCGCCTGCGCGGCGCCGGGGGCGGCGACGTCGGCGAGCGCCAGGCGCTCGGGCAGCCACTCGCGCTGGCGCCACGCGGCCTGCGCGATGGCGGCGCGCTGCGCGGGGTCGTCGCCCAGGCAGTCGCCGTAGCTGCGCGCCAGTGCGCGCAGCGCGGCGGGGTCGTGCGCGCCCAGCAGCAGCGGGCAGGGGGCCTCGCGCTGCGCGGTGGAGCCGGCGGCCTGCGGAGTGGCTGCGGAGGCGGCTGCGGGGGCGGGTGCCGACGCAGGCGCCGGCGCAGGCGTGGACGCCGCGGGGGGCTGCTCCAGGATCACGTGGGCGTTGACCCCGCCGAAGCCGAAGGAGTTGACTGCGGCGCGCAGCGGCCGGGAGCCGGGCTGCAGCGCCTCGGGCTGCTGCACCACGCGCAGGCCCAGGGTGTCGAAATCGATGTCGGGGTTGAGCCGGCCGCTCAGCCGGGTCGGCGGCACGGCGGCGTGCTTGAGGCTGAGCAGGGCCTTGAGCAGCCCGGCCATGCCGGAGGCGGGCTCGAGGTGCCCGAGGTTGCTCTTGATGGAGCCGATGGGCAGCGGGCGCCCGGCGTCGCGCCGGCCGCTGCCGCTGCCGTAGACGGCGCCGATGGCAGAGGCCTCGATGGGGTCGCCGATGCGGGTGCCGGTGCCGTGGGCTTCCACGTAGTCGACGTCGTCGGCGAGCAGGCCGGCCTGTTCGAGCACGCTGCGCATCAGCTCGGACTGCGCGGCGCCGCTGGGGATGGTCAGCCCGCTCTTGCGCGCGCCATCGGTGTTGACGCCGCTGGCGCGGATCACGCCGTGCACGGTGTCGCCGTCGCGCAGCGCCTGCGCCAGCGGCTTGAGCAGCAGCAGCGCGCCGCCTTCGGCGCGAACGTAGCCGTCGGCGCCCTCGGCGAAGGGGCGGCAGCGGCCTTGGGCCGACAGCATCGAGGCCTTGGTGAAGCCGACGAAGGGGTAGGGGTGCAGCAGCAGGTTCACTCCGCCGGCCAGCGCCATGCCGCACTGGCCCTGGCGCAGCACCGAGCAGGCGTGGTGCAGCGCGACCAGCGACGACGAGCAGGCGGTGTCCACCGCCACGCTGGGCCCGCGCAGGTCGAACACGTAGGACAGGCGGTTGGCGGCAACGCTCATGGTGTTGCCGGTCATGGTGTGCGCGCCGAGTACCGACAGGTCGTCGAGCACGCGCATGCCGTAGTCGAGCCCGGAAATGCCCAGGTACACGGCGCAGTCGCTGCCGGCTGCGGCCGAGGGCTTGATGCCGGCGTGCTCGAAGGCCTGCCAGGCCAGTTCCAGCAGCAGGCGTTGCTGCGGGTCGAGCAGTTGCGCCTCGCGCGGCGAAATGCCGAAAAAGCCGGCGTCGAAGGCGTCGATGTCGCTCAGCACGCCGGCGTCGAAGCCGATGCTGCGCCCGGGCTCGGCGCGCCGCGGGTGTTGCAGCTCCTGCGTGGCCCAGCGCGCCGGGTCGATCCGGGTGACCAGATCCCTGCCGTCGAGCAGCGCGTTCCACAGCTCCTGTTCGTGCTGCAGGTCGCCAGGCAGGCGGAAGGCCATGCCGACGATCGCGATGGCGCTGGCGGGGTCGAAGGTGGTCAAGATGGTGCGGTGTCCGGCTGGCCGAGGCAAGTCAGCGCGCCGCCTGAAGCCGGGGCTTCAGGGCCGGGGGGCAGTGCCCGTCTGGGTGCGCGAATGTCCTCGGTTTGTCACAAAAACGATGTTTTTGTGATACTTATTGGAGAAATGTCGTTGGCGAACCGTTAAAGCAACTAGTTGTTCAGGGTAATTTACCAGCGTCATGTGACAGAAACTCTGACAAGCCGAAGGATGTTCGGCGTCGATTAGCTGGAATGCGGTGTGCCATTGCGGCGAGGAAACGCGCGGGAATCGTCCCTGTGGCGCGTAAATGCTTGATTTTCGGGACGCGCGGCAGCGTACTCAGGGGAGTTCAAAGCGACGGAGTGCGCGCGACTTCACCGATTTCCACACAAATGTTGCGCAAAGTTACGTTTATGCGACATTAGCCGCGGCCCCGCGGCATGGTGCAGACGGCTCGGGGTCAGCCCTGCATGCGGCGCCGCGCGTGGGCGGCGATGCCGTCGCGCAGCGCGTGGCGCACGGGCAGCGCGAGCGCGCGTACCGCCAGGTCGAGGGCGTGGCGGCGCAGCGGGCCGGGGGGCGGGCGGCGCATCAGCGGCCAGGCCCAGCCGGGAAGCTGGGCCAGCGCGGCCTGCACCAGCAGGTCCTGCAGCGGCGCGGGTACCCCGGCCAGCGGGCGGGCCTCGAGCATGCCGACGACGAAGCGCGCGCGTTCGGAATATTCCAGCTCGCCCCGCATGGCCAGCAGGTCGGCCCGGGCCTGCGCCTCGGTGGTGGCGATGCGAGCGCCGGGCAGCGCGTCGGGCGTGCAGCCCAGGCCCAGCGGGATGCGGGTCATTTCGGCGAAGTAGCGGTCGCGCCGGGCCTGCGGCATGGCGGGCTCGATCAGGTGCTGGTAGGCACCCAGGAAACTCGTGGTCTCGGCCAGGTGAACCCAGTACAGCAGGCGCGGGTCGTCGGCGCGGTAGGGCCGGCCGTCGAGGTGCTCGCCGCGCACGTGCTGGTGGATGGCCCGCACGCGCGCCAGCGCCTGCTCGGCCATCGCCGTGCCGCCGTAGGTGGTGGCGGCGATGAATTGCGCGGTGCGCGCCAGGCGTCCGGGCAGGTCCTCGCGAAACGTGGAGTGGTCCCATACGCCGGCCAGCGCCAGCGGGTGCAGCGCCTGCAGCACCAGCGCGCCGATTCCGCCGACCATCATCGACACGAAGTCGGCGTGCACCCGCCAGGCTTCGGACTGCGGGCCGAACAGCCCGGGGTCTCCGGGCGGTTGCAGGTACTGCAATGGGGGCCGGCCGTCGCCGCCGGTGGTCAGGCGGATGTGGCGGCGGATGCGGGAGGCGAGCATGGAGGCGTGCGCGGGGCTGGCGTGACGCTGCGCGCCGCAGGCTCGAGTATTCCACGCCGGCGGCTTGCGCGGGCGTGGTGGCGCGGCATGGCCGCCCGCGTCGCGGGGGCCGTTGCGCGCCGGCGCAGGTTCAGCGAAAGCTCGAGAAGAACTGGCGCGCGGCCAGCGCGCAGTACACGCCCACGGTGCCGTGGTAGCTCTCCAGCTCGGCCAGCGGCGAGGCCTCGCCGGCCTTCCAGGCCTGGAAGGCATGTTGCACGTCGGCGAAGGCGGCCGACGGGCCGCTGGTCTCGGCCGCGCTGTAGGGGTCGACGTCGAGCGAGAACAGGGTGTTGGTGGGCTGGCCCCATTCGGACTGCATCACCGCGGTGTTCAGCGGGTAGTAGACGGTGGGGTCGCCGGAGCCGCCGCACAGCATCGTGGGGGCCTTGGGCCGGTAGCCGCGCAGGTCGTTGGCGGCCAGGTCCTCGCGCAGGCCGTTGCTGGCATTGCGCGTGGGCATGCCGGTGGTGCCGGTGAACAGGCCGTCGGGGTTGAGCGCGGCGTCGGCCAGGTAGTCGGCGCGGTAGCCCTGCGTGATCAGGTTGTCGGTGCCGCTGGTCGAGAAGTAGCTGGCCCACAGCGGCAGGAAGGCGCTGCCGTAGGCGTTGTACGGCGCGAAGGGCGACGCCTTGCCGGCGGTGTCGAACAGCTCGGTCCACACGGGCTGCGCAACCACCTGGTTGTCCGGCGTCAGGTAGGGCAGCGAGCCGTAGGGCGGCACGGTGGCGGGGAACACGGCGTTGAGCGTGGCGTCGGCCGAAGCGCCGGCGTCCGCGGGCAGCGTACCGACCTGTGCCAGCGTGGGTGCCAGTGCGTCGAACATCGGCGGGTTGACGGCCAGCGGGCTGCTGTTCGCGGCGGCGGCGTCGGCGTAGGGAAGCGGGGTGTACAGGCCGTTGGTGAACAGCTGCTGCGGCGTGGCGTAGACGTTGCCGTAGCTGTGCTGGTAGGCCTCGACCAGCAGGCTGCCCAGGCTGGGCGCGCCCAGGTCGGGGTGGCCGAGGAAGATGTAGTCGACCATCGCGGCCAGCGCGTAGGGGCCGGAGCCGGGCGAGGCCGCGGTGACGTGCATGCCGCGGCGCTGCATGGCCTGCTCGGTGGCCAGCGCGACGTAGCCGCCTTGCGAATAGCCGGTGAGGAACAGCTGGTGGTTCGGGCGCGCCGCGCGCGGCATGCCGCGCTGGTCGTCGTCGTCTCCGCCCAGGCGGTGCAGCGCGCGGCGCGCGGCCTTCAGGCCGTCGATCATGTCGTCGGACTGCTCGGTCTTCACCAGGTAGGGGTGGTAGCTGGCGCTGGAGGTGTCGTAGCCCACGTAGTTGGGCGCCACGACGATGTAGCCCTGGGCGGCGTACATGGCCGCGATCAGCGCGCTTTCGGACCAGGCCGGGTTGCCCGGGTCGCCGAGGGCGGCGAGGTCGTAGCTGCGGTTCAGGTTGGTGCCGTGGGCGTACTCGACCAGCGGGCGGCGGCCGCCGCAGGTGGCGCCGGACCCGGTGGGCAGCATCAGCGCGCCGCTGGCGGTGACCGGGTTGCCGCGCCCGCCGACGCTGCGGTATTCGTAGTGGTAGACGGCGACGCCGCAGGGCAGCGCGGTGGCCCCGCTGAGGTCGCCGGTGCTCAGGCCGAGCAGCGCGCGCCCGCTGGCTCCGCCGTTGGCGAGCATGGCGGTGAACTGGGCTGCGCTGACCGACAGGGTCTGCGTGGGGCCTTGCAGCAGCGCGCCGGCGTCGCGGCGGTGGTCGCCGGAATCGGCGTGGGCGCTGAGCGCGTACATGCCGATGAGGACGGCGAGCAGGGTCTTGGCGGGCATGCGGGATTCTCCAGGCGTGTTGGACGATGCGCCGAAACGTCGTTATTTTCGGGTAAAAACGATGCATTTTTGGCGCATCTTTCGCAGGTCATGCTAGCCCGCGCCGGTGCGCCGGAACTCGGGGATGACCCGTGGTGGAACCCCCGCGACGAAGGGGGCTCCC
>JAKCDM010000116.1 GCA_021841865.1 Pseudomonadota bacterium
TCATTTCGTTGCTGGCGACCGTGGTGTTCGCCGTCTACCTGTTCTCGGGAGCCTGAGATGTCTCCAACCGACTATGGTTCGCACCGCCTGGTGGTGGGCGCGCACTACGGCCTGCGCGACTGGATGGCCCAGCGTGCCACCGCGGTGGTGCTGGCGCTGTACGTGGTGTTCATGCTGGGCTTCGTGCTGTCGCCCGGCGCGGTCGACTACGCGCGCTGGCACGCACTGTTCGCCAACCAGGCGATGAAGCTGTTCAGCCTGGTCGCCTTTGTCGCGCTGCTCTACCACGTCTGGGTGGGTGTGCGCGACATCTGGATGGATTATGTCAAACCGGTCGGACTGCGCGTGAGCCTGCACGTCGTGACCATCGTGTGGTTGCTGGCCTGCGTGGGCGGCGCCGTGCAGGTTCTGTGGAGGAGCTGAGCCGTGCAACTGAACAAACGCAAATTCGACGTCGTGGTCGTCGGCGCCGGCGGCTCCGGACTGCGCTGCGCGCTGCAGATCGCGCGTGCCGGGCTGGACGTGGCGGTGCTGTCCAAGGTGTTCCCGACCCGCTCGCACACGGTCGCCGCGCAAGGCGGCATTTCCGCGTCGCTGGGCAACATGAGCGAGGACAACTGGCACTGGCACATGTTCGACACCGTGAAGGGCTCGGACTACCTGGGCGACCAGGACGCCATCGAGTTCATGTGCCGCGAGGCGCCGAGCGCGGTGTATGAGCTCGAGCACATGGGCATGCCCTTCGACCGCAATCCGGACGGAACGATCTACCAGCGTCCGTTCGGCGGCCACACCGCCAACCTCGGCGAGAAGCCGGTGCAGCGCGCCTGCGCGGCGGCCGACCGCACCGGGCACGCGCTGCTGCACACTCTGTACCAGCAGAACGTCGCCGCGCGCACCCACTTTTTCGTCGAGTGGATGGCGCTGGACCTGATCCGCGACGCCGACGGCGACGTGGTCGGCGTGGTTGCGATGGAAATGGAAACCGGCGAGGTCAGCGTGCTGCAGGCCAAGGCCACGGTGCTGGCCACCGGCGGCGCCGGGCGCATTTTCGCGGCGTCGACCAACGCCTACATCAACACCGGCGACGGCATGGGCATGGCCGCCCGCGCGGGAATTCCGCTGCAGGACATGGAGTTCTGGCAGTTCCACCCCACCGGAGTGGCGGGCGCCGGCGTGCTGATCACCGAAGGCGTGCGCGGCGAGGGCGGCATCCTGCTCAACGCCAACGGCGAGCGCTTCATGGAGCGCTACGCGCCGACCTACAAGGACCTGGCGCCGCGCGACTTCGTGTCGCGCTCGATGGACCAGGAGATCAAGGAAGGCCGTGGCGTCGGTCCGCACAAGGACCACGTGCTGCTCAAGCTCGACCACCTCGGAGCCGAGACCATCCACAAGCGCCTGCCGTCGATCGCCGAGATCGCGCGCAAGTTCGCCAACGTCGACTGCACCAAGGAGCCGATCCCGGTGGTGCCGACCATCCACTACCAGATGGGCGGCATTCCGACCAACATCCACAGCCAGGTGCTGACCGTCGCTGCCGACGGAGCCGAGCAGGTGGTTCGCGGCCTGTACGCGGTCGGCGAGTGCTCCTGCGTCAGCGTGCACGGCGCCAACCGCCTGGGCACCAACTCGCTGCTCGACCTGGTCGTGTTCGGGCGCTCGTCGGGCACCCACGTGGTGCAGAGCGATCTGGTGCGCAGCAGCCACAAGGAGCTGCCGGCCGACGTCGCCGACGCGTCGCTGGCTCGCCTGGCGCGCCTGGAGTCGTCGCGCGACGGCGAGAACATCCAGGACGTGGCGAATTCGATTCGCGCCAGCATGCAGAAGCACTGCGGCGTGTTCCGCACCTCCGACCTGCTCAAGGAGGGCGTCGAGCAGATCAGCGAGATCGAGCAGCGCGTGCAGCGCATCCACCTGAAGGACAAGTCGAAGGTGTTCAACACCGCGCGGGTCGAGGCGCTCGAGGTCGAGAACCTGATCGAGACGGCCAAGGCGACCATCGTCTCGGCCGAGGCGCGCAAGGAAAGCCGCGGCGCGCACTCGCACCGCGATTTCGAGGAGCGCGACGACGCCAACTGGCTCAAGCACACCTTGTGGTTCCGCGACGGCAACCGCCTGTCGTACCGCGAGGTGCAGCTCAAGCCGCTGACGGTGGACAGCTTCAAGCCCAAGGCGCGGACCTTCTGAACGGAGCCGCGGGGCCGGGGGCCCCGCGACGAACCCTGCCGCAGCCGGCTTGATGAGCCGGCCCAGCGCACACGGAGAGCGTGATGACTCGCAAGATGAAGTTTTCGATCTACCGCTACGACCCGGACCGCGACGCCCGGCCGTACATGCAGGATTACGAAGTCGAGCTGCAGCACAACGACAAGATGCTGCTCGATGCGCTGATGCGCATCAAGGCCGACGTCGACGAGACCCTGGCGTTCCGCCGCTCCTGCCGCGAAGGGGTGTGCGGCTCCGACGGCATGAACATCAACGGCAAGAACGGCCTGACCTGCACCACCAACCTGCTCACGCTGACCGAGCCGGTGGTGCTCAAGCCGCTGCCCGGGCTGCCAGTGATCCGCGACCTGATCGTCGACATGACCCAGTTCTTCAAGCAGTACCACTCGGTCAAGCCGTACCTGATCAACGACACGCCGCCGCCCGAGCGCGAGCGCCTGCAGACCCCCGAGCAGCGCGAGGTGCTCAACGGGCTGTACGAGTGCATCCTGTGCGCCAGCTGCTCGACCTCGTGCCCGAGCTTCTGGTGGAACCCGGACAAGTTCGTCGGCCCGGCCGGGCTGCTGCAGGCCTACCGCTTCATCGCCGACAGCCGCGACGAGGCCACCGCGGAGCGCCTGGACAACCTCGAGGATCCGTACCGCCTGTTCCGCTGCCACACCATCATGAACTGTGTCGACGTGTGCCCGAAGGAGCTCAATCCGACGCGGGCCATCGGCAGCATCAAGGACCTGATGCTGCGCCGCGCGGTCTGAGCCAGCATGCAGCAGGTGCCATCCGAGGGTCACGGCGAGTCTGCGGGCGACGCCGACGCCGCCGCGCTGCGCCGGCTGCGCTGGCGCGCGCGCCGCGGGCTGCTGGAAAACGACCTGCTGTTCACGCGTTTCTTTTCACGCCACGCGGATTCGCTCGACGCGCAACAGGTCGCCGCGCTGAGTGAACTGCTGGATCTCGACGACAACACCCTGCTGGCGTTGCTGCTCGGGCACATCGAGGCGCCCGAGCAAGCGCAGGCGGCGCAGCGCCTGGGCCTGCTGGACATGCTGCGCGCCGACTGATTTGCCGCCGGCCGTGCTCCGGCGCGGCCCCTTCCCCTTCCGGAGTCCACCATGAAGCCTTCCGACGTCAAAGCCACGCTGTCCTTCTCGGACGGCTCCCCGAGCATCGAGCTGCCGATCTACCAGGGCTCCGTCGGTCCGGACGTGATCGACATCCGCAAGCTGTACGGCCAGACCGGCAAGTTCACCTACGACCCCGGCTTCCTGTCGACGGCTTCGTGCAACTCGGCCATCACCTACATCGACGGCGACAAGGGCGAGCTGCTGTATCGCGGCTACCCGATCGATCAGCTGGCGGTCGAGTGCGACTACATGGAGACCTGCTACCTGATCCTGTACGGCGAGCTGCCCAACGCCGCGCAGAAGGAGGCCTTCGTGCGCCGCGTGACCCAGCACACGATGGTCAACGAGCAGATGCAGTTCTTCCTGCGCGGTTTCCGCCGCGATGCCCATCCGATGGCGGTGATGACCGGGCTGGTGGGCGCGATGTCGGCGTTCTACCCGGACTCGATCAACCTGAACGACGAGGCGCAGCGCGACATCTCGGCGATTCGCCTGATCGCCAAGATGCCCACGCTGGTGGCGATGGCCTACAAGTACAACATGGGCCAGCCGTACATGTACCCGCAGAACAACCTGAGCTACGCCGGAAACTTCATGCGAATGATGTGGGCCACGCCTTGCGAGGAGTACGTGCCCAATCCGGTGATCGAGCGCGCGCTGGACCGCATTTTCATCCTGCACGCCGACCACGAGCAGAACGCCTCCACCTCCACCGTGCGCCTGTGCGCGTCGAGCGGCACCAACCCCTTCGCGGCGATCGCCGCCGGCGTGGCCTGCCTGTGGGGCCCGGCGCACGGCGGCGCCAACGAGGCCTGCCTGAACATGCTCTACGACATCCAGGCCAACGGCGGCGTGGCGAAGATCGGTGACTTCATCGAGAAGGTCAAGGACAAGAACTCGTCGGTGCGCCTGATGGGCTTCGGGCACCGCGTCTACAAGAACTACGACCCGCGCGCCAAGCTGATGCGCGAGACCTGCCACGAGGTGCTCGACGCGCTGGGTCTGCACGACGACCCGCTGTTCAAGCTGGCGATGACCCTGGAGAAGATCGCCCTCGAGGACGACTACTTCATCCAGCGCAAGCTCTACCCGAACGTGGACTTCTATTCGGGAATCGTGCAGAAGGCCATCGGCGTGCCGGTGTCGCTGTTCACGGCCATTTTCGCGCTGGCGCGCACCGTCGGCTGGATCGCCCAGCTCAACGAGATGATTTCCGATCCGGAGTACAAGATCGGGCGCCCGCGCCAGTTGTTCACCGGCGCGCAGAGCCGCCAGGTGCTGCCTCTGGCGCAACGCGGCTGAGCCAAGGGCACGGTTTCGGCCGTGCGCCGTTAAAATCAAGGGTCTTTGTCGCGCCGCGTTGCGGCGCGACGGGTCCTTTTTGTCCTTTCTGAGCCGCAAACCGGCCCGACCGCGATGGCACGCACGCTGTACGACAAACTCTGGGACGAGCATGTGGTGGACGTCGAATCCGACGGCACCGCGCTGCTCTACATCGACCGCCACCTGGTGCATGAGGTCACCAGCCCGCAGGCGTTCGAAGGCCTGGAGCTGGCGGGTCGCAAGGTCTGGCGCATCAGCGCCAACCTGGCGGTTTCCGACCACAACGTGCCCACCACGCAGCGCTTGCAGGGAATCGCCGACCCGATCTCGCGCCTGCAGGTCGAGACGCTGGACCGCAACTGCGACGCGCAGGGCATCACGCAGTTCAAGATGAACGATCGCCGCCAGGGCATCGTGCACGTGATCGGCCCGGAGCAGGGGGCCACGCTGCCCGGCATGACCGTGGTGTGCGGCGATTCGCACACCAGCACCCATGGCGCCTTCGGCGCGCTGGCCTTCGGCATCGGCACCAGCGAGGTCGAGCATGTGCTGGCGACGCAGACCCTGTCGGCGCGCAAGATGAAGAACATGCTGGTGTGGGTTTCCGGGCAGCTCGCGTCGGCGTGCACCGCGAAGGACCTCGCGCTGGCCGTGATCGGCAGCATCGGCACCGCCGGCGGCACCGGCTGCACCATCGAGTTCGCCGGCCCCGGCGTGCGTGCGCTGAGCATGGAAGGGCGCATGACCCTGTGCAACATGGCCATCGAGGCCGGCGCGCGCGCCGGACTGGTGGCGGTGGACGAGACCACGCTGCGCTACATCCAGGGCCGCCCCTTCGCGCCCAGCGGCGTGGAGTGGGACCAGGCCGTTCGCTACTGGCGCGGGCTGCACAGCGATGCCGACGCGCATTTCGACCTGCGCGTCGAGATCGACGCGTCGCGCATCCGCCCGCAGGTCACGTGGGGCACGTCGCCGGAGATGGTCGTGGCCATCGACGAGCGCGTTCCCGACCCCGAAAAGCAGCCGGACCCGGTCAAGCGCGCGGCGATGGAGCGCGCGCTCGAATACATGAACTTGCAGCCCGGCAAGCCGATGTCGGACATCCGCATCGACAAGGTGTTCATCGGCTCGTGCACCAACTCGCGCATCGAGGACCTGCGCGACGCCGCCCGCGTGCTGGCCGGCAAGCGAATCGCTTCGAACGTGCGCCTGGCGCTGGCGGTTCCCGGCTCCGGGCTGGTCAAGGCGCAGGCCGAGCGCGAGGGCCTGGACAAGATCTTCATCGCCGCCGGATTCGAATGGCGTGAACCCGGCTGCTCGATGTGCCTGGCGATGAACGCCGACCGGCTGGAGCCCGGCGAGCGATGCGCGTCGACCTCGAACCGCAATTTCGAGGGCCGCCAGGGGCAGGGCGGGCGCACCCACCTGCTGAGCCCGGCGATGGCCGCGGCCGCCGCGGTGGCCGGCCATTTCGTCGACGTACGCGCCGTCTGAGCGCGCCGCGTCCGCACAACCCGAACCCGTCCAGCGCCGCACGGAGCCGACATGCAAGCCTTCACCGTCCACAAGGGCGTGGTGGTGCCGATCGATCGTGAGAACGTCGACACCGATGCCATCATCCCCAAGCAATTCCTCAAGTCCATCCGGCGCAGCGGCTTCGGGCCGAACCTGTTCGACGAATGGCGCTACCTCGACCACGGCGAGCCGGGGCAGGATCCGGCGTCGCGCAAGCCGAACCCGGAGTTCGTGCTCAACCAGGCTCGCTACCAGGGTGCCAGCGTCATGCTGGCGCGCAAGAACTTCGGCTGCGGCTCGTCGCGCGAGCATGCCCCGTGGGCGATCGAGCAGTGGGGTGTGCGCGCGCTGATCGCGCCGTCCTTCGCCGACATCTTCTACAACAACTGCTTCAAGACCGGGCTGCTGCCCATCGTGCTGCCCGAGCACGAGGTGGCACGCATGTTCGATGAGGTGGCGGCGTTCGTCGGCTACAGCCTGACCATCGACCTTCCGCGCCAGCGCGTGGTCAAGCCCGACGGCAGCGAGCTGCCCTTCGAGATCACCGAGTTCCGCAAGCAATGCCTGGTCGGCGGGCTCGACGAGATCGGGCTGACCCTGCGCAAGGCCGACAAGGTCCGAGCCTTCGAGGCCGAGCGGATCGCGCGCATGCCGTGGCTCGCGCATCGCATCGTCTGATTCCCGGCAACCTCCCATACCAAGCAAGCGCATGAACATCGCAGTCCTGCCCGGCGACGGCATCGGTCCCGAAATCATCCAGCAAGCGGTCCGCGTGCTCGAGCGCCTGCGCGCCGACGGCCTGAAGCTCGAATTCGAATACGCCGACGTCGGCGGCACCGCCTACGAGCGTCACGGCCATCCGCTGCCGCCGGCCACGCTGGAACTGGCCCGGCGCTCCGACGCGGTGCTGTTCGGCGCGGTCGGCGATCCGCGCTTCGACAAGCTGGAGCGCTCGCTGCGCCCGGAGCAGGCCATCCTCGGGCTGCGCAAGAACCTGGGCCTGTTCGCGAACCTGCGTCCGGCCATCCTCTATCCGGAACTCGCGCAGGCCTCGACGCTGAAGCCCGAGGTCGTGTCCGGGCTGGACATCCTGATCGTGCGCGAACTCACCGGAGACATCTACTTCGGTCAGCCGCGCGGGCGGCGCGACGCCCCGGACGGCGCCTTCGCCGGCCACCCGGAAGCCTTCGACACCATGCGCTACAGCCGGCCCGAGATCGAGCGCATCGCGCATGTCGCGTTCCGCGCCGCGCGCACGCGCAAGGCGGCCGGGCATGCCGGGCGCGTGACCAGCGTGGACAAGGCCAACGTGCTCGAGACCTTCCAGTTCTGGAAGGACGTGGTCACCGAGGTGCACGCGCAGTACCCGGACATCGAGCTCGAGCACATGTACGTGGACAACGCGGCGATGCAGCTGGTGCGCGCGCCGAAGAAATTCGACGTCGTCGTCACCGGCAACATGTTCGGCGACATCCTGTCGGACGAGGCGTCGATGCTCACCGGCTCGATCGGCATGCTGCCGTCGGCGTCGCTGGGGGACGGCGGGCGGGGCCTGTACGAGCCTTCGCACGGCTCGGCGCCCGACATCGCCGGACGCGGTCTGGCCAACCCGCTGGCGACCATTCTCAGCGCCGCGATGATGCTGCGCTACTCGCTGGGCCAGCCGCAGGCCGCGCAGCGCGTGGAGCAGGCCGTCGGCCGCGTGCTGCAGCAGGGACTGCGCACCGCGGACATCGCGGCGCCCGGCGCGGCCAGCGTGAGCACGGCGCAGATGGGCGATGCGGTGGTCGCCGCGCTGGGTTGATTCCACGCGCAGCGGATTTCTCTCTGGAACACACTTCGGGTACCTGAACATGGCGAAGCAGCGGGTCGGCCTCGTGGGCTGGCGTGGCATGGTGGGGTCGGTGCTCATGCAGCGCATGCGCGCCGAGGGTGACCTCGAGCTCATCGAGGCCGTGTACTTCTCCACCAGCAACGCCGGGGGCAAGGCCCCCGACGGGTCGACGCTGCTCGACGCAGGCGACCTCGATGCGCTGCGTTCCTGCGACATCATCGTCACGGCGCAGGGCGGCGACTACACCGGCGCCACGTTCGAGCCGCTGCGCCTCAGCGGCTGGAAGGGGCACTGGATCGACGCCGCGTCGACCCTGCGCATGCGCGACGACGCGGTGATCGTGCTGGACCCGGTGAACCGGCCGGTGATCGACGCCGCGCTGGGTCGCGGAGTGCGCAACTGGATCGGCGGCAACTGCACGGTCAGCTGCATGCTGATGGGCGTGGGCGCCCTGTTCAAGGCCGGCCTGGTCGAGTGGATGACCAGCATGACCTACCAGGCCGCGTCGGGAGGCGGCGCGCAGCACATGCGCGAACTGCTGACCCAGTTCGGCACGCTCAACGCAGCGGTGCGGCCCCTGCTCGACGATCCGGCTTCGGCGATCCTGGACATCGACCGTGGGGTCATCGATACCCAGCGCGCGCTGCCCGCGGCCGACACGCGCCATTTCGAGGTTCCGCTCGGCGGCAGCCTGATCCCCTGGATCGACAAGGATCTCGGCAACGGCGTGTCGCGCGAGGAGTGGAAGGGCGGCGCGGAGACCAACAAGATCCTCGGCAACGCGCAGCCGGTGCCGGTCGACGGGCTGTGCGTTCGCATCGGCGCGATGCGCTGCCACAGCCAGGCGCTGACCTTCAAGCTGCGACGCGACGTGCCGCTGACCGAGATCGAGGCGATGATCGCCGCCGACAACGAATGGGTGAAGGTGGTCCCGAACACCCGCGATGCCAGCATGCGAGAACTCACGCCGGTGGCCGTCACCGGCACGCTCGGCATTCCCGTGGGTCGGCTGCGCAAGCTGGCGATGGGACCGCAATATCTCAGCGCCTTCACCGTCGGCGACCAGTTGCTGTGGGGGGCCGCCGAGCCGCTTCGGCGCATGCTGCGCATCGTGCTGCAGGCCTGACGCTTCACAGCGCCGCAGGCCGCCCCCAATCGGGGCGGTTTGCGCGCACGCCACGCGCAAACGGGGTGTGACGCCAAATCCTGCCGGTTTCTGCGGGACGATTGGTTACTATCGCATGCGAAGCCCCGTCAAGATTCGAGCAATCAACGGGATGGGGGCGTGAATTCAAGCCATGGATGAGCCCGAAGGCCTGGCGGCAGGCGGGGGCAAAAGACCATGCAGATCAGGGGAATCAACGTGGCGAAATGGCGTCAAGCGGTGGGAGTGGCTTGTCTGGCGGCGCTACCGGGCGCCGCGCCGGTCGCCTCGGCCTTCGGGCTCGGGCACGTGATCGTGCTTTCGGCGCTCGGCCAGCCGCTGAGCGCGGACATCGAGATCACCCAGATCACCCCGGACGAAGCGCAGTCGCTCAAGGTGGG
>JAKCDM010000117.1 GCA_021841865.1 Pseudomonadota bacterium
GCATGGGGCCAGGAGTCTGGGCCGCCGATCGCCGGCTGCTCGGCCGCTCAGGCGTAGCTGCGAACGCGCAGCGAAAGCCCCTGCAACGCGGCAATGCCGCTGTGCTCGGCACGATGGCACCAGTCCTGCAGCTGCTGGCGCAGCTGCTCGGCCGACGCGGACGAATGCTCCCACACGCGCGAAAGCTCGTCGCGCATGCGCAGCAGGGTCGACAGCACCGCGTTGCCCTGCGCGGCGGCGTCGATCACCGCGCGCGACGAGGCATCCAGCGTGTCGGGCTCGCGACCGACCAGGCGGCGCGCCACGCGCAGCGCCTGCAGTTCGGCCTTGGCGCCTCCGGCGGCACGCACGCGCCGCACCTCGGCTCGCAGAGCGCGACGCAACTCGCGCGCGTAACGCGCCATCAGGTCGTAGCGATTGGCGATCACCGTCTGCAGCAAGGCCGGATCCACCTGCGGGCGCAGCGCGCCGAGGCGAACCTTGGGGGGAAGCTTGCGCACCCGCGCCAGGCCCAGCCAGCAGAACAGGCGGATATAAGCCCATCCCAGGTCGAATTCCCACCACTTGATCGAAAGCTTGGCCGAAGTCGGGAAGGTGTGATGGTTGTTGTGGAGTTCCTCGCCACCGATGATCAAGCCCCAGGGAACGACGTTGTGGCTGGCATCGCGGCTGCTGAAATTACGGTAGCCCCACCAGTGCCCGATGCCGTTGACCACTCCGGCCGCCCAGATCGGAATCCACAGCATCTGCACCGCCCACACCGTGGCGCCGACGGCGCCGAACAGCAGCACGTCGAACACCAGCATGGCGCCCACGCCCTGCCATGCCAGACGGGAATACACGCGGCGCTCCAGCCAGTCGTCGGGCGTGCCGTGCCCGAAGCGTTCCAGGGTCTGCGCATTGGCCGCCTCGGAGCGATACAGCTCGGCGCCGCGCAGCAGCACCTCGCCGATGCCCTTGACCACCGGGCTGTGCGGATCGTCGACGGTTTCACAGCGGGCGTGGTGCTTGCGGTGCACGGCCACCCACTGGCGGGTCGACATGCCCGTGCTGACCCACAACCAGAAACGGAACCAATGCGCCAGCGCCGGGTGCACGTCCAGCGCGCGGTGCGCCTGGGATCGGTGCAGGTACACCGTGACCGCGATGATGGTCACGTGGGTGGTCAACAGGGTATAGAGAACCAGGGTTCCAAGCCCGGCGTGCCACAGACCGTGCGCGGCCCAATTCAGCAAGACATCCAGCATCGGCAAACGATTCCATCAGGGCGCCCCGGGCCTGCCCGGCAGCGCCAACCGACCGCCCGAAACGCGCGGACGGCCGCGGCCCCGGCTCGCCCGCCGGCAGGCGGGCACGACACGGGATGCCGCCTGTGCAGCATACAGCAGCGCCAGCCCCGCCGGCACCCCGTGCCTGCCCGGGGCAACGCGCCGCGTCAGCCCTGGCGCTCGAGCAGCGCGGCGAAAAAGCCGTCGGTGCCGTGCAGATGGGGCAACAAGCGCAGGCAGGGGCCGGGCATCGGCGCGTCCGCGTGGCCCTGGCGCGCCCACCACGCGCCGCAGTCGACCAGCTGGAATTGCGCGTGAGCCTGCAGGAAATCCTGCACGATCTGCTGGTTCTCGGACTCCAGCAGGCTGCAGGTGGCATACAGCAGGCGCCCGCCGGGCTTGAGCAGGCGGGCGGCCTGCGCCAGGATCGACGCCTGCTGCGCGCTCAGGCGTGCCACGTCGTCCGGCTGCAGGCGCCATTTCAGGTCGGGATTGCGGCGCAGGGTGCCGACGCCGCTGCAAGGCGCGTCGACCAGCACGCGGTCGATCTTGCCGGCCAGGCGCTGCACGCGCTCGTCGCGCTCGCTGCGAATGGCCACCGGCACGACGTTGGACAGCCCGCTGCGCGCCAGGCGCGGGCGCAGGCGATCGAGGCGCGCCTGCGACACGTCGAAGGCATACAGGCGCCCGCTGCTGCGCATCATCGCCCCCAGCGCGAGGGTCTTGCCACCCGCCCCGGCGCAGAAGTCCACGACCATTTCGCCACGCCGCGGCGCCAGCAGCAGCGCGAGCAGCTGGCTGCCTTCGTCCTGCACTTCCACCAGGCCCTGCTCGAACGCCTCGCTGCGCTGCAGGGCCGGCTTGCCGCGCACCCGCAGCCCCCAGGGCGACAGCGCGGTCGGCTCGCTTTCGATTCCGTGCTCGCGCAGCGACTCACGCGCCTGCTCGCGACTGCCCTTGATCAGGTTCACCCGCAAGTCCAGCGGCGCCGGCTGCAACAGCGCGCTGGCCAGGGCCTCGAAATCCCGCGCCTGCGCCGCGTCGGGTGCGTCGGCGCCGAGGGCCTGCGCCAGCCAGTCGGGCAGGCTGTGGCGAAGCGCCGGCGCCAGCCCCGAGACATCCTGCGCCAGGGCCTGTTCGCGCCATCGCAGCAACGCGGCACTGAAACCCGCGGCGGCGGCGTCGCCCTGCCAGCCCAGCGCCAGCAGGCGCATCGGCTCGCTGCCCTCGGGCGCGCCCTGCGCCAGGTGCCGCCACAGGCGCAGATTGCGCACCACGGCGTACACGCTCTCGGCCAGCACATGCCGGTCGCGCTGCCCCAGGCGCGGATGGGCGCGGAAATAGCGCGAGACCACGGCGTCGGCCGGGAACTCGAAGCCCAGCACCGAGCGCAACAACGCCACCGCGGCGTCGAGCAAGCTGCCGCGCGCGTCGGCGGCGGGTCGCGCCGTGCCACGCGCGCGCCGCGTCGGGCGCGCGCTCATCGCGAGACCTCCGGCGCAAGCATGCGCACGCGCTGGCCCTGCACGCGCAGACGCCCCTCCACCAGCGCGCGAACCGCCGCCGGATAGATGCGGTGCTCCTGCTCGAGCACGCGCGCGCGCAGCGACTGCTCGGTGTCGTCGTCGAGCACCGGCACCACCGCCTGGTCCACGATCGGCCCGGCATCGACCTCGGGAGTGACCAGATGCACCGTGGCGCCATGCCACTTCACGCCGGCCTCGAGCGCGCGGCGATGGGTGTGCAGCCCGGCGAAAGCCGGCAGCAGCGAAGGGTGCACGTTGATCAGTCTCCCGCAGTAATGTTCGACGAAAGCGGCGCCCAGCACGCGCATGAACCCCGCCAGAACGACCGCGTCCGGCGCGTGGGCGTCGATCAGTCGCATCAGATCGCGCTCGTAGGCCTCGCGCGTGGGCTGCGCGCCGGCCTCGAGCACCACGCCGGGGATGCCGTGCGCGGCGGCCACGCCGAGCCCGGGCGCGTCGGCGCGGTTGCTGATGACGGCGGCGATGCGTGCCGACCAGCCCTGCTCGGCACGGGCCTGCGCGATGGCGTGCAGGTTGCTGCCGGCGCCGGAAATCAGCACCACGATGGAACCCTCGGACTTGCTCATCCGGGGCAGTGTAGTGGGGGCCGCCGCGGCCGCCCCTGCCCGCGCCACCTCGGCGCAGCCGATAATGCCGGCTTTGGGTCAGCCTGCGCCGCCATGAAATGTCCCTTTTGCCAGCATCCTGATACCCAGGTGGTGGAAACCCGCGAGGTCGAGGACGCCACCGCGTTGCGCCGGCGCCGGCGCTGCGCCGGCTGCGACAAGCGCTTCACCACCTACGAGCGTGCCGAGGTGAGCTTCCCGGCGGTGGTCAAAAAGGACGGCAGGCGCACCGACTACTCGCGCGCCAAGCTGGCCGCGTCGCTTGCGCTGGCACTGCGCAAGCGCCCGGTCGCCGCGGAAGACGTGGACGCCGCGATCGGGCGCATCGAACAGCAGCTGCTGCAGACGGGGGCGCGCGAGCTCGAATCGGCCCGCCTGGGGGAATGGGTCATGAACGAGCTCAAGCGCCTGGACGAGGTCGCCTACGTGCGCTTCGCCTCGGTCTACCGCAGCTTCAAGGACCCGGCCCAGTTCGTGCAGATCCTCGAGGAAATGGCGCGCGGCGGGCAGGCCCGCGCGCCGTCGCGGCGCAGCGCGCGCCCGGGGCGCAAGGCATGAACGCGCCACGCGACCCGGCAGGCGCTCAGGCAGGCGCGCAGGCCGACGTCGACCTGCGCATGATGCGCCGCGCGCTGGCGCTGGCGGCCGGCGCGCTGTATCGCACCAGCCCCAACCCGCGCGTGGGCTGCGTGCTGGCGCGCGACGGGCACGTGCTGGCCGAGGGGGCCACCGAGCGCGCGGGTGCGCGCCATGCCGAGGCCGTGGCGCTGGACGCGGCGCGCCAGCGAGGCATCGACCTGCGCGGCGCCACCGCCTATGTCACGCTGGAGCCCTGCTCGCATCACGGCCGCACGCCGCCTTGCGCCGATGCGCTGGTGGCCGCCGGAGTCGCACGCGTCGTGGCCGCCGCGCGGGACCCCAACCCGCTGGTCGACGGCGGCGGCCTGGCGCGCCTGCGCGCCGCCGGGATCGACTGCGAATGCGGGCTGCTCGAGAACGAGGCCCGCGAACTCAACCTGGGGTTTTTCTCGCGCCACGAGCGCGGGCTCCCCTGGCTGCGCCTGAAGGTCGCCTCTTCGCTCGACGGCATCACCGCGCTGCCCAACGGGGCCAGCCAGTGGATCACCGGGCCGGCCGCGCGTGCCGACGCGCACCACTGGCGCGCTCGCGCCTGCGCCGTGCTGACCGGAATCGGCACCGTGCGCGACGACGATCCGGCGCTGACGGTGCGGCACGTGGCCACGCCGCGCCAGCCGTGGCGCGTGGTCGTCGACAGCCGCCTGGAGTTGTCGCCGCGCGCGCGCCTGCTGCGCGAGGGACAGGCGCGCGAGGTGCTGGTCGCGCATGCGCTGGACCCCGCCGAGGCGCAGCGGCGCGGCGCCGCGCTGCTCGCGCTGGGGGTGCAATTGCTGGCCGTGCCCGCCGCCGAGGACAAGCCGGGCAAGGTGGACCTGCGCCGCCTCATGCAGGAGCTGGCGCAACGCCAGGTCGGTGAACTGCACGTCGAGGCCGGCGCGAGGCTGAACGCCTCGCTGCTCGGTGCCGGAGTGGTCGACGAACTGCTGCTGTACCAGGCGCCGGTCCTGCTCGGCCAGGGGGCCGGCATCGGGCCGTTCGGGCCGCTGCAGGAGGTCGCGCAGGGGCTGCGCCTGCACCGCGTGCAGGTCGAGCCCATCGGCGAGGACTTCCGCTGGCGCGCGCGCCTGGCCGGCTGAAGCCGGCGCGGCGCACGCGCCGGCGGGGTGTCAGCCGCGCTCGCGCGGGCCGCGTCCGCGCGGCGCCGGCCTGGCGCTGCGCGGCTTGATGCTCACCGGCACCGAGGCAGAACGCGGAGCCGGCTGCTCGCCACGCGGCACCGGCTCGCGCGCCTCGCGCTGCCCCGTCTCGCCGGCGCGCAGCACCGGCGCCAGGCGGTCGAGCACGCCGTTGACGTATTTGAAGCCGTCGGTGCCGCCGTACACCTTGGCCAGGTCCACGGCCTCGTTGATGATCACCTTGTACGGCACCTCGGGCAGGAAACGCATCTCGTAGGCGCCCAGCAGCAGCAGTGCGTGCTCGACCGGAGACAGCTCGCGGCTCGGGCGATCGAGCAGCGGCTGCAGCATCTCGTCGAGCACCGGAGCCTCGCGGATGCAGCCGTGCAGCAGCGAGTCGAACAAGTCGCGATCGAGCTTGATGGTCGGATAGCGCTCGCGCAGGAAAGCCTCGATGGCGCCCGAATCGCTGCCCGCGAGCAGCCACTCGAACAGCCCCTGCAGGGCCAGCTCGCGCGCCTTGCGACGGGCGCTTTTCGCCGGAGCCGGCGTCGGTGGCGATGGGTTGGTCATCGGTGCTGCTCCCCAAGCTGGCGCGCGCCGGCGGCGTCGTGGCCCGCCAGGCCGCGGGCCAGGCGAGCCATCTCGACGGCGACACGCGCGCACTCGGCGCCCTTGTCCAGACGCGCGCGGGCCTGCGCTTCGTTCTCGACGGTGATGACCCCGTTGGCCACCGGGATGCCGTGGCGCAGCGCCACCTGCTGGATGCCGGCGGCCGAGGTGTCGCACACCAGCTCGAAATGATAGGTCTCGCCGCGAATCACGCAGCCCAGCGCGACCAGCGCGTCGACGCCCCCGGCACGCGCCAGCAACTCGAGCGCCTGCGGCACCTCCAGCGCGCCCGGAACCGTCAGCAGCGCGGCGGGCTCGGCACCCAGTTCGCGCAACTGCTCGACGCAGGACCGCGCCAGGCCGTCGGTGATGTCGATGTTGAAGCGGGCCTGGACCAGCGCGATGCGCAGTCCGCGGGCGTCGAGCAATGCGGGGTCGTCCCGCAGTCGGGCATTTTGCATGGGGTCCTCAGGAAGTCTGGCGGGCGGGCGCGGCGGCGTCGTGCGGGGGCGGCTCGAAGCCATCGATCTCGAGGCCGAAACCGGTCATGCTGGGCATCTTGCGCGGCGCAGCCAGCAGGCGCATGCGCCGCACGCCGAGATCGCGCAGGATCTGCGCGCCGATGCCGTAGTTGCGCAGCGCCACCGCTCCCGCGCGAGGCCGCGGCGCCTGGGCCGGCTCGGCGAAGCGCTGCGCGACGTCGTCGGCGCTCTCTCCCGCGTTGAGCAGCACGACCACGCCCAGCCCGGCCTCGGCCACGCGTTGCAGCGCCTGGTGCACGCTCCAGCTGTGGCGCGTGCAGCGGCTGTCGAGCACGTCCATCACCGAAAGCGGCTCGTGCACGCGCACCAGCACCGGCTCGTCGCAGGCCCGGGGGTCGCCGCGCACCAGCGCCAGGTGCACGCCACCGCCGGCACGGTCGCGGTAGAGCACGGCCGACATCTCGCCGGCCGGCGTGTTCATCGGCCGCTGCTGCACGCGCTCGATCAGGCTCTCGTTGCGGCTGCGGTACTCGATCAGGTCGGCGATGGTGCCGATCTTCAGGCCATGGCGCTGCGCGAAGGTCTCGAGGTCGGGCAGGCGCGCCATCGTGCCGTCGTCGTTCATGATCTCGCAGATCACGGCCGCCGGCTCCAGTCCGGCGAGCTGCGCCAGGTCGCAGCCGGCCTCGGTGTGCCCGGCGCGCATCAGCACGCCGCCGTCCTGGGCCATCAGCGGAAACACATGCCCGGGCTGCACGATGTCCTCGGGGCGCGCGTTGCGCGCCACGGCGACGCGGGTGGTGTGGGCGCGGTCGGCGGCCGAGATGCCGGTGCTCACGCCCTCGGCGGCCTCGATGGACACGGTGAACGCGGTGCCGTGCGCCGACCCGTTGTTGCGCACCATCGGGCGCAGGCCGATCTGCTCGCAGCGCTGGCGGGTCAGCGTCAGGCAGATGAGGCCGCGGCCGTGCGTGGCCATGAAATTGATCGCGTCTGCCGTGACGTGCTCGGCACCGAGCACCAGGTCGCCCTCGTTCTCGCGATCCTCCTCGTCGACCAGGATGACCATGCGCCCGGCGCGCATTTCATCGACGATTTCCGACACGGGGCTGATGGGCATGGTCTGGGCGCGCGCGGCGCGGGAGGGATTCGCTGGGGCGGGACTGCGCGGTCGGTGAGCGGCTGCGCTCGCCGGCGACTGACCACGCCAACCCCCCATTGTAGGAGCGCGCACCCCCGGCTCGCTGATTGCTGCACGCAAGCGCTCCCTGCCCGACAATAAGGGAAGGGAGCTCCGACGCGCGCACGCAATGCTCATGCGGCTCGCGACGGCGCAATGTTTCACTACACCAAACGAGAGACCACACATGATCCTGGAACTTGCCGACATCCAGATCCAGCCCGGGCGCGAGGCCGAGTTCGACGCGGCGATCCTGCGCGGCGTCACCGAGATCATCGCCCACGCCGAGGGTTTCCTCGGCTGGAGCGTGCACAAGGGCGTCGAGAACCCGCAGCGCTATGTGCTGCAGATTCGCTGGCGCAGCCTCGACGACCACATGGAGGGCTTTCGCAAGTCGGCCGACTTCACCCGCTGGCGCGACGTGGTCGGGCCCTTTTTCGCGCGTGCGCCGCAAGTCGAGCATTTCGAGCTCGCGGGAAGCTCGCAGAGCTGACGGCGCCTGGGCCGGGTCGGATCGACGCGGCATAATTGCCGGCTGGCTTGCTCTTGCCCGCGCCGCGGTGCCCCTTTCGTGGCTTCAGAACAGGAACTCTCGGATTTCTTGCGCAGTGTCGAGAAGCGGGCGTTCAAACGCGCCCTCTACGCGACGCAAAGCCAGGACTCGGCCCTGGATATCGTCCAGGATGCGATGATCCGGCTGTCGGAGAAATACGGCACGCGAGACGCTTCGGAGTGGCCGATGCTGTTCCAGCGAATTCTGAGCAACGCGATCCTGGATTGGCATCGCCGCCAGAAGGTGCGCGCCGGCTGGATGAGCAATCTGTCGGATTTCCGAGGGGCGGACGACGACTCATCCGGCGACTTCGACCTGCTGGAGAACCTGCAGCTGGGCGACGAAAGCGGGCAGGCCGAAGGCGCGGACCGGCTGTTCGAGCGCACGCAGACCCTGGCGATCCTGGACGACGAGGTCGCCCGCCTGCCGCCGCGTCAACGCGAGGCCTTCCTGCTGCGTTATTGGGAGGGGCTGGATGTGTCCGAGACCGCCGAAGCCATGGGCTGTTCCGAGGGAAGCGTGAAAACGCACTGTTCCCGCGCGACGCAGGCCCTGGCCAAGGCGCTCCGGGCTCGAGGTTGGGATCATGAACATCGATAAGAACTCTGCGGATCGGCGCGAAGCCGCGCAGGCACGCTTCGGCTACGCCGTCACGGCGTGCTTGAGCGAAGCCAGCGAGCAACTCTCGCCTGACATCACGCACGCACTGGAACGCATCCGGCGCGACGCGGTGGCGCGCCAGCGCCGCCCTGCGCCGGCGCTGGCCTGGCTCGCGCGGGGCAACACGGCCACGCTCGGTGGATCGCCACGCGATGGCGCCGGCTGGCGCGCGGGCCTGGGGGTGGCGCTCGCCCTTCCGCTGTTGCTGTTCGGCCTGTACGCTCTGCAGCATTTCGAGCAGGAGCGTTTTGTCCATCGCATCGCCGACATCGATACGGCGCTGCTGCTCGACGATCTTCCGCCCCAGGCGTACAGCGACCCGGGATTCCGCAACTACCTGAACCACGGCGCGTGATGCGGCGCGCCGCGATCGCCGCGCCGCTGGCCGCCGTGCTGCTGCTGGCAGGCGCGCTGGGAGCGCTGGCGAGCCCGCCCGCGCAGGTTCCCGCGCATCCGGCTGGCCCGCCCCCGGCTCATCCGGTCGTGCCCGCGGCTGCCGCGCCGGCTGCCCGGGCGGGCTCCGCGCAGCGCGGCGGTGCGGACTGGCTTCGCCTGAGCCCGATGCAGCGCGAGGCGCTGGCGCCGCTGAAGGACGAATGGGCCCGCTTCTCGCCGGACCGGCGCCGCAAGTGGCTCAACATCGCATCGCGCTACTCCGCGATGAATCCGCAGCAGCGCGAGATGCTGCATCGCCGCATGGTCGAATGGGTGCACATGAGCCCGCGACAGCGAAGGCTGGCCCGCGAGAACTACCTGGCCACCGGGCGCGCTCCGCTGCAAAGCCGCCGCCAGGCCTGGGAACGCTAC
>JAKCDM010000015.1 GCA_021841865.1 Pseudomonadota bacterium
GCTCGGGGGGCAGCCTGGCCAGATCCTTCATCAGCGCGGTGATCGCGCCGGACTTGCCCAGGTAGCGGGCCTTGGCGTTTTCCAGATCGGCGGCCGTGGCGCTGGCCTCGAACTGCTCGCGCGCCTGTTGCACCAGTTCCTGCAGTTGCGTATTCGTGCTCATCACCGAGTCATCGCGTGGTCATCGCAAAACCGAACCCATCCAGCCGGCGCCGTGCGTCGGCGTGAAAAAAGGCCCGGGTTCACCAGGCCTGTCGCGGGGTGCAGCGCGCCGCGCGGCGCGCTGCTCGAGCCTGGCTCAGGCCAGCTTCGCCCGCACCGCCTCGACGATCTTGCCGAACGCGGCGCTGTCGTGCACCGCCATGTCGGCCAGCACCTTGCGGTCGATGTCGATCGAGGCCTTCTTCATGCCGTTCATGAACACGCTGTAGCTCATGCCCAGCTCGCGCACGGCGGCGTTGATGCGCGTGATCCACAGCGCGCGGAATTCACGCTTCTTGGCACGGCGGTCGCGGTAGGCGTACTGGCCTGCCTTCATCACCGCCTGCTTGGCGATACGGAATACGTTCTTGCGACGGCCGCGGAAACCCTTGGCCTGGTCGAGCACCTTCTTGTGGCGGGCGCGAGCCGTTACACCACGTTTGACGCGAGGCATCTGAAAACTCCTTTACCGAATACGGGAAGACGACGCGAGAGCCGGCGGCTCAGGCGAAGGGCATCATCTGGGCGATATGGCCCATGTTCGTGGCATGCACCTCGGTGCTGCCG
This sequence comes from Pseudomonadota bacterium, assembly GCA_021841865.1. Lineage (GTDB taxonomy): Bacteria > Pseudomonadota > Gammaproteobacteria > Burkholderiales > Burkholderiaceae_C > Thiomonas_A. The sequence continues at coordinate 769 of JAKCDM010000015.1, forward strand.
CGCAGATGACGCTTGTTCTTGGTCGTCTTCTTGGTCAGGATGTGGCGCTTGAAGGCCTGGCCGCGCTTGACCGAGCCACCCGGCCGGACGCGAAAGCGCTTGGCAGCGCTTTTCTTGGTTTTCATCTTGGGCATGTATTGCTCCGTTGGAATGAACATGTGCACGGGCGCCCGCCGCAGCGGAACTTGAGCCTGTGCGCACTTGGAATCGACAACGGCCCGGTTCGAACCGGGCCGCCGCCGGGGCCCACGCCATGGCCGAAGCCATGGTCGCGGATGCTCTCGCCGCGTCGCGGGGGCCTGCCGCGACGCCGCCGGTACTCCCGCCTACTTCTTCTTGCGGGGCGCCAGCACCATGATCATCTGCCTGCCCTCCAGGCGAGGCATCTGCTCGACCTGAGCATGTGCCTCGAGGTCGTCGCGCAGGCGCTCGAGCAGGCGCATGCCGATTTCCTGGTGGGTGATCTCGCGCCCGCGGAAGCGCAGCGAGACCTTGGCCTTGTCACCGTCGTCCAGGAAGCGCTTGAGATTGCGCAACTTGATCTGGTAGTCGCCCTCGTCGGTGGCAGGCCGGAACTTGACCTCCTTGATCTGGATCTGCTTCTGCTTGAGCTTGGCCTCGTGCGAGCGCTTTTGCTCCTGGTACTTGAACTTGCCGTAATCCATCAGCCGGCACACGGGCGGGCTGGCGGTCGCGGCAATCTCTACCAGGTCGACCCCACTTTCCTCGGCCAGGCGCAGGGCCTCGCCGATGGAGACGATTCCCAGCGCCTCGTTTTCCGGACCGGACAGGCGGACCTCGGGGACGTTGATTTCACGATTCAGGCGGTGGGCCCTTTTCTCCGGGGCGTTGCGGCTCTGTAGCGTAGCGATGGTTCAGCCTTTCAGGAAAGTCGCGTGGTCGACTCGTAGCGCATGCCGTGCACGGCTGCCACTACCGGGACAGTGCTTGCTCGAGCTCGGCACGAAGGCGTTGTTCGAGGTCGGACAGCCCGAGAACCCCCAGGTCGCGGTTGCCACGCGCACGCACGGCAACCGACTCGCTGGCTCGTTCCTTGTCTCCCACGACGAGCAGGTAAGGAATTTTCTGCAACGAATGTTCGCGGATTTTATAGCTGATCTTTTCGTTGCGCAAATCACACTCGACTCTAAGGCCTTGTTTTTGCAGCCTTTGTGCCACGTGCGCAGCATATTCCGCGGAGTCGTCGGTGATGCTCATGACCACCGCCTGGACCGGCGCCAGCCACAGCGGAAGCGCGCCCGCGTGGTGCTCGATCAGCACGCCGATGAAACGCTCCATCGAGCCGACGATAGCGCGGTGCAGCATGACCGGGCGCCGACGCGTCGAGTGTTCGTCGACGTAGGACGCGTCGAGGCGCTCGGGCATCATGAAGTCGACCTGCATGGTACCCACCTGCCACGCGCGGCCGATGGAGTCCTGCATGTGGTATTCGATCTTCGGCCCGTAGAACGCGCCCTCGCCCGGCAGCTCGGTCCATTCCACGCCGCAGCCGCGCAGCGCGTCGCGCAACGCGGCCTCGGCCTTGTCCCACACCTCGTCGCCGCCGATGCGCTTTTCCGGGCGCAACGCGATCTTCAGCGCGATGTCGCTGAAGCCGAAGTCGGCGTAGGTCTTCATCGCCTGGCGATGAAAGGCCGCCACCTCGGACTCGATCTGGTCCTCGGTGCAGAAGATATGCCCGTCGTCCTGCGTGAAGCCGCGCACGCGCAGCAGCCCGTGCAGCGCCCCGGAGGGCTCGTTGCGGTGGCAGGCCCCGAACTCGCCATAGCGCAGCGGCAGGTCGCGGTAGCTGCGCAGCCCGGCGTTGAAAATCTGCACATGTCCGGGGCAGTTCATCGGCTTGAGCGCGTATTCGCGCTTTTCCGACTCGGTGAAAAACATGTTCTCCTGGTAGTTGTCCCAGTGCCCGGACCTCTTCCACAGGCTCACGTCGAGCACTTGCGGCGCCCGCACCTCGTGGTAGCCGCTTTCGCGGTACACGCGGCGCATGTACTGCTCGACCGCCTGCCAGATCTGCCAGCCCTTGGGGTGCCAGAAGGCCAGCCCCGGCGCCTCGTCCTGGAAGTGGAACAGGTCGAGCTCGCGCCCGAGGCGGCGGTGGTCGCGCTTCTCGGCCTCCTCCAGGCGGTGCAGGTAGGCAGCCTGGTCTTCCTTGCGCGCCCACGCGGTGCCGTAGATTCGCTGCAACTGCTCGTTGCGCTGGTCGCCGCGCCAGTAGGCGCCGGCCACCTTCATCAGCTTGAACACCTGCAGGCGCCCGGTCGACGGCACGTGGGGGCCGCGGCACAGGTCGGTGAAGCCGCCCTCGGTGTACAGCGAGACCTCTTCTCCGGCCGGGATGTCCCGGATGATCTCGGCCTTGTAGCGCTCGCCCTGGCCTTCGAAGAAGGCGATGGCCTGGTCGCGCGGCAGCACGCGGCGCTGCACCGGCTCGTCGCGCGCGGCGAGTTGCGCCATGCGCTGCTCGATGGCAGCCAGGTCCTCGGGGGTGAACGGGCGCTTGTACGCGAAGTCGTAGTAGAAGCCGTCCTGGATCACCGGGCCGATCGTGACCTGGGCTTGCGGGAACAGCTCCTTGACCGCGTAGGCCAGCAGGTGGGCTGTCGAGTGGCGCAGGATCTCCAGGCCCTCGGGGTCCTTGGCGGTGACGATGCTCACGCGCACGTCGAGCCCGTCGTCGAGCCTGTGGCTGAGATCGACCAGTCGCTCGTCGACCTTCGCCGCCAGCGCGGCCTTGGCCAGGCCGGGGCCGATGCTCGCGGCCACTTCGGCCAGCGTGACCGGGCCGTCGAAACTGCGGCGCGAACCGTCGGGTAGCGTGATATTCAGCATGGTGCGCAAATTACGGACGACAAAAAAGTGCGGTCACGCCGCACTCTTGTCATCGGTTCGCATCAAGAACGTCCTGCGCGACACATCGGCGGCCCGACCAGCAAATGCAGCGCGGGCGGCTCGGGAAAAACCTTCGGAAAACTGGTAGGCGGTATTGGAATCGAACCAACGACCTCTTGCATGTCAAGCAAGCGCTCTAACCATCTGAGCTAACCGCCTGCAAAACAGCAATCATATCACGCAGCCGGGGCTTCGCGGCAAGTGCCGCGCGCATCGCCGCTTCAGCGGCGCGCCGCGCGCCGCACCCCGGCGACCTCGCGCAACTGGGTCAGCGCCGCGGGCAGCGCCTCCAGTCCGGGCAGCTCGACCGTGAACATCATGTGGGCGCTGTCGCCGCGGCTTTGCGTGCGCACGCCGATGACATTGAGCTTCTGCTTCGAGAACACCTCGGAGATGTCGCGCAGCAAGCCGTGGCGGTCCTGTGCCTCCACCATCAAGTCGACCGCGAACACGCCGTCGTTGCGTGCCCCCCAGGTCACCGGGATCACGCGCTCGGGGTGACGCTGGCGCAGGTGGCGCGCATTGCTGCAGTCGGCACGATGCACCGATACGCCGCGGCCACGGGTGACAAAGCCGCAGATCGCGTCCGGCGGCGCGGGCTTGCAACAGCCCGCGAGCTGGGTCAGCAGCGCGTCCACTCCGACCACCAGCACGCCGCCCGGCTGCGCCTTCGCGGCCCGCAGCGCGAGCTCGTCGGCGGCCGCCGACGGCTGACCGGCGCGCAGGAAATTCTCCACCTGGCGCAGCGGCAGGCTCTCGCTGCCGACGCGCTCGAACAACTGCTCCGGGCTGCGCAGCCCGAGGCCGGCCGCCAGCTCCTGCAGGCTCATGCCGGTGCGCCCTTCGCGCTGCAGCAGCTTGTCGATCTGCGCCCGCCCGCCCGCGATGGTCTGTTCCAGCGCCTGGGCGTTGAACCATGCCCGCGCCTTGGCGCGGGCGCGTGCGGTGTGCAGGAAACCCAGTTCGGGATTGAGCCAGTCGCGCGACGGCCCGCCCTGCTTGGCGGCGACGATTTCCACCGTCTGCCCGCTGCGCAGCGGCGTGTTCAGCGGCACCAGCGCTCCGTCCACGCGCGCGCCGCGGCAGCGGTGCCCCAGATCGGTATGCACGGCATAGGCGAAATCCACCGCCGTGCTGCCGGCCTCGAGCTCGATGATGCGCGCCTGCGGGGTCATCACGTACACGCGGTCGTCGAAGGGATTGGCGCTCGCTCCGGCCCCGCCCGCGCCGGCCAGCTCGCCGCGCCATGCCATCAGCTGGCGCGCCAGCGCGACCTTGGCGTCGAAGCGCGACGCCGCCACCACGCCCTTGTAGCCCTGCGCGCCGGCTTCCTTGTAGGCCCAGTGCGCGGCCACGCCCTGCTCGGCATGCTCGTGCATCGCGCGGGTGCGGATCTGGATTTCCAGCGGCAGATCGCGCGGGCCTCGCACCACGGTGTGCAGCGACTGGTAGCCGTTGGCCTTCGGGCGTGCGATGTAGTCGTCGTACTCGGCATCGAGCGCGCTCCATGATTCGTGCACCACGCCCAGCGCGGCATAGCACTGGTCGACGGTATCGACCACGATGCGCAGCGCCAGCAGGTCCATCACCTGGTCGAGCTCCAGGGACTTGCCCTGCATCTTGCGCCAGATGCTGTAGGCATGCTTGCGCCGGCCGCTGATCGCGGCGTCGATGCCTTGCCGGCCCAGCGCGTCGCGCACCTGCGCGCTGGCCTGCGCGATCAGCGCCTCGTGCTCGGCGCCTCGGTGGCGCATCCAATCCGAGATCCGCGCGTATTCGGCCGGGCGATCGAGGCGAAACGCCAGGTCCTCGATCTCCCACTTGACCTGCCACAGCCCGAGCCGGTTGGCCAGCGGCGCCCAGATCTGCAGCGACGACTGCACGAAATCGTCGCTCGGGCGCACGCCGGCGCTGGTGAAATAGCGCAGCGACTGCAGCCGCGACGCCAGGCGCAGCGGGATCACCCGCAGGTCCTCGGACATGGCCAGCAGCAGCCGGCGCAGCATCTCCCGGTGCTCGGTGGGAACGTCGCCGCCGGTGGCCACGCGCTGGCGCGCGACGCGAAACACCTCCATCAGCTTGCGTCCCTCGACGGCCAGTCGTGCGTTGTCGCGCCCGAAGGCCTTGCCCAGCTGTTCCTCGGGCTTGGCGAGCTGCCCGGCGGCCAGGGTCAGCCACGACGCCGCGCGCGTGGGCTCGTCGGCACCGATGGCGGCCAGGATCGCCTGCACCGCGTCGGCGTGCTGCAGCGCGGGCTCGCCGCTGTCGAGCAGCACCTCGTCGAGCAGCGGGGCGCTGAACGCGCGTGCTCGCGCCAGCAGGTCCTGCGGCGCGGGTGGGGCTTGGGACGCTGACATCGGCTGCGCTGGCTGCATCAACGCGGTGGAAGATGCCGCGCCAGGAAGTCCTGCACGGGCTCGATCTGCTGCGCGCTCACCAGGGTCGGCGCATGCCCGACATCGGGCCACTCGATCAGGTCGGCGCGCGGCCCGCGCGCGCGCATGGCCTGCGCGGTGCCCGCGCTGAGAATGTCCGAGTCCACGCCGCGCAGCACCAGCGTGGGTGCCTGGATCCGGTCGTACAGCGCCCACATGGCCTGCTCGCCGGCGGCCACCGCCTGCGCCGCCTGCGGCGCGGCCAGCGCGGCGAAGCCCTGCATGATGCGCGGGTCGTAGTGCAGGCGCACGCCGCCTTCGGGGCGCGGCACCAGCATCGGGCGGCACAGCTCCAGCCAGTCCTCGCGGCTGTGGCTGCCGAAGCCGGTCGACACCGACCACAGGTAGTCGGCCGCGTCGTCGACGCTGGCGAACTCCATGCGCTGCGCCAGGTTGGCGCCGATGCGCCGCAGCCCGGCCTCGGCGATGGCCGGCCCGATGTCGTTGAGCACCATCGCGTTCACCGGGCTGTCGGCCAGCCCGCCCAGCGCCATGCCGATCAGGCCGCCCATCGACGTGCCGACCCAGCCGACGCGGCTGGCGCGCAGGCGTGCCAGCAGGCTCACCATGTCGGCCACGTACTGCGGGACCTGGTAGTGCTCGGGCGCCAGCCACTGCGAGCGCCCGCGCCCGGCCACGTCCGGGCACACCACGCGAAAGCGCGGGCTCAACGCGCGCGCCAGGCGGTCGAAGTCGCGCCCCTGGCGCGACAGGCCGTGCACGCACACGACCACGTCGGGGTTGTCGGGCTCGCCCCATTCCCAGTAGGCCATGCGGTGCAGGCCGCCGGGGTGCAGGCAGGATACGGATTCGAGTCGAGGTTGCTGGAGTTCGGGCATGGCGTGCGCGGCGGGGCTGCAGGTACGATGCATGGCTTGCATATTAGGCCGACCCCGCGACCGCGGGCGGCGCGCATCCCGAGGCACTCGCCGACATGCTGAGCACTCCCTACGAAGACCTGTTGCGCCTGGTGCTGCGCGAGGGCGCCGACAAGGCCGATCGCACCGGAACCGGCACGCGCAGCCGCTTCGGCGCGCAGCTGCGCTTCGACCTGCGCCAGGGCTTCCCGCTGGTGACCACCAAGAAGGTGCATTTCAAGAGCATCGTCGTCGAGTTGCTGTGGTTCCTGCGCGGCGACAGCAACATCGCCTACCTGCACGAGCACGGCGTGACCATCTGGGACGAGTGGGCCGACGCGCAGGGCGAGCTCGGACCGGTGTACGGCGTGCAATGGCGCTCGTGGCCGGCCCCAGACGGCTCGCAGGTCGACCAGATCTCCCAGCTCGTCGACGGGCTGCGGCGCAATCCGGATTCCCGGCGCCACCTGGTCAGCGCGTGGAACGTCGCGGAGATCGCTCGCATGGCGCTGCCGCCTTGCCACGTGATGTTCCAGTTCTACGTCGCCCCGGCAGTCGACGGCGGGCTCCCGCGCCTGAGCTGCCAGTTGTACCAGCGCAGCGCCGACCTGTTCCTCGGCGTGCCGTTCAACATCGCCAGCTACAGCCTGCTGACCCACATGGTGGCCGAGCAATGCGGGTTCGACGTCGGCGAGTTCATCTGGAGCGGCGGCGACTGCCACATCTATCACAACCATTTCGAGCAGGTGCGCCTGCAGTTGTCGCGGCCCCCGTTCGCCCCTCCGCGCCTGCGCCTGCTGCGCCGGCCCGACAGCCTGTTCGCGTACCAGCCGAGCGACTTCGAGCTGGTCGATTACCTGCACCACCCGCCGATCAAGGCGCCGGTGGCCGTCTGACCCACCCCGCCCCGGCGCGCGCCCGCACCATGCCCTCCCCGACCCCCACGCGCGTCAGCCTGATCGCCGCCGTCGCCAGCAACGGCGTGATCGGTCGCGACAACGCGCTGATCTGGCACATTCCGGCCGACCTGGCGCATTTCAAGAAAATCACCCACGGCCACCCGATCATCATGGGGCGGCGCACCTGGGAGTCGATCGGGCGTGCGCTTCCCGGCAGGCGCAACATCGTCATCACGCGCCGGCAGGCGTGGCAGGCCGACGGCGCCGAGACGGCGGCATCGCTCGCCGAGGCGCTGGCCTTGTGCGCCGAAGCGCCCGAGGTGTTCGTGATCGGCGGCGCGCAGGTCTACGCCGACGCGCTGCCGCTGGCGCACCGCCTTTGGCTGACCGAGATCGACGCGCAGCCCGACGGGCATGTGCGCTTCCCCGACTGGCCGCGCGAGGATTTCGAGCAAGTCAGCCGCGAGCACCACGAGGCCCGCGAAGGCCTGCCGGCGTACGACTTCGCGCTGTACGAGCGGCGCGCCGCGCGCTGAGTGGCCAGGCCGCGCCGGCCCTGGCCGGCACGGCGCTCAGCTGCCGGCGATGGTCATCGACTCGACGAGGATCGAGCCGGTACGGCGGCTGCCGCTGGCGTGCACGTCGGCGCCGACTGCGCGAATTCCCAGCAGCATGTCGCGCAGATTGCCGGCGATGGTGATTTCGTGCACCGGGTGGCTGATGCGCCCTGCCTCGACCCAGAACCCCATCGCGCCGCGCGAGTAGTCGCCGGTGACGTAGTTGATGCCGTGGCCGATGAGCTCGATGACGAACAGGCCGCGGTCGAGCTTGCGCAGCATTTGCGGCAGGTCGTCGCCGGCGCGCGTGAGCCGGCTGCTCAGCCTCAGGTCGTGCGATCCGCCGGCGTTGCCGGTGCTCGGCATGCCGAGCTTGCGCCCCGAGTAGGTGGACAGGAAATAGCCCTCCAGCACGCCGCCGCGCACGACTCGGCGGCGCTGCGTGCGCACCCCCTCGTCGTCGAAAGGCGCGCTGCCCATCCCGTCGGGCACGCGCGGGTCCTCGAGCAGGTCCAGGTGCGGGGCCATCACCTGCTTGCCCAGGTGGTCGACCAGGAACGAGGACTTGCGGTACAGCGCGCCGCCGCTGGCGGCGTGAACCAGCGAGCCGATCAGGCCGGCGGCCAGAGGCGCCTCGAACAGCACCGGGTATTGCCCGGTGGCCATCTTGCGTGCCTTCAGGCGCGACAGCGAGCGCTCGGCGGCGTAGCGACCCAGCGCCTCGGGCGACGCCAGCTGCGAAGCATCGCGCCGGCTGCTCCACCAATAGTCGCGCTGCATGTCGTCGCCGCGACCGGCGATCGGCACGCACGACAGGCTGTGGCGGCTGGTCGCGTAGCCGTTGCTGAAGCCACGGCTGTTGGCAAGCACGAAATGCATGTGCTGCGCCGACACCGACGCGCCCTCGCTGTTGCGAATGCGCCGGTCGGTGGCGAAGGCCGCGTCCTCCGCGCGACGCGCCAGTTCCGCCGCCTGCTCCACGCTGGGGTCCCAGGGGTGGTAGAGCTTGGGGTCGCGCGCGCCCGAGGCCAGCAGTTCGGCTTCGGGCAGGCCCGCGCAATCGTCCTCCGCGGTGTAGCGGGCGATGTCGAAGGCGGCGCGCGCGGTGCTGCGAATCGCCTGGGCGGAGAAGTCCGAGGTGCTGGCGTGGCCCCGGCGCTGGCCGGCGTACACGCTGATGTCGAGCACCTTGTCGGTGTTGTGTTCCACCTGCTCGACACGCCCGAGGCGCACGTTGACGCTCAGTCCCTGGCCTTCGGAGACCTCGACCGCCGCATCGCTCGCTCCGGCCTGGCGCGCCTCGCGCAGCGCAAGCTCGGCGAGCTCCTGGAAATCATGCTTGGTGTATGCGAAATGACCCACGGATGACCTGATGAGTTGAAGGGGTGAGGCGGGCGCACGACGCCTGCGCGACGGCTCGTCGCGCAGCAGGCCTGCAGCCGACGATAATACCGGCGGATGAAATCGCCGACTTTTCCGCAGCAAGCGCATGGCGCGCACCAGGACGCAGCAGAGCACGAGCCCGAGCTCGGCCCGAGCAAGAGCCAGCGCAAGCGCGAAATGCTCGAGCTGCAGCAGCTCGGGGAGCAACTGGCGCAGCTGCCGCGCGCGCGCATCGACGTGCTGGACGTTCCCGACACGCTGCGCGACGCGCTGCGCGAGCACTCCGGCCTGCGCAGCTTCGAGGCCAAGCGCCGCCACGCGCAGTACATCGGCAAGCTCATGCGCAAGGTCGACGCGCAGCCGCTGCGCCAGGCGCTTGCCGACGCGACCGGAGACAGCCGCGCCGCTGTCGCCCGCATGCATGCGCTCGAGGACTGGCGCGAGCGCCTGCTGAGCGACGATGCGGCGCTTGCCGAGCTGGTGCGCGAGCATGCCGGGGCGCCCATCCAGGAATTGCGCCAGTGCATACGCGCGGCGCGCGCGGAACGTGCCGCAGGCAAGCCGCCGCGGCATTCCCGCGCGCTGTACCAACACCTCAAGGACCTGTTCGAATCCAGCGACCATGACGCAGACCCCGAGCCCGCATTCGACCCCGACACCGACCCCGCAGACTGAGCTGGCACCCGGCGCGCCCGAGCCGGCGCACATCGGCCTGGTCTCGATCAGCGACCGCGCCTCCAGCGGCGTCTATGCCGACCAGGGGCTTCCGTCGCTGCGGGAGTGGCTGCAGCGCGCGCTGCGCAACCCGCTGCGCTTCAGCGAGCGCCTGATTCCGGACGAGCGCGCGGGAATCGCCGCCACGCTGCGCGAGCTGGTCGACGAGCAGGCCTGCGACCTGGTGCTGACCACCGGCGGTACCGGCCCGGCCCCGCGTGACGTCACGCCGGAGGCCACGCTCGACGTCGCCGACCGTGTACTGCCCGGCTTCGGCGAGGAAATGCGCCGCATCAGCCTGCATTTCGTGCCCACCGCGATCCTGTCCCGCCAGGTCGGCGTGATCCGCGGCAAGGCGCTGATCCTGAACCTGCCGGGACAGCCGAAGTCGATTCGCGAAACCCTCGAGGGCCTGCGCGACGCCGACGGCAGGCCCGCAGTGAGCGGAGTGTTCGCCGCGGTCCCCTATTGCGTGGACCTGATCGGCGGGCCCTATCTGGAAACCGACCCCGAGGTCTGCGCGGCCTTCCGGCCCAAGTCGGCGCGGCGCCCCGGGCGCTGAGGCCTGCTCGGGCTCACAGCAGCGCCAGCAATTCGCTCGGACTGTTCAGCACGTGATGCGCGCCCCACAGGCGTGATGCCTCCTCACCCCCGTAGCCGTAGGCCGCGGCGCCGGCATCCATCCCGGCGGCCAGCGCCGCCTGCACGTCGCGCAGGTCGTCGCCCAGATACAGGCAGCTGGCGGGGTCGATTCCCAGTTCGGCCGCCGCGTGCAGCAGCGGGTCCGGCGCCGGCTTGGCACGCGGTGTGGTGTCGCCACTGACCACGCAGCCGGGCGGCACGCCGAAGTCGAGCTCGCGCAGCAGCGCGCTGGTGTAGCGCTCCAGCTTGTTGGTCACGATGCCCCACGCGATTCCGCGCCGCTGCAGTTCCTCCAGCAACTGCGCGACGCCGTCGAACAGCCGCGTGTGCACGCAGATGGCCGATTCGTAGTTGCGCAGGAATTCGTCGCGCAGGGACTTCCAGTCGGGGTCCTGCGGTCCGGCTCCCAGGCCTTCCTGCAGCAGCCCGCGCGCGCCGTGCGAGGCCATCGGACGCAGGCGCTGCAGCGCAAGCTCGTCGAGCCCGCGCTCGCGGCGCATGCGGTTGACGGCGCCGGCGAGATCGGGCGCGCTGTCGACCAGCGTGCCGTCGAGATCGAACAGCACGCTGCGGTAAGGTGCGCGCGAGGCAGCTGGTGCGGGCTGGGTGCTCGGGTTCATGCTTCGCGCCTGCAGGCGAGGAAATAGTTCACGTCCACGCCGCGATCCAGGCGCCAGCCGCCGCGCAGCAGCTCGGGCTCGAGGCCGCGGAACTCGACGCATTCGAGCCCGGCCTCGCGCGCCCAGGCCGCCAGTTCGCTGGGGCGGATGAAGCGGGCGTATTCGTGGGTTCCGCGCGGCAGCAGGCGCAGCAGGTATTCGGCGCCGACGATGGCCAGCGCGAAGGACTTGAAGTTGCGGTTGATGGTGGAAAAGAACACCCAGCCCCCGGGGCGCACCAGCGTGGCCGCTGCGCGCACCACCGAGGCCGGATCGGGCACATGCTCGAGCATTTCCATGCAGCACACGAGGTCGAAGGCCTGCGGGCGCTCGCCGGCGATCTGCTCGGCGCTGATCAGCTCGTAGCGGGGCTCGAGCCCGGACTCCACCGCGTGCATGCGCGCCACCTTCAGCGCGCGCTCGGCCAGGTCGATCCCGGTGACCTGCGCGCCGCGCGCGGCCAGCGCCTCCGACAGGATGCCGCCACCGCAGCCGATGTCGAGCACCTGGCGCCCTGCCAGCTGCGCATGCGACGCGATCCACTCGACTCGCAGCGGGTTGATGTCGTGCAGGGGCTTGAACTCGCCGTCGAAGTCCCACCATCGGTGCGCCGCCTCGGCGAATTTGTTCAGTTCGGCGGAATCCGAGTTGGTATGCATGGTCGTGACGCGGATGTTGCGGAATTTCCCGAGTATGCCAGCGGCAGGCGGGGAACAAAAAAGCCCCGCACTGGCGGGGCTGCACGGCCGGGCCCGAGAGCCCGGCCGGTGGCCGGCATGGCCCGCAGGATTACTGCTGTTGGTCGGCCGGGGTCTTCATCACGGTGTGGCTGCCGACGATCTCGACCACCGCGCGGCGGTTCGGCGCCTGGCAGGCCACGCGCTGCTTGAAGCTGCCGTGGCAGCTCTTCGGATCGACGCGGAAGTCGGTCTTGCCCTTGCCTTCGATGTAGATCTTGTCGGCGGGGATTCCCTGGCTGACCAGGTAGTTCTTCACCGCCATCGCACGACGCTGGGACAGCTTGAGGTTGTAGGCAACGCTGCCGAAGCTATCGGTGTAGCCGGTGGAGATCACGGTTTCCAGGTTCACGTCCTTGATCTTCTGCGCCAGCTCGTCCAGGGCCTGCTTGCCGGCGGGCAGCAGCGTGGCCTTGTCGAAATGGAAGAAGGCGTCGGCCGAGTAGCTGACCTTCTCGCTGGTGGGCACCGGAGCCGGAGCTGGCATCGGGGCCGGGGCCGGCTCGGCGGCGGGTGCCGGAGCGGGAGCCGGGGCGGCCTTGGCGACGATCGCGCCATCGCATCCGGTGGCCGCGGTGGCGGGGGTCCAGAAGTTGTCGCGCCAGCACAGGCCGGTGCCGCTCTTCCAGGTCTGCCCGAAGGGGCTGACCCAGTTGTCGACGCGAGTGCTGCTCTGCGCGAAGGCGCCGCTGCTGGCAGCCACCAGCGCGGAGGCGATCAGGAGTTTTGCGAGGGAGTGGGCTTTGATCATGTTCTTTCTCTCCAAAGTGGGAATCACTGCTCTATCGTACTCGGCGCTTCCCGAGCAAGCGAGGGACAACCCTTGCGCGGCAAATCGATGAGACCGCGCCTGCGTGGCAATTTTGCCACAAAACGGGCGTGTTGCATTCCCCTGCCCGGGGATCGCCGAGCTAGCCGCTGCTCACGCGTCGCCGGCGGCCGGCCAGGCGCCGCGGCAACGGGCACGCCGGGCCGCGCTGTTACCATTGTCCGCTTGATTTTTGACTGCGACCGTCCGGCCCAGTCCGGTACGGTGCACGCTCCGGGTCCAGCATGTCCGTGTACGCCAAAGAAACCCTTCCAGTCAGTCTGGAAGAAGAGATGCGCCGTTCCTATCTCGATTACGCGATGAGCGTGATCGTCGGCCGCGCCCTGCCCGATGTGCGCGACGGCCTCAAGCCCGTGCATCGGCGCGTGCTGTTCGCGATGCACGAACTGGCCAACTCGTGGAACCGTCCCTACAAGAAATCGGCGCGCATCGTCGGCGACGTGATCGGTAAATACCACCCGCATGGCGATCAGTCGGTGTATGACACCATTGTTCGCATGGCGCAGGATTTTTCACTGCGTTACATGCTGGTCGACGGCCAGGGCAATTTCGGCTCGGTCGACGGGGATAACGCGGCTGCGATGCGTTATACCGAAATCCGTCTTGCCAAGATCGCGCACGAGATGCTCGCCGATATCGACAAGGAAACGGTCGACTTCGGTCCCAACTACGACGCGTCGGAGCAGGAGCCGCTGGTGCTGCCGGCGCGCATCCCGAACCTGCTGCTCAACGGCTCGGCCGGGATCGCGGTGGGCATGGCGACGAATATTCCCCCGCACAACCTCGGGGAAATCATCGACGGCTGCCAGCACCTGCTCCGCAACCCGCAGGCCGACGTCGAGGCGCTGATGCAGTTCATCCCGGCGCCGGACTTCCCCACCGCCGGGATCATCTACGGCCTGTCGGGCGTGCGCGAGGCCTATCGCACCGGGCGCGGGCGCGTGGTGATGCGCGCGCGCTGCCACTTCGAGGACATCGACCGCGGCCAGCGCCAGGCCATCATCGTCGACGAGTTGCCCTACCAGGTCAACAAGCGCACGCTGCTCGAGCGCATCGCCGAGCTGGTGCGCGAGAAGAAGATCGACGGCATCAGCCACATCCAGGACGAGTCCGACAAGTCGGGCATGCGCGTGGTCATCGAGCTCAAGCGCGGCGAGTTGGCCGAGGTTGTGCTCAACAAGCTCTACAAGCAGACCCAGCTGCAGGACACCTTCGGAGTCAACATGGTGTGCCTGGTCGATGGCCAGCCACGTCTGCTGGACCTGCGCCAGATGCTGCAGAGCTTCCTGCAGCACCGGCGCGAGGTGATCACGCGGCGCAGCGTGTTCGAGCTGCGCAAGGCGCGCGAGCGCGGGCACGTGCTCGAGGGCCTTGCGGTGGCGCTGGCCAACCTCGATCGCATGATCGAGCTGATCAAGACCGCCCCCACACCGCCGGTGGCGCGCGAGCGCCTGCTGGGCGAGGTCTGGCAGCCGGGAGAGGCGCGCGCGATGCTGGCGCGCGTCGAGGGTTCGGCGCGGGATTTCCAGCCCGCCGACCTGGACACGCGCTACGGCCTGAAGGACGACGGCTACCGGCTGTCCGACGTGCAGGCGCAGGAAATCCTGCAGATGCGACTGCAGCGCCTGACCGGCCTGGAGCAGGACAAGATCGTGCAGGAATACAAGGACGTGATGGACCAGATCGCCGATCTGCTGGACATCCTCGCCCGCCCGGAGCGCATCACCCAGATCATCGCCGACGAACTGACGGCGCTGAAGACCGAGTTCAACGACGCGCGGCGCTCGACCATCGAGCCCAACGCCACCGAGCTCGACGTGGAGGACCTGATCGCCCCGCAGGAGATGGTGGTCACGATCTCGCACGTGGGCTACGTGAAAAGCCAGCCGGTGCTGGAGTACCGCGCGCAGCGCCGCGGCGGCCGCGGCAAGCTGGCCACCGGCACCAAGGAGGACGACTGGATCGACCGCCTGTTCGTCGCCAACACCCACGACATGCTGCTGTGCTTTTCCAACCGTGGGCGCGTGTACTGGATGAAGGTGTACGAGGCCCCGCAGGGCGGGCGCGGCTCGCGCGGGCGACCGCTGGTCAACCTGTTCCCGCTGGGCGAAGGCGAGAAGGTCACCGCCGTGCTGCCGGTGAAGACCTTCGACGAGGACCACTTCGTGTTCATGGCGACGGCCCAGGGCACGGTCAAGAAGACCCCGCTGTCGGCGTTTGCCAACCGGCGCACGGCCGGCATCATCGCCTGCGCGCTCGACGACGACGACTACCTGGTCGGCGTGGCCATCACCGACGGCAAGCATGACGTGATGCTGTTCTCCGACGCCGGCAAGGCCGTGCGCTTCGACGAGAACGACGTGCGTCCGATGGGGCGCGAGGCGCGCGGCGTGCGCGGCATGAACCTGGAGTCCGGGCAGAGCGTGATCGCGATGCTGGTCGCCGAGGACGAGACGCAGAGCGTGCTCACGGCCACCGAGAACGGCTTCGGCAAGCGCACGTCGATCGTCGAGTACACGCGCCATGGCCGCGGCACCAAGGGCATGATCGCGATCCAGACCAGCGAGCGCAACGGCAAGGTGGTCGCCGCCTGCCTGGTGCGCGCCGACGACGAGATCATGCTGATCACCGACACCGGGGTGCTGGTGCGCACGCGGGTGTCGGAAATCCGCGAACTCGGCCGCGCCACCCAGGGCGTGACACTGATCGCGCTCGACCAGGGTGCGGTGCTCACCGGCATCCAGCGCGTGGCCGAATCGGACGCGCAGGCAGTCGCCGACGACTCCGCGGAGCCTTCGGAGCCGGCGCAGGACGGGGATGCCGATGCCTGACGCAGCGCGCCGACCCTTCAATTTCTCGGCCGGTCCGGCGACCATGCCCGAGGAGGTGCTTCGCCAGGCCGCCGACGAAATGCTCGACTGGCACGGCACGGGAATGAGCGTGATGGAAATGAGCCATCGCGGAGAAGCCTTCGGCAGCATCCTCGCGCAGGCCGAGTCGGACCTGCGCGAACTGCTGGCGATTCCAGCCGACTACGCGGTGCTGTTCGCGCAGGGCGGCGCGCTGGCGCAGAACGCCCTGGTGCCGCTGAACCTGTCGCGCGGGGCGCGGGCCGACTACGTGGTCACCGGCTCGTGGTCGGCCAAGAGCGAGCGCGAGGCGCGCAAGTACTGCGACGTGCATGTCGCGGCGATGCCCGACGACGGCTTCCGGGACATTCCGCCTCCCGCCAGCTGGCAGGTACGCGACGACGCCGCGTACCTGCACTATTGCGGCAACGAGACCATCGACGGCGTGGAATTCGATTTCGTCCCGGCAGGCTTCGCCCCGCCGCTGGTCGCCGACATGTCGTCGAACATCCTGTCGCGCCCGCTCGACGTGGCCGCGCACGGCTGCATCTACGCCGGGGCCCAGAAGAACATCGGCCCGGCCGGAGTGACCCTGGTCATCGTGCGCCGCGACCTGCTGGGCCACGCGCTGCCGGCCTGCCCGAGCGCCTTCGACTACTCGGTGCTCGACGCCAACCGTTCGATGTACAACACACCGCCGACCTACGCGATCTACCTGGCCGGGCTGGTGCTGCAGTGGATCCGGCGCCAGCGCGACGGCGACCTGCGCGGGCTGGCGGCGGTGGCCGAGCGCAACCGGCGCAAGGCGGCCTTGCTGTACGACTGCATCGATGCGTCGTCGCTGTATGTGAACCGCGTGGCGCCGGGTGTACGCTCGCGCATGAACGTTCCGTTCCAGCTGCGCGATGCATCGCTGGATGCGGCGTTTCTCGACGGCGCCCGCGAACACGGGCTGCTGCAGCTCAAGGGACACAAATCGGTGGGCGGCATGCGAGCCAGCATCTACAACGCGATGCCCGAATCGGGAGTGCGCGCGCTGGTCGACTACATGCGCGACTTCGAACGCAGGCACTGACACGCCGCCCCACACCGCAACAGCATGAGCACCGACGATACCGACACCCTGACCCCGCTGCGCGAGCGCATCGACGCCATCGACCGCGAGATTCTCGATCTGCTGAACCGGCGCGCCCGCCTGGCGCAGCAGATCGGCGAGCACAAGCACCGCCTGGGGCTGCCGGTGTTCCGGCCCGAGCGCGAGCTCGCGGTCGTGCGCAAGGTGCAGCAGGCCAACCCCGGCCCGCTGCACGCCGCCAGCCTGGCCTCGGTATGGACCGAGATCATGTCGGCCTGCCGCGCGCTCGAGGGCGTGCAGCGAATCGCCTACCTGGGCCCCGAGGGAACCTACAGCGAGCAGGCGGCGCGCCGCTTTTTCGGCTCCAGCTGCGAGTTCGTCGCCTGCGCCGACCTCGACGAGGTGTTCCACAGCCAGCTCAGCGGCTCGACCAGCCACGCCGTCGTGCCGCTGGAGAACTCCACCGAGGGAGCCGTGTCGCGAACCCTCGACCTGCTGCTGTCGCAACCCGCGCAGCTGTGCGGGGAGATCAGCCTGCCCATTCATCACAACCTGCTGCGCCTGCGCGACGGCGTCGACGGACTGCGCGCGGTGCTCGCCCACCCGCAGGCGCTGTCGCAGTGCCGCAAGTGGCTCGACACCCACCTGCCCGGCGTGGAACGCCGGGCCGTGTCCAGCAACGCCGAGGCCGCGCGCGTGGCCGCCGGCGACGACACGCTGGGCGCCATCGCCGGCGAGCACGCGGCGACGCTGTACGGCTTGCGCCTGGCGGCCACGCACATCCAGGACGAAGTCGGCAATTGCACGCGCTTCGTCGTGCTCGGCGCGGAAACGCCGAGTCGCAGCGGCCGCGACCGCACCAGCCTGATCCTGGCCGTGCCCAACGTGGCCGGTGCCGTGGTCGCCATGCTGCGGCCGCTGGCCGAGCACGGCGTGAGCATGACCCGCTTCGAGTCGCGCCCGGCTCGCTCCGGCGCCTGGGAGTACATGTTCTACGTCGATATCGAGGGCCACGCCGGCGACCCCAACGTCGCCGCGGCGCTCGAGGCCCTGCGCGCGCATTGCGCGTTTTTCAAGAACCTGGGCTCGTATCCCATCCGCCAGGACTGATTCCTGGCTTCCTGCCGAACCGCAAGCCGTATGTCCTCCGTCCTTCGTGAAAGCCCGAGCTGGGGCACCGCATCGGTGCGCAGCATTCAACCCTATGTCGGCGGCCGCCCGATTTCCGAGGTCGCGCGCGAGTTCGGGCTCGATCCCGGCGCCATCGTCAAGCTGGCCTCCAACGAAAACCCGCTGGGCATGTCCGCGTCGGCCCGCCAGGCGATGCTCGACGCCGCGTCGGAGGCCGGGCGCTACCCGGACAACGACGCCTTCGAGCTGCGCCAGGCACTGGCCGATCATCTCGGCGTCGACGCGTCATGGGTCGCCCTCGGCCACGGCTCCAGCGACATCCTGGAGATGGCCGCCCGCGCGCTGCTGGGCGAAGGCGACTCCTGCGTCTACTCCCAGTACGGCTTCGTGGTCTACGCGTCCGCGGTGCAGCAGCGCGCAGCACGCCACATCGTGGTCCCGGCGCGCGAGTTCGGGCACGACCTGCCGGCCATGGCGGCGGCGATCGACGCGTCGACCCGGCTGGTGTACGTGGCCAACCCGAACAACCCGACCGGCACGCTGGCGTCGCCGGAGCGGATCGAGCGCTTCGTGCGCAGCGTTCCCGAGCGCGTGGTCATCGTGCTCGACGAGGCCTACGTGGAGTACCTGGACGACTCGCTGCAACGCTCCAGCCTGGAGCTGCTGCGGCGGCATCCGAACCTGGTGGTGTCGCGCACCTTCTCGAAGGCCTACGGACTGGCGGGCCTGCGCATCGGGTACTGCGCCGCGCAACCGGCGCTGATCGACGTGCTCAACCGCGTGCGCTCGGCGTTCAACACCGGCAACACCGCGCAGGCGGCGGCGCTGGCGGCGCTTCGCGACCAGGACTTCGTGCGCCGCTCGGTCGAGGTCAACCGTGCCGGCATGCGCCAGCTCGAGGCCGGAATCGACGAACTCGGACTGCAGCGCGTGCCGTCGCATGGCAACTTCCTGCTGCTGCGCGTGGGCGACGACTCGGGCGCCGGCTCGCGCGTGGCGCGCGCGATGCTCGCGCTCGGGGTGATCGTGCGCCCGGTCGACAACTACGGCCTCGGCGCCTGGCTGCGCATCTCGGTGGGTACCGAGGCCGAGAACTCGCGCTGCCTGGCCGCATTGCGCCAGGCGCTGGCTTGAGCACCGTGGCTTCGCGCAAGCCGGCGGACGGCACGCCTCCTTCCGCCATGGCCACCACGGCCCCGTCGCAGGCGGCGCTGCCGCCGCAGTTCCAGCGCCTGGCCGTGCTTGGCGTCGGGCTGCTGGGCGGCTCGTTCGCGCTGGCCGCCAAGCGCGCCGCGCTGGCTCGCGAGGTGGTCGGCTACAGCAAGTCGCCGTCGACCATCCAGGCCGCCATCGCCGCCGGGGTCATCGACCATGGCGCCGAGTCGGCGCTGCAGGCAGCCACCGGGGCCGACCTCGTGGTGCTGGCCGTTCCCGTGGCGGCGATCGGCCCGCTGCTGCGCCAGATCCGTCACGGCCTGGGCAGCAGCGCGCTGGTGGTCGACGTGGGCAGCACCAAGGCCGACGTGGCCGAGGCGGCGCAGGAAGCGCTGGGCAGCGCGGCGCTGCAGTTCGTTCCCTGCCACCCGATCGCCGGCAGCGAGCGCAGCGGCGTGCAGCATGCGCGCACCACGCTGTTCGACGGCCGGCGCGTGGTCATCACGCCGCTGCAGGCCAATCCCGCGCGTTTCGTCGACGCCGCCACCCAGGTCTGGGAAGCGCTGGGCGGCGTGGTCTCGGTGATGGACCCGGCCGAGCACGACGCGGCGTTCGCCGCGGTCAGCCACCTGCCGCACCTGCTGGCTTTCGCCTACGTGTATTCCGTCGCCCGCCAGCCGCGCGGGCCCAGTTTCCTGCAACTGGCCGGACCGGGCTTTCGCGATTTCACGCGCATCGCCGGCAGCGACCCGACCATGTGGCGCGACGTGTTCCAGGCCAACTCCGACCAGGTGCTGCAGCAGCTGCAATGGTTCAAGCAGGCGGTGGCCGGTTTCGAGGCCCAGCTTCGCCAGGGCAACTGGAGCGTGCTCGAGTCGCTGATCCGCCAGGCCAGCCAGTCCCGCCAGGACTGGGCCTCCCCGACCCCCGCCGATGACGCGACCTGATTGTCTCGACCTGCCGCCCCTGATCGGGGCGGCGGGCAGCGTGCAGCTGCCCGGCTCCAAGAGCATTTCCAATCGCGTGCTGCTGCTGGCCGCGCTGGCCGACGGCGTCACCGAACTCGCCGGACTGCTCGACTCCGACGACACCCGGGTCATGCTCGACGCGCTGCGCGCGCTGGGAGTGCGCGTGGACGGCAGCCCCGGCGACCCCTCCAGCCCGGTGCTGGTGCACGGTTGCGGCGCGCGCCTGCCGCGCGACAGCGCGGACCTGTTCCTGGGCAACGCCGGCACCGCGGTGCGTCCGCTGACCGCCGCGCTGGCGCTGCTGGGCGGCGACTATCACGTGCGCGGCGTGCCGCGCATGCACGAGCGCCCGATCGGCGACCTGGTCGACGCGCTGCGCGCCATCGGTTGCGCGATCGACTACCGCGGCCAGCCCGGCTACCCGCCGCTGGCCATCGGGCGCGGCGAGCCTCGCGTCGACGCGCCGCTGCGCGTGCGCGGCGACGTCTCCAGCCAGTTCCTCACCGCGCTGCTGCTGAGCCTGCCGCTGCTGGGCAGCCAGCGCGACATTGAGGTCGAGGTCGACGGACTGCTGATCTCGCGCCCCTACGTCGCGCTGACCCTGGCCATGCTCGAGCGCTTCGGCGTGCGCGTCGACAACCACGACTGGCAACGCTTCGTGCTGCGCGCCGGCGCCCGGCTGCGCAGCCCCGGGCAGCTGCGCGTGGAAGGCGACGCTTCGTCGGCCTCCTACTTCCTGGCCGCCGGGGTGCTCGGTTGGCTGCACGGCCGCGGCGGCCCGGTGCGCGTGCACGGAATCGATGCGTCGAGCCTGCAGGGCGACGTCGAGTTCGCGCGCGTGCTCGAACGCCTCGGGGCCCGCCTGCGCTGGGGCGACGGCTGGGTCGAGGCCTGCGGCCTGCAAGCCGGCCGCGAGCGCCTGGCCGGTGGCGACATCGACTGCCTGGCGATTCCCGACGCGGCGATGACCCTGGCGGTGACGGCCCTGTTCGCCGATGCGCCGACGCGCCTGGGCGGCATCGCCAGCTGGCGCGTGAAGGAGACCGACCGCATCCACGCCATGCTCACCGAGCTGCGCCGGCTCGGCGCGCGGGTCGACGCGGGCGACGACTGGCTGCGCATCTGGCCGATGCGCGACGAAGACTGGCGCGCGGCCAGCATCCACACCTACGACGACCACCGCATGGCGATGTGCTTCTCGCTGGCCAGTTTCGGGCCGGTGGACCTGCGCATCGAGGACCCGGGCTGCGTCGCCAAGACCTTCCCCGGGTATTTCGACGCCTTCGCCGCGATCGCGCGCCCGGTGCCGGTACTGGCCATCGACGGCCCGACGGCCTCCGGCAAGGGCACCCTGGCCGCCCGCGTGGCCGCCGAACTGGGCCTGCGCGTGCTCGATTCCGGCAGCCTGTACCGTGCCACCGCGCTGCGCGCGCTGCGCCTGGGCGTCGCGCTGGACGACGAGCCGGGCCTGACCGAGCTGGCGGCGCGGCTTCCGGTGGCCTGGCGCGACGCCCGCGTGCTGCTCGACGGCGACGACGTCACGGAGGCCCTGCGCAGCGAGCAGGTGGGCAACGCGGCGTCGACCATCGCTGCGCTGCCGCGCCTGCGCGAAGCGCTGCTCGGCCTGCAGCGCGCGCAACGCCGCGCGCCGGGGCTGGTCGCCGACGGGCGCGACATGGGCACCGTGGTGTTCCCGGACGCCGCGCTGAAGGTGTTCCTGACCGCGAGCGCTGAAACCCGCGCGGAGCGCAGGTATAAGCAATTGATTTCCCAAGGTATTTCAACTACAATTACGGACGTCTTGCGCGACCTGCGGGCGCGCGACGCGCGCGATGCCTCGCGCAGCGTCGCCGCCATGGCGGCCGCGCAGGATGCGCTGCCGCTGGACAACGCGGGCCTGGACGTCGATGCGACGGTGGCCCTCGTGTTGCAGTGGTGGCGCGAACGAACCTGAACGCACGGCGCGCAACGCCCGGGCTCAGGCCTTGCCACCAACCCCGCGGGGCCCCCCGCGGACGAGAAAGTCCATCCATGTCTGTCAACCCCAGCGCCAGCACGTCTGGCGAATCCTTCGCCGCCCTGTTCGAGGAATCGCTGAAGACGCGCGACATGCGCACCGGTGAGGTGATCACCGCCGAGGTCGTCGGTGTCGACCCCAATTTCGTCATCGTCAACGCCGGACTGAAGTCCGACGCGTACATCCCGATCGACGAATTCAAGAACGACCACGGCGAAGTCGAGGTGCAGGTCGGTGACTTCGTCTCGGTGGCCATCGACGCGCTCGAGAACGGCTACGGCGACACCATGCTGTCGCGCGACAAGGCCAAGCGCCTGGCGTCGTGGATGTCGCTGGAAAAGGCGCTGGAGTCCGGCGAATTCGTCAGCGGCACCGTGACCGGCAAGGTCAAGGGCGGCCTGACCGTGATGATCAACGGCATCCGCGCGTTCCTGCCCGGCTCGCTGCTCGACACGCGTCCCGTCAAGGACACCACGCCGTTCGAAGGCAAGACCCTCGAATTCAAGGTCATCAAGCTCGACCGCAAGCGCAACAACGTGGTGCTGTCGCGCCGCGCGGTGGTGGAAGCCAGCCAGGGCGAGGAGCGCGCCAAGCTGCTCGAGAACCTGCGCGAAGGCCAGATCGTGCACGGCGTGGTCAAGAACATCACCGACTACGGCGCGTTCGTCGACCTCGGCGGCATCGACGGCCTGCTGCATATCACCGACCTGGCCTGGCGCCGCGTGCGCCACCCCAGCGAGGTGGTCACCCCGGGCCAGGAGCTCGATGCCAAGGTGCTCAAGTACGATCCGGAGAAGAACCGCGTGTCGCTGGGCCTGAAGCAGATGGGAGACGATCCGTGGGTCGGCGTGTCGCGCCGCTACCCGTCGGGAACCCGCCTGTTCGGCAAGGTGACCAACCTGACCGACTACGGCGCCTTCGTCGAGATCGAGCCGGGCATCGAGGGTCTGGTGCACGTGTCCGAGATGGACTGGACCAACAAGAACGTGGCCCCCAGCAAGGTGGTTCAGCTGGGCGACGAGGTCGAGGTGCAGGTGCTGGAGATCGACGAGGATCGCCGCCGCATCAGCCTGGGCATGAAGCAGTGCCGCCCCAACCCGTGGGAAGAGTTCGCCGCCAACCACAACCGCGGCGACCGCGTCAGCGGCCCGGTCAAGTCGATCACCGACTTCGGCGTGTTCATCGGCCTGGCCGGTGGCATCGACGGCCTGGTGCACATGTCCGACCTGTCGTGGAGCGAACCCGGCGAAGCCGCGGTGCGCAACTACAAGAAGGGGCAGGACGTCGAGGCCGTGGTGCTGGGCATCGACATCGAGCGTGAGCGCATCTCGCTGGGCATCAAGCAGATGGAAGGCGACCCGTTCATGAACTTCGCCGCCATCAACGACAAGGGCAAGGTGGTCAGCGGCACGGTCAAGT
This sequence comes from Pseudomonadota bacterium, assembly GCA_021841865.1. Taxonomy (GTDB): domain Bacteria; phylum Pseudomonadota; class Gammaproteobacteria; order Burkholderiales; family Burkholderiaceae_C; genus Thiomonas_A. Next base: position 24,008 of record JAKCDM010000015.1, read on the forward strand.
CGGTCGACGCCAAGGGCGCCGTGATCGACCTCGGCCAGGACGTCGAAGGCTACCTGCGCGCGTCGGAGATCTCGCGCGACCGCGTCGAGGATGCCCGCAACCTGCTCAAGGAAGGCGACGAGGTCACCGCGCTGGTGATCAACATCGACCGCAAGAACCGCAGCATCCAGCTGTCGGTGAAGGCCAAGGACAGCGCCGACCAGCAGGAAGCCCTGACCCGCCTGGCCAGCGAGCAACGCGAGGCCACGGGCACCACCAGCCTCGGTGCCCTGCTGCGCGCCAAGCTCGACAGCCAGGGCCAGGAGTGAGCATGCAGCACGGGCGCTCCGAAGCAGCGCCCGGCTCCCGCGAGGAGCCGGGTTCGCCGCGGGGGGTGCTTGGCTGACCGGGTACGCGGGCAGGGCTCGAGCGCCCCGCCCGCTCCGGACTCCACGGCGCCAAGGCCTCGGCCGCGGCGCCGTATTCATGCCCGGCTGCCCCGGGTCGTTTCCCGCCGCCAAATCCTCCGACCATGACCCGCTCCGATCTCGTCGACCAGCTGGCTGCACGCTTTGCCCAGCTCACGCATCGTGACGCCGAACTGGCCGTCAAGACCATTCTCGACGCGCTGTCGGATGCCCTCGAGAACGGCCAGCGCGTGGAAATCCGCGGTTTCGGCAGCTTCTCGGTGAGCCATCGCCCGGCGCGAATGGGCCGCAATCCGCGTTCCGGCGAACGCGTGGTGGTACCGGAAAAGCGCATGCCGCATTTCAAGCCCGGCAAGACCTTGCGCCAGCTGGTCGACCACGACAACAGCCCGACCGCGGCCTGATCCTCGCTCGCCGCGCGCGCCCCCGGCGCGCCGATGCGACGGCGGCGAAATGGCCGTCATCGCGGGCCAGGACACTAGAATGCCGTCAGTCTTGCCCGCCTCGCCCGGCGGCCGCAAGCCCTGCCTTTGTCCGACGCAACCGACACGATGCGCGCCTTCACCTGGTTCGTCCGCCTGATCCTGTTCCTGCTGCTGTTCGGCCTGGCGCTGAACAACCTCGAGCCCACCGTGCTGCACCTGCTGTTCGGCACGCAGTGGCGCGCCCCGCTGTTCGTGCTGCTGCTGTGCGCGTTCGCGCTCGGCGCGCTGCTCGGCATCGCGGTCATGCTGCCTGGGTGGATGCGTGCCCGACGCCTGCAGCGCGCCGCGCGCCCGCACCCGGCGCCCGCCGTCGACGACGCCAGCGCGACGCCACCACAGGCGCCGGGCGTGATCGATGGGACCCCCGATGGAGTTTGAGCTGTGGTGGCTGCTGGCGCTGCCCGTCACCTTCGGCCTCGGGTGGCTGGCCTCGCGCCTGGACCTGGTGCAGTTGCGGCGTGACGGCAGCGACCGCCGAGGAGCTTCGCTGGCGTACTTCCGGGGCCTGAACTTCCTGCTCAGCGAGCAGCAGGACAAGGCCATCGACGCCTTCATCGAAGCCGTCACCGCCGATCCCGAGACCGTCGACCTGCACTTCGCGCTGGGCAACCTGTTCCGGCGCCGCGGCGAGTACGAGCGCGCGGTGCGCGTGCACCAGAACCTGCTGGCGCGCGCCGACCTGCCGGCCGCCGAACGCCAGCGCGCGCAGGTCGCGCTGGCCCAGGACTTCTTCAAGGCCGGTCTGCTCGACCGCGCCGAGGCCGTCTACACGGCCCTGACCAACACCGCCTACGAGTCCGAGGCGCTGGCGGCGCTGCTGCAGATCCACGAGCGCACGCGCGAGTGGTCGTCGGCCATCGACATCGCGCAGCGCCTCGAGCGCCTGGCCGCCGGCAGCTGGGGGCGCCAGATCGCGCACTACTGGTGCGAGATCGCGCTGCGCCAGCGCCGCGATGGCGACCTCGTCGCCGCGCTGGACAGCCTCGACAAGGCGGCCGCGGCCGACCCCCAGGCCGTGCGTCCGTGGCAGTTGCGCGCGCTGATCGCGCAGCAGAACCAGCAGCCGGAGCAGGCGCTGGCCCATCTGCGCCAGATCGCCACGCTGCGCCCCGACTTCACCGCGGTGGTCGCAGCCGACATCGCCCGCCTGTACCGCGAGACCGGCCAGACCGAGGCCGGGCTGGCCTGGCTGCGCAGCCATCTGCAGGAAACCCCGGCCATCGAACTGCTCGACGCGGTGCTGTCGCTGCAATCCGATGTCGACGAGCGCCGACGCCTGACCCTGCACTACCTGCAGGCGCACAAGAGCCTGCTGGCGGCGCGGCGTGCCGTCGAGCAGGCGGCGGGAAGCGCGCACGACGAGGCCTTGCGCACGGCGGTGGCGCAGGCGCTCGACGGCGCGCTGGCGAATCGCCAGCGCTATCGCTGCGCCGCCTGCGGCTTCGAGGTCCGCAACCATGCCTGGCACTGCCCCGCGTGCATGGGCTGGGACACCTATCCGCCACGCCGCAGCGAGGAACTCACGCTGACCGCCCCATGAGCCCCGAACAACTCCAGCAAGCCCGCGTTCTCGTGGTGGGCGATGTCATGCTCGACCGCTACTGGTTCAGCAGCGTCGAGAGAATCTCCCCCGAGGCCCCGGTACCGGTGGCGCTGGTGCAGCGCGAACAGGACCGCCTCGGAGGCGCCGCCAACGTCGCCCTCAACGCCGCTGCGCTGGGCGCGCAGACCACACTGCTCAGCGTGGTCGGCGCTGATGACGCGGGACGCCGCCTGGCACATCTGCTGGGCGACACCCCGGTGCGCAGCGCGCTGCGCCAGGTCCCCGGCTTGCGCACGACCATGAAGCTGCGCGTGGTCTCTCGCCAGCAGCAGCTGATCCGCATGGATTTCGAGGCCGCGCCGGACCACGAGGTGCTGCTCGACCTGATGGACCGCTACGAGCAGGAACTGGCGTTCCACGATGTCGTGCTGCTGTCGGACTACGGCAAGGGCGGTCTCGGCCACGTCGAGCGCATGGTGCAGCTGGCGCGAGCCCGGGGACGCCGCGTGCTGGTCGACCCGAAGGGGCGCGACTACTCGCGCTATCGCGGCGCGACACTGATCACGCCCAACCGCGCCGAGTTCGCGCTGGCCGCCGGCGACTGGGCCGACGCGGGCGAGTTCGAACGCCTGGCGCAGAAGCTGCGCCAGCAGCTCGAGCTCGAGGCGCTGCTGGTCACGCGCGCCGAGGAAGGCATGAGCCTGTTCACCGCGCAGGGCCACCTGCATGTGCCGGCGCAGGCCAAGGAAGTGTTCGACGTATCCGGCGCCGGCGATACCGTCATCGCCACGCTGGCGGCCATGCTCGGTGCCGGCGCCGCGCTGGACGACGCGGTGCGCACCGCCAACCGCGCCGCCGGCATCGTGGTCGCCAAGCTCGGAACGGCCAGCGTGAGCCCGGCCGAGTTGTGGGCGCCCGACGCCTGACAGGGGCTTGCCTCACACCCTCTGAGCCGGCGCGTGCCGGACCATCGCACCGCCCTCGCCGCCCCCAGTATCCGCCGCCAGCAGTCGCAGCCAGGAATCCGCCCATCATGACCCATCGCATCATCGTCACCGGCGCCGCCGGGTTCATCGGCAGCAATATCGTGCGCGGGCTCAACGCGCGCGGAATCACCGACGTCATCGCGGTCGACAACCTCACGCAGGCCGACAAGTTCCGCAACCTGGTCGACCTGCAGATCGCCGACTACGTGGACAAGACCGAGTTCTACGAGGCCTTCGCGCACGGGCGCTACGGCGCCGTGGACACGGTATTCCACGAAGGCGCATGCTCCGACACCATGCAGCACGACGGGCGCTACATGATGAGCAACAACTACGCGGCCAGCCGCGCGCTGCTCGACGCCTGCGTGGAGCGTGGAACGCGCCTGCTGTACGCCTCCAGCGCCGCGGTGTACGGCGCCAGCGAGCGCTTCGTGGAACTGCCCGAGTACGAGCACCCGCTGAATGTCTACGGCTACTCCAAGCTGCTGTTCGACCAGCTCGTGCGCCGGCGCCTGCATGGCGCACGCAGCCAGGTCGCCGGTTTTCGCTACTTCAACGTGTACGGGCCCGGGGAACAGCACAAGTCGCGCATGGCCTCGGTGGCCTGGCACCACTACAACCAGTTCCGGGAACACGGGCGCGTGGAACTGTTCGGCGCCTATGGCGGTTACGGCCCCGGGGAACAACGGCGGGACTTCGTGCTGGTCGACGACGTCGTCGCGGTGAACCTGTGGTTCTTCGACCATCCGCGCCACAGCGGGGTGTTCAATCTCGGCAGCGGGCGCGCGCAACCGTTCAACGACATCGCGCACGCGGTGGTCAACGCGCTGCGTGCGCGCGCCGGCCAGCAGGAGCTGTCGCTGCAGCAGATGGTCGACGAGCACCTGGTGAGCTACATCGACTTCCCCGACGCGCTGCGCGGCAAGTACCAGTGCTTCACGCAGGCCGAACTGCACTCGCTGCGCTCGGTCGGCTGCGACCACGCCTTCGCCGACGTCGCGCGCGGCGTTCGCAGCTACATCGAGCGCCTGCCGAAACAGGTCTAATCGGGCCCGGCTGCCTCGCCGCGCCAAAGCCACGCGGCGCCGCGCACTCCCGACGAGTCGCCGTGCCGCGCCCGCAGCAGCCGGGTGCGCGGTGCTTGCGGGCTGAACACCCAGGCGGCCCAGCGCGCCGGCACCTCGCTGTACAGCTCCTGCACGTTGCTCATGCCCCCGCCGAGCACGATGGCATCGGGGTCCAGCAGGTTGATCACCTGCGCCAGCGCGCGCGCCAGGCGGTCGCAATAGCGCATGAAGGCGGCGCGGGCCCGCGAATCGCCGCCACGCATCGCTTCCAGCACGGCCTGCGCGTCGCCCGCGCCGGTCGACGCGTGGTCAGCGGCCAGCGCCGGGCCGCTGAGAAAGGTCTCGACGCAGGCGCGCTGGCCGCACCAGCAGCGCGGCCCCGGCAGCTCGCCCCACGCCGGCGCCACGCGAGGCCACGGCAGCGGGTTGTGACCCCACTCGCCGGCCAGGCCGTTGGCACCGTGCAGCACGCGACCGCCGCAGGCGATCCCGGCGCCCACGCCGGTGCCCAGAATCGCCGCGAACACCACGCCGCAACCGGCGGCGGCGCCGTCGTGCGCGGACTCGCTGGCGGCCAGCGCATTGGCGTCGTTGCACAGGCGCACGGGTCGCCGCAGAAGCTGCTCGAGGTCGCGTTGCAGCGGGCGGGCGTTGAGCACCACGGAATTGGCGTTGCGGATGCGCCCGTCCGCCGGCGACGCGGACCCCGGAATGGCCACGCCCACCGGCAAGGCCGGCGCGCCGCGCAGGCCGCAGGCGGACTCGACGGCGTCGACGCAGCCGGCGATCGCGCGCAGCGTGGCGTCATAGTCCCCGCGCGGCGTGGCGACCCGATGGCGATGCTCGATACGCCCGTCCCGGTCCAGCGCGGCGCATTCGACCTTGGTACCTCCCAGGTCCACGCCCAGCAGCAGGTCGGGCCCGCGCGCGCCCAGGCTCACGAGACGCCTTCCGCGGCGCCGGCGGGCGGCTGCAGCAGGCGCAGCAACGCGTCCTCGTCGAGCACCTCGACACCGAGCTCACGGGCACGCTCGAGCTTGCTGCCCGGCTCGGCTCCCGCCACCACGTAATGGGTCTTGCGCGACACCGAGCCGCTGACCTTGCCACCGGCGGCCTCGATGCGCTGGCGTGCCTGCTCGCGCGCCAGCGTGGGCAGCGTGCCGGTGAGCACGAAGGTCCTGCCGTCGAGGTGTCTCGACACCACCTCGCCGGCTGTCTCGTCCCAGTGGATTCCGGCTCCCAGCAACTGGCGCAGCACCTCGCGGTTGTGTTCCTGGGCAAAGAAGGTGTGGATGCTCTGCGCCACCACCGGTCCGATGTCGGGGACCTGCTCGAGGCGCTCGACGTCGGCGTCGAGCAGCGCCTGCAGGCCGCCGAAATGCCGCGCCAGTTCCTTCGCCGTGGCCTCGCCGACATGGCGGATGCCCAGCGCGTAGATGAAGCGTGCCAGCGTGGTGTGCAGGCTGCCGCCGATGGCCCGCACCAGGTTATCGGCGCTGCGGGCCGCCATGCGCGGCAACTCGGCCAGCTGTTCGGCGCGCAGCGCATAGATGTCCGGCAGCGCGCGCACCAGGCCGGCGTCGACCAGCTGGTCGACCAGCTTCTCGCCCAGGCCCTCGATGTCCATCGCCAGCCGGCTGGCGAAGTGCAGCAAGGCCTGCTTGCGCTGCGCCGAGCAGTACAGGCCGCCGCTGCAGCGCCAGTCGACCTCGCCGGGCTCGCGCTCGATCTGCGAGCCGCACACCGGACACGCGCCGTGCAGCAGCGCGTGCAGGTCGAACACCGGCGCGCCCGGCGGGCGCCGGTCCGGCACGATGCCGACCACCTCGGGAATCACGTCGCCCGCGCGGCGAACGATCACCGTGTCGCCGACGCGCACGTCCTTGCGCCGTACCTCGTCCTCGTTGTGCAGCGTGGCGTTGGTCACCGTGACGCCGCCGACGAACACCGGCTCGAGGCGGGCGACCGGCGTGAGCTTGCCGGTGCGCCCCACCTGCACCTCGATTCCGAGCAGGCGCGTGCTGCGCTCCTGTGCCGGGTACTTGTGCGCGACCGCCCACACCGGCTCCCGGTTGCGAAATCCCAGCTCGGCCTGCAAGGCCAGGCTGTCGACCTTGTAGACCACGCCGTCGATGTCGAAGGGCAGCGAGTCACGCTCGGCCAGCACGCGGGCGTGAAAGTCCACCAGCACGCCCGCGCCGGCTCCATGCACGCGCTGCGCGGCCACCGGCAGCCCCATGCGGGCGAAGGCGTCGAGCATGCCGTGCTGGGTGTCGGGCTGCCCGGGCCAGTCGGCGATGTCCCCCCAACCGTAGGCGTAGAAACTCAAAGGTCGCTGCGCCGCGATGCGCGGATCGAGCTGGCGAATGCTTCCGGCCGCGCCGTTGCGCGGATTCACCAGCGTGGCGAGCCCGCGCTCGCGCTGCGCCTGGTTGTAGCGCAGGAAATCGGCGCGTTTCATCACCACCTCGCCGCGCACCTCGAGCACGCCCGGCACCGTTCCCCGCAGACGCAGCGGAAGGTTGCGGATGGTGCGAACGTTCTGGGTCACGTCCTCGCCGGTCTCGCCGTCGCCGCGGGTGGCCGCCTGCACCAGCACGCCGTGCTCGTAGCGCACGCTGATGGCCAGGCCGTCGAACTTGAGCTCGGCCTGGTAGGCGATCGGCGGCGCGGCGTCGTCCAGCCCGAGGCGATTGCGCAGGCGCTGGTCGAAACCCAGCGCCCCCTGCGGCGTGGTGTCGGTTTCGGTGCGGATGGAAAGCATCGGCACGCGATGGCGAACCGGAGTGAATTCCGGCAGCGCCATGCCACCCACGCGCTGGGTCGGCGAATCCGCGCTGCGCAGCTGCGGCCAGCGCTGCTCGAGCGCCTGCAATTCGCGATACAGCGCGTCGTAGTCGGCGTCGGGGACCAGCGGCGCATCGAGCACGTAGTAGGCGTGGTCGAGGCGCGCGATCTCGGCGCGCAGCCAGGCGACGCGCTCGGCGGCGTCGGCCGGAGCCGACGGGATGGGGGAATCGGGCATGGTGCTGCGCGGGTTGGGCCATCGCGCCGGGGGCCCGGCGCAGCCGCGGATCAGGCGAACATCAGGCAGACATCAGGCGAACAAGCGCTGCGCCGCCGGCGTGCCGGCGGCCAGTCCGCGCGCTTCGAGAGCCGCGTACAGCTGCTGCAGCTGCACGTCGATCTGGTCGAGCGCGGTCGACGACAACGGAGCGCCGTTGTCGTCGACCTGGCGCGCCCCCAGCGCGTCGCCGAGCTGCTGCGCGACCTCGCGCATGCGCGCGAACGGGCGCAGCGCCTGCGGCACCTGCGGCACGTCGAGCAGCAGCGTGGCGCGCGCCACCGGCGTCGCCGGGTCGTCGGCCAGCTCGGCGTGGGCGTCGAACTGCAGCTGCACCACGGTGTGGCGCCGGCCCTGGGCATCGCCCTGCCCGGCTTCGTCGAGGCTTTCGACCAGCGCCAGGCGGCCCGCGGTCTGCCCGGCCGTGAAGCCGCAGGCATGCGCCTGCTGGCGCAGGTAATCCATGCCCCAGGCGACCGCCTGCGCCTGCAGGTTGATCGACAACTGTGCATCGTTGCCGGCGGCGAAGCTGTCGAGTTCGCGAGCCTGCTCGAGCACTTCGGCCATGTCGGGCAGGTCCGGCGCGACGCCCAGCACCTCGCCCAGCGCATGGCACTTGGTGACGAATTCCGAGTATTCGATGGCGTTGAGCGCCCCGCTGCGGCTGGCCATCTGCACGGCCGCCTGCAGCTCCATGTAGCGCTGGCCGGGGCGCAACGGCTCCCACGTGCCGTCCTGCGCGTTGCGGGCCTCGAACAGCAGCGGCTTGGTGCCGGCGCGCGCGCTGCGCGGCAGGCGCTCGAGCAGCGATTCGCCGGGCACGGCCTGCTCGAACACGAAACTGGCGATGGCATCGATCAGCGGGTCGATTCGCATCGCTGCAGCTCGCGCGCGGTGCGCGTCCTGCGAGACGGTGGAAGCGAGTTCAGGCGCCTCGGCGGCGACCTCGTCCATCAGCCCCGGCTCGCGGCGCTCCTGCGGCGTGGTCGGAGCGAAGGCGTCATGCTGCGGCGGCGCGTCGCCATCGCCGGCGCCGGCGCGAGCGCGCCGGCGGCGCAATTGCCACGATTGCCAGCCGTTGAAACCCAGCACGGCGGCGATGATCAAGACGCCGACCGCGGCCAAGGCTTCCTGCAGTGGACCCATGGGAGTGCTTTCCTATCGAGACGATTTGGCGGGGGCGGATGGACTTGTGCTCAGAAGGTGTGAATGAATCGGCCGTGGCCGAGGGGCCGACCAGGGGCGCTGCCATGAAGGCGCAAACCGCAGCCGTAGCACCTGCTACGGCGAAGATTTGCAACGCACAGGGCGGCGTCCAGGGGCGGTCCAGCGGGCATGGGGGATTCGTTCACACGTTCTCAGGCAGCGGCCATGCGCGCGGCGGTGTCCATGTCGACGGCCACCAGGCGGGAAACCCCCTGCTCCTGCATGGTCACGCCGACCAGTTGCTCGGCCATCGCCATGGCAATCTTGTTGTGGGAAATGAACAGGAACTGGGTAGCTTCGGACATGGTTTCGACCAGGCGGGCGAAGCGCTCTGTATTGGCGTCGTCCAGCGGGGCATCGACCTCGTCCAGGATACAGAACGGCGCCGGGTTGAGGTGGAAAATCCCGAACACCAGCGCAATCGCCACCAGCGCCTTCTCCCCGCCCGACAACAGGTGAATGGTACTGTTGCGCTTGCCCGGCGGCTGCGCCATCACCTGCACGCCAGCGTCGAGGATTTCCTCGCCGGTCATGATCAGGCGCGCCGAGCCACCGCCGAACAGCTCGGGAAACAGGCGCCCGAAATGCGCGTTGACCTGGTCGAAGGTCTGGCGCAGCTGGTTGCGCGTCTCGGCGTCGATGTGCCGGATCGCGTCCTCCAGCGTGGTCGCGGCCTGCTCCAGGTCGGCATTCTGCGCATCCAGGAAGCCCTTGCGGTCGCGCGCCTGCTGCAACTCGTCGAGCGCGGCGAGGTTGACCGCGCCCAGCGCGGCGATGTCCCGCTGCAGGCGCTGCGCGTCGCGCGCCAGCTGTTCGGGCTCGGCACCCGACGGCATGCGTTGCGCCAGCTCCGCGGCCAGCGCATCGCGGTCCACTTCGGCCTCGTCGAGCTGCTGCTCGAACTGCTCGGCCTGCAGGCGTGCCTCCTGCTCCTGCAGCTGGCGCTCGCCGATCGATGCGCGCAGCGGCTCCAGCTCGCGCTCGATCAGCACGCGCTGCTCGTCCATCGCGCGCAGCCGCGCGGCCAGTTCGTCGTGTTCCGCGCGCCTCGCGTGCAGGCGCTGCTCGGCCTGCTCGCGTGCCTGCAGCGCGTCCTGCAGCCCGGCTTGCGCGCTCTGGTCCTGCAGGCGCTCGAGTTCGGCCTGCGCCGCCCGCAGGCGCTCGGCGACGGCGTCGAGCTGCTGGCGCGCGGTGTCGCCCATGCGCTGCGCATCGGCCATGCGCTGCTCCAGGCTGCGCACGGCGTACACGCTCTCGGCCTGTTCCTGCTCCAGGCTGCGCAGCGTGGTGCGCGCCTGGGCCAGTTCGGCCTGCTCGCGCAACACCACGCCGTCGAGGTCGGCCTGCTCCTGCTGGCTCGACCCGAGCTCGGCGTCGAGCTGCTCGAAGCGGGCCTCGCTCTCGGCCAGCTGGACGGCCAGTTCCTCGGCCTGCGCGGCGACCTCGGCCAGGTCGGCGTCGAGGCGCTGGGCACGCGCGCTCGCCTCCTGCTGCTGTTGCTGCAGCTTCAGTCGCTCGACCTGCACGCCATGCGACTGCTGGGTCAGCGACTGCAGGTCGCGCGTCGCCTCGCCCAGGCGCTCCTGCGCCTGCGCGAACCCAGCGTCGGCCTGCGCCGCGGTGTCGCGCGCCTGCTCGGCCAGCATCTGCTGCGCCCGGCGCTGGCGCTCCAGGTTGTCGATTTCCTGGGCCCGAGCCAGCAGCCCGGCCTGCTCGGTGTCCGCCGCGTACAGGCTCACGCTGTGACGGCCGACCATATGGCCTTCGGCCGTCACCAGCACCGCGCCGGGCGGCAGATCGCTCCTGCGCTGCGTCGCCTGCGGCAGCGAGTCGGCCGTGTACACGCCGGCCAGCCAGTCCTCCAGCACGGCGCGCAGCCCGGGGTCGGCCACTCGCAGCAACGCGCCCAGCGCACGCATGCCCGGCGGAGGAGCCGGCGGCACCGCGGCCGCAGGCGGCGAGAAAAAGCTCAGCTTGGCCGGCGGCGGATCGGCGGCGAACGACGCCGTGCTGTCGAGCGAACGCACCTCGAGCGCCGCCAGGCGTTCGCGCAGCGCGGCCTCGAGCGCGTTCTCCCAGCCCGGCTCGACCTGGATGCGGGTCCACAGGCGCGCCAGCGAATCCAGGCCATGGCGCGCCAGCCACGGTTGCAGGCGCCCCTCGGTCATGACCTTTCCCTGCAGCGCCTTGAGCGCCTGCACGCGCGCGGCCGTCGCCGTCAGCACGGCCGCGGCGGATTGCGACTGCTCCAGCGCCTGCTGGCGCGCCGCCTGCAGTTCGGGCAGGCGCAGGCGACCCTCGTCGACGGCCGCCTGCGCGCGCTCGCAGGCGGTGCTCAGCGCCGCATGCTGCTGGTCGAGATCGGCCAGGCGCGCCGAATCCGGCGTACTCAGCTGGCGCCGCTCGGCCTGCAGGCGCTGCATGCGCTGCTCCACGCCCTGGCGCTGCTGGCTGAGTCCGCGCTGGCGCTCGGCTTCGGCCTGCAGGCGCTGCTGGGCCGCGGCAGCGCGTGCCCGGCGCTCGGCGGCGTGCATCTGCGCATCGGCCAGTCGGGCCTCCAGCGCGGGAACCATCTCGGCCTGCTCCTGCACGCGCGCGCCGGCCTGCTCCTGCAGCTGTTCGGCGGTCTCGCGCTCCATCGCCGCCGACTCGGCATCGTGCAGCGCCTGCTCCAGGCGCTGCTGCCACTGCTGCTGCTGTTCGAGCAGTTCGCGCTGGCCGCGCAGCGCGCGCTCGCGCGCTTCGACCACGAAGCGGATCTCGGCCTCCAGGCGCGCCACTTCGGCCTGCGCAGCGTACAGCTCGGCCTGCGCCGAGTTCAACGCATCGGCCGCTGCGTACTGCGCCTGGCGCAGGCCTTCGAGGTCGGCCTCGGCCGCGCGCAGCCGCGCGGTGTGCTGCTCCAGGCGCAGCTGCAGCGAGCCGCCCTGCTCGCGCACCCGGGCCTGGCGCTGCTCGGCCTCGCGCAGTCGAAGCAGCCACAGCGCGTGCTGGCTGAATCGCGCCTGCTGCTGCAGCTCGTGGTAGCGCTGGGCCACCGCCGCCTGCTGCTCGAGCTTGTCGAGCTGGCCGCCGAGTTCGCGCAGGATGTCCTGCACGCGCTGCAGGTTCTCGCGCGTCGCGTGCAGGCGGTTCTCGGTCTCGCGGCGCCGCTCCTTGTACTTGGAGACGCCAGCGGCCTCCTCCAGCATGATGCGCAGTTCCTCGGGGCGCGACTCGATGATGCGGCTGATGGTTCCCTGGCCGATGATGGCGTAGGAACGCGAGCCCAGCCCGGTGCCCAGGAAGATGTCCTGCACGTCGCGTCGGCGAACCGGCTGGTTGTTGATGAAATAACTCGAGCCGCCGTCGCGCGTCAGCACGCGCTTGACGGCGATCTCGGTGTACTGCCCGAAGCTGCCGCTGACGCGGTGGTCGCTGTTGTCGAACACCAGCTCGACGCTGCAGCGCCCGGCCGGCTTGCGCGTGCCCGAACCGTTGAAGATCACGTCGAGCATCGAGTCGCCGCGCAGCTCGGCCGCGCGCGACTCGCCGAGCACCCAGCGCACGGCGTCGATGATGTTGGACTTGCCACAACCGTTGGGGCCGACGACGCCGACCCGCCGACCCGGCATGTGCACGGAAACGGGATCGGCGAAAGACTTGAACCCGGCGAGCTTGACGGTGGAAAGACGCACGTTGCCTTGGACGAAGCTGACGCTTAACTAATTGATTTGAAAAGAAAAATGAGCGCGGAACGCCTCAGCGGCGGATGATAGCATCGGCGCGCGCCCGCGCCGCGCTGCGCCACCCGCGCTGGTGCCGGATAATTGCTCGTTTGCCCGCCAGCGCGGGCCTCGCCGAGGCCTTCACGCCCCTTCACGCCATGAGCACGCAGCCCAGCAAGACCCTGCAGACCTTTCCCAATCCGGCCCCCGGACGCGACTACCACATCCACATGCAAGTGCCCGAGTTCACCTGCCTGTGCCCGCTGACGGGACAGCCGGATTTCGCGCGCATCGACCTCGACATCATTCCCGACCGCAAGTGCGTCGAGCTCAAGAGCCTGAAGCTGTACATGTGGAGCTTTCGCGACGAAGGCGCATTCCACGAGAAGGTGACCAACACCATCCTGGACGACATCGTGGAGGCCATCGCGCCGCGCTACCTGCGCGTGACGGCGCAGTGGTACGTGCGCGGCGGGATCTACACCAACGTCGTGGTCGAGCACCGCAAGCGCGGCTGGAAGCAGGCGCCCGCGGTCGATCTCAGCCGTTTCGCCACCGCGCAACCGGCGCTGCCCGGACGCGACTGAACCGGCCCGTCCGGCCGGCCCGGCTGGCTCAGGCCGTTGCCGGACGCAGCAGCAGCACCGCCTGGCCCGTGCTGACGGCGATGCTTCCCGCGGGCCCCACGGCGACGCCGTAGGGAGTGCCCAGCGCCGTCGGCAGCGGGCCCGGCTGCGCGAGTTCGCCGCCCGCACGTCCGGCCAGCGTGCGCAGCACGCCGTCGCTGCCCAGCCGGCGCAGCAGCAGGTTGCCGGCGTCGGCGATCAGCAGGCCCCCGGAAGCGTCGAAGGTGATCTGCTGCGGTCGCCGCATCCGCGAGCTGGCGGCCGGGCCGTCGGCATCTCCGGCATGGCCCGGGCTTCCCGCCACCGTGCTCACGTCGCCGCGCGGGGAGATGCGCCGGATGTCGTGGTTGAAGTATTCGCTGACGTACACGCTGCCATCGGCCGCCACCGCGATTCCCACCGGCGTGTTGAACAGTGCGTGGCGTGCCGCGCCGTCGCGGTGATCGTTGATGCCCGGAGTTCCGGCGACGGTGCCGACCACGCCGTCGCGGCTGACACGGCGCACCGTATGGTTGTACGAGTCGGCGACCAGCAGCGAGCCGTCGCGCGGGTCGATGGCGATTCCCACCGGGTGGTTGAAGCGAGCCTGCGGGCCCGGGCCGTCCGCGTAGCCGGGCAACTGGTCGGCGCCTGCCAGCAGGCTCACGCGGCCGTCGCGCAGCACGCGCAGCGTGTTGGCGTAGGAGTCCGAGATGTAGACGGTGCCGTCGCTTGCCGCGGCGACCGCGTCGGGGCCGACGAATCCCGCGCGGGCGGCCGGGCCTTCGACCGTCTTGCGCAGTTCGGGAACCCCCGCCACGCTGCTGACGGTGCCGTCGGCGCGAATTCGCCGAACCATCGCGTTGGCCGCGTCGGCGACCAGCACGTCGCCGGTGCGCGGGTCGGTGCACAGCCCGCGCGGGTCGAAGAACAGCGCCCTGGCGCCGGCACCATCGGCATGCCCGTGCTGCTGCAGCTGGCCGGCCCAGGCGTCCAGGCTGCCGCCGCTGGCCGCCGCCGCCGTCCTGGCCCAGGCCGGCGCGAACAGCGCCGCGGAACAAGCGAGTTGAAGCAACTGGCGACGGCCCGGCGACATGGCTTTATTTCCGTAAATGCGAATTCGCGCATATTACGCCCGCGGCAGCGCTCCGGGCCACAGGCCGCGGATGGCCGCCACGCCATGCGCGCCGGCTTCGCGTGCCGGCCCGAGCTCGGCCTCGCCGAGGCCTCCGAGGGCGTACACAGGCAGCCGGGTGCCGCGGCACAGTTCGCGCAGCCGCTGCCAGCCCAGCCCCGGCGCGCCCGGGTGGCTCGTCGTGGGAAGCACCGGCGACAGCGTGACCAGGTCGGCTCCCAGGCGCTGCGCCTGCAGCAGTTGCGCCGCGTCGTGGCACGAGGCCGCGAGCAGCCGGCCCGCAGGCCGCGCCACGGTGTCGAGATGCATCAGCACCCGCGACGGCAGGTGCACGCCGTCGGCGCCGCTGGCGAACAGTTCGTCGACCGACATGCCCGCCGCGGCGTCGGGGCCCAGCAGCAGCAACGCCCCCCGTTCGCGGCAGGCCCGCAGCGCGCCGGCGGCCAGGCGTCGCCAGCGCTGCGGCGACAGCCCGTGGGCGCGAAAGCGCACCAGCGGCAAGGCGTCGACCCGCGAGTCCAGCGCGGCGCTCAGGCCCCGTAGGAACTCGGTGTCCGACGCCCCCGGCTGGGGCGTGATGAGGTACAGCGCTGGAAGCTGGCGACGACAAGGCGGCATGGCTGCGCCTCCCCGCGCAGCCCGCGCCGACTCGCCGTTCACGGCTCAGGCCCCGCGGCGATCGACCAGCGCGCGCGCCAGCGTGCCGAGGTCGACATATTCCAGCTCGGCTCCCGACGGCACGCCGCGCGCCAGGCGCGTGATGCGCAGGTCGAGCGGGCGCAGCGTCTCGGCGATGACATGCGCCGTGGCCTCGCCCTCGTTGGTGAAATTGGTCGCCAGGATCAGCTCCTCGACCGGGTCGGCACGCAGGCGCTGCAGCAGGCGGTCGAGCCCGATGTCCTTCGGGCCCAGTCCGTCCAGCGGGCTCAGGCGCCCCATGAGCACGAAGTACAGGCCGCGATAGCTCATCGACTGCTCGACGGCGGCCAGGTCGGCCGGGGTCTCGACCACGCACAACTGGCGCCGGTCGCGCCGCGGATCGGCGCAGGTGGCGCACAGCTGCGTCTCGGTGTAGGTGTTGCACGATTCGCAGCGCCGGATCACGCGCAGCGCATGCTCGAGGCTGTGCTGCAGGGCCTCGGCAGCGTCGCGATCGTGCTGCAGCAGGTGAAAGGCCATGCGCGCGGCGCTTTTCGGGCCGACGCCGGGCAGCGCGCGCAGCGCCTCGATCAGCGCGTCCAGCGCCGGCACGCGCAGCGGGGCCTGCGCGGCGCTCAACGGCTGCTCCTCGACGACATCGCTGCCGACCCGATCAGAACGGCAACTTCATGCCCGGGGGCAGCGGCATTCCGGCCGTGGCGGCGGCCATCTTTTCCTGCGAGGTCGCCTCGGCCTTGCGCACCGCGTCGTTGAACGCGGCGGTCACCAGGTCCTCGAGCATGTCGCGGTCATCGGCGACCAGGCTGGGGTCGATGTTCACGCGCCTGACCTCGTGCTTGCAGGTCATCAGCACCTTGACGAGGCCCCCGCCCGACTGGCCCTCGACCTCCAGGCGACCGAGCTCCTCCTGCACGCGCTTGATGTTTTCCTGCATCACCTGGGCCTGCTTCATCAGGCCCGACAACTGTCCCTTGTTGAACATGCATACTCCTGGTTGGGGAAATTCGAATCAGCGTCAGGCGTCCAGCGGGCGCACCGACCCGGGAACGATCTGCGCGCCGAGCTCGTCGACCAGCTGGCGCACCAGAGGGTCGGTGGCGATGGCCTGCTCGGCCTGCTGCTGGCGCTGCGCGCGCAACGCGGCGGCGCGCAACTGCGCGGTGTCGCGCACCGCGCCGACCTCCACGCGAAGTTCCACCGGACGCCCCAGGCGCTCGGCCAGCGCCGCCTGCACGCGTTCCAGCGCACCGCCGCGCGTGTACTGCTCGCTGGGAACGCGAAGCCACCATGCGCCATCGCGTTCGCCCACCCACTCGCTTTGCAGCGCCAGGCTGCGCGCCAGCGCGACCAGCGGCAGCTCTCTGGCCAGTTCGGGCCAGTCGGCAGCCGGCTCGGGCCCCGATCGACCCGGCTGCTGCGCCGCGGCATCGGGAGCGGCATCGGGAGCGGCATCGGGCGCGGCAGCAGCGGCGGCCGCAGGCTCGGGGTCTCGCGCCGGCGCGGGCGCAGGCTCGGGCTCTCGCGCGGGCTCGGGCTCCGGTTCGGGTTCCGCTTCGGCGGCCGGGCTCGGCGCGGGCGCCGAGTCGGCACGCGCCTGCGCGCGTTGCGGGGCGGGCGCGGACGGCTCGCGCGCCGCGGCGGGTGCCGGCGTCGCCGCCGCTGGCGACGCGGCGCGCGCCGGCTTCGCCGATGCCGCGTCGACGCCACGCGCGGCCGGCGAGGTGTCGACCGGGGCGAAGCACAGCAGGCGCAGCATCACCATGCTGAAGCCGCACAGGGCGTCGGGTGCCAGCGCGAGCTCGCCGCGGCCCTGCAGCACCATGCTGTACGCCAGCTGCAGGGTCTCCGGCGCCAGCGCGGCTGCCAGTTCGCGCAGCGCGTCGGCGTCCGGGTCGGATTCGTCGAGGGACTGCGGCAACACCTGCAGCGCGGCGATGCGCTGCAGCAGCGCGGCGAGGTCCTCCAGCGCCTGGCTGAGCGACAGCGAGCGCTGGTCCATGGCCTCGGCCAGGCGCAGCAGCGCGGCGGCGTCGCCGGCCGCCAGC
>JAKCDM010000118.1 GCA_021841865.1 Pseudomonadota bacterium
TCCGCGGCGTCGCCGGCGGCCGCGGCCGGCGCGAGCATGCCGGCGCCGTCCGCGGCGTCGCGGGCGCTGCAGGCCGCGTCCGCGAGTTCTCCCGCCACGCCGCGCGCTGCGGCGCCGGGCGCGGTGCCCGGGCCGGCGTTGAACCTTGCGGCCAGCGCCAGCAGCTGGGTGCAGGTACGCTCGAACTCGGGCAAGGTGTTGTTCGCCGGACTGCTGGCCGCCGGCGCCTCGCGCAGCGTGGCCACCAGCCAGGCGGATTTTCCCCTGCACCTGGTCGTGGGCAACGCCGCGGGCACGCAGCTGACGCTGGACGGCAAGGCCGTCGACCTGCACGCCGGCAGCGGCAACGTGGCCCGGCTGGTATTGCCCGTTGCAGGAAATTGAAGGTCAGGCATGAACGACGAGCACAGTGTCACCGCTGGTGACGGGGAAATCGACGACGCGGTGCCGCGGCGCAGGCGCACCCGCCAGGCGCTGGTGAGCTGGGGTTCGCGCCAGGTCGCCATCGGCGGCGACGCCCCGGTGCGCGTGCAATCGATGACCAACACCGATACCGTCGACGTCATCGGCACCGCGATCCAGGTCAAGGAGCTGGCCCAGGCCGGCTCGGAGCTGGTACGCCTGACGGTCAACACCGACGAAGCCGCCGCGGCCGTGCCGCGCATCCGCGAGCAGCTCGACCGCATGGGAATCGACGTCCCGCTGGTCGGTGACTTCCACTACAACGGCCACCTGCTGCTGACTCGGCACCCCGATTGCGCGCAGGCGCTGTCGAAGTACCGCATCAACCCGGGCAATGTCGGCAAGGGCGACAAGAAGGACCGCCAGTTCGCGCAGATGATCGAGGTCGCCGCGCGCTGGCAACGCCCCGTGCGCATCGGGGTCAACTGGGGCAGCCTCGACCAGGACCTGCTGGCCTCGCTGATGGACGCCAACGCGGCGCGCGAGCGCCCGCGCGATGCCCGGCAGGTCATGTACGAGGCTCTGATCCGCTCGGCGCTGGAGTCCGCGCAGCGCGCCGAGCAACTGGGCCTGCCCGGCCACCAGATCCTGCTGTCGTGCAAGGTCTCGGCGGTGCGCGACCTGGTGGCCGTGTACCGCGAACTGTCGCGGCGCTGCGACTACGCACTGCACCTGGGCCTGACCGAGGCCGGCATGGGCACGCGCGGCACGGTGGCGTCGAGCGCCGCGCTTTCGATCCTGCTGCAGGAAGGCATCGGCGACACCATCCGCGTGTCGCTGACGCCGCAGCCCGGGGAGGCGCGCACGCAGGAGGTGGTCGTGGCGCTGGAGGTGCTGCAGGCGCTGGGGCTGCGTTCCTTCACTCCCAGCGTCACCGCGTGCCCGGGCTGCGGGCGCACCACGAGCAGCCTGTTCCAGGAGCTCGCGCGCGACATCGACGAGCACCTGCGCCAGCGCATGCCGCTGTGGCGCCGCGAGTACCCGGGGGTCGAGTCGCTGCGCGTGGCGGTCATGGGCTGCATCGTCAACGGTCCCGGTGAAAGCCGGCATGCCGACATCGGCATCAGCCTGCCGGGTACCGGAGAGAACCCCGCGGCCCCGGTGTTCGTCGACGGTGCCAAGCGTCACACGCTGCGCGGGGACGACATCGCCGCGCAGTTCATCGCGCTGGTCGACGAATACATCCGCCAGCGCTGGGGCGTGCCCGCCGAGGCGGGCTCCTGATTTTCGCGGCCCGCGTCGGCTGCATGGCGTGCCCCGCGCGGGTGCCCGGCCGGCGCCCGCGCACGCCATTCCATCCCGTCCACGCAGATCTCCCATGAATGCCAAGCTCAGCGCCGTCAAGGGCATGAACGACATCCTGCCGCCGGATTCGGCGCGCTGGGAATGGTTCGAGTCGCGGGTGCGCGAACTCATGCGCGCCTACGGCTACCGCAACATCCGTACCCCGATCGTCGAGCCCACGGCGCTGTTCGTGCGCGGCATCGGCGAGGTCACCGACATCGTCGAGAAGGAGATGTACAGCTTCACCGACTCGCTCAACGGCGAGCAGCTCACGTTGCGCCCGGAGAACACCGCGGCGATCGTGCGCGCGGCGGTCGAGCACAACCTGCTGTACGACGGCGGCAAGCGCCTGTGGTACACCGGGCCGATGTTCCGCCACGAGCGCCCGCAGCGCGGGCGCTATCGCCAGTTCCACCAGGTCGGTGCCGAGGCGCTGGGCTTCGGTGGCCCGGATGTCGATGCCGAACTCATCCTGATGGCGCGCAGGCTGTGGAGCATGCTCGGGCTGCACGGGCTGCGTCTGGAAATCAACTGCCTGGGCCAGGCCGACGAGCGCGCGCGGCACCGAAGCAAGCTGATCGCGTATTTCGAGTCCCATCAGCAGCGCCTCGACGAGGACGCACGGCGACGCCTGCACAGCAATCCGCTGCGCATCCTCGACACCAAGAATCCGGCGATGCAGGAGCTGGTGGAAGGCGCACCCAGGCTGCTCGACGAGCTCGGCGACGAGTCGCGGGCGCATTTCGACGGGCTGCAGCAGCTGCTGAGCGCGGCCGGGCAGGACTTCGTCATCAACCCGCGTCTGGTGCGCGGGCTCGACTACTACAACCTCAGCGTGTTCGAGTGGGTCAGCGAGCAGCTCGGCGCGCAGGGCACGGTGTGCGCCGGAGGCCGCTACGACGCGCTGATCGAGCAGATCGGCGGCAAGCCCGCTCCGGCCTGCGGCTGGGCCCTCGGGGTCGAGCGGGTGCTCGACCTGGTGGCGCAGGCGCAGCCGGCGTCCGCGTTGCCGGTACCCGACGCCTATGTCGTGGTGGCCCACGCGCCGGCGCTGTCGCGCGCGTTGCAGACAGCCGAGGAACTGCGCGCTGCCGGGCTCGCCGTCATCGTGCACGCGGGCGCGGGCAGCATGAAGTCGCAGATGAAAAAGGCCGATGCCAGCGCGGCCCGCTACGCGCTGATCTTCGGCGAACAGGAGTGGCTGTCGGGCGAGGTCTCGGTCAAGTCGCTGCGTGCCGGTGGCGAGCAGCAGCAGCGCAGCGTGCCGTTACAGCCGGCAACCGCGCTGCTCGAGTGCCTGCGAAGCTGATGCGTCGTCGCGGCGGGCGCGCACCCCTAGAATGTCGACGCTTTGCCCGCTTTGCCCGCTGCCGCAGGCCGGCGCTGAACGGCGCATGCCGGGTCGCGCGGGCACCGAGTCGGTCCATCGCGGCCGCCGAGTTTTCTTGAGAGAGCCATGAGCTACAACCTCGAAGAGCAGGATCAGATCGAACAATTGCGCGATTTCTGGCAGCGCTGGGGTGCGGCCGTGTCGGCCTTGCTGCTGCTGGTGGCGCTGGCCTGGGCCGGCTGGAGCGGGTGGAACTGGTGGCAGCGGCGCGAGTCCGCGCAGGCCTCGAACCTGTATTCGCAGCTGTCGCAGCGAATCGTGGCCAGCGACCTGAAGGACGCGACGCCGATTTTCCAGCGTCTGCGCGACGACTACGCCTCCACCGCCTACGCGCAGATGGGGGCGCTGAGCCTCGCGCGAGCCTACGCCGATGCCGGGCAGGCGCAGCAGGCACAGTCGGTGCTGCGCTGGGCTGCCGGGCATGGCCCGATTGCCGCCCAGCGAGCCGCGGCGATGCTGGACCTTGCGGCGATGCAGATCGATGCGCACCAGTTCGACGCGGCGCTGCAGACCTTGCGGCAGCCTCCGTCGAGCTCCTTCTCGGCGCTGTTCCTGACCGGCCGCGGCGATGTGTACGCAGCACAGGGCGAGCGCGAGCAGGCGCGCAAGGCCTACACGCAGGCCCTGGCGGAACTGCCGGCCGACGCGGCGTTGCGCCAGCTGCTGCAGATCAAGCTCGACAGCGTCGGAGGTGCGGCATGATGCGCCGTTCGTGGCTTGTTCGCATGGCCGGCCTCGCCGGCGTGGTCGGCGCCGCGGCATTGCTCGGTGCCTGCTCGTCGGCTCCCAAGCTTCCCGACCCGACGCCGCTGGCGCCGGTGCCGCCGATCCTGCATGTCGACACCGCTTGGACCGCGCAGGTCGGCGCGGTGCCGGCCACGTTCCAGGCCGCGGTGGCATCCGGGCGTGTCGTGGTCGCGTCGTCGAACGGAGACGTGCTGTGCCTGCAGGCCTCGGATGGGCGCACGCTGTGGCGCAGCCACGTGGACGGCGGCATCAGTGCCGGAGTCGGCAGCGACGGCCTGTTCAGCGCGGTGGTCGACGCGTCGAACCGCGTGGTCGCGCTGGGCCCGCAGGGCCAGGTGCTGTGGCGCTACCAGCTGCCGACGAGCGTGCTGACGCCGCCGGCCGTGTTCGGAGGCATCGTCGTCGTGCAGGGCGCCGATCAGCATGTCTGGGCCTTCGACGCTGCCACCGGCGCGAAGCGCTGGGAAGACGAGTCCACGCCGCCGGCGCTGCTGCTGCAGCGAGGCTCGGGCATGGTGCTGCGGCAGGGCCTGGTCGTGATGGGCGACGCCACCGGCCGGGTGCGCGCGCTGCGCCTGGCGGACGGCGCGCCGGTGTGGGAGACCGTGGTCGCCCGCCCGCGCGGCGTGACCGAGGTCGAGCGCCTGGTGGGCATCACCGGCGCCCCGTCGGTGGCGCACGGCGTGGTGTGCGCGCGCGGCTACCAGGCCGCGCTGGGTTGCCTGAACCTGGCCGACGGTCGCCTGCTGTGGAGCGCGAAGGCCGATGGCTACACGGCGGTGAGCCAGAACGGCGACGAACTGGTCGCCGCGCAGGCCGACGGCGTGGTGCAGGCCTACGCGGTGGCGGGCGGCAAGCCGCTGTGGCACAACGACCAGCTCAAGTGGCGCAAGCTTTGCGCGCCGCTGCTGCTCGGACGCACGGTCGCCGTGGGCGACCTGCAGGGCTACGTGTCCTTTCTCGACGCCAAGGACGGCCGCATCATCGGCCGCGCCTCCACCGACGGCTCGCCGATCGCGTCGACTCCGGTGCTGGCCGGCAACACGCTGGTGGTGGTGACCACCAAGGGCGGCGTCTACGGCTTCGTGCCGCGCTGACCCTACGCGTCCCTTCGACAAGCCGAGGCACTTCGCCGAATTCATGCTTCCCGTGCTCGCTCTGGTCGGCCGCCCCAACGTGGGCAAGTCGACCCTGTTCAACCGCATCACGCGTTCGCGTGATGCCATCGTCGCCAACATTCCCGGCCTCACGCGCGATCGCCACTACGGCCGCGCCAACTGGCGTGGGCAGGCTCTGCTGGTCGTCGACACGGGGGGCTTCGAGCCGGTCGTGGACACCGGCATCGTCGCTGAAATGGCGCGCCAGACGCGCCAGGCCATCGCCGAGGCCGATGTCGTGGTGTTCCTGGCCGACGCGCGTACCGGGCTGGCCCCGCAGGACGAGCAAATCGCAGCCTACCTGCGCAAGACCGGCAAGCCGGTGCTGCTGGCGGTGAACAAGGCCGAGGGGCTGACCCCCGCGGCGATGGCGGAGTTCCACGAGCTCGGCCTGGGGCAGCCCATGCCGCTCAGCGCCGCGCATGGCCAGGGGGTGAGCTCGCTGCTCGATGCCGCCTGTGCGCTGTGCGTGCCTGCTGAACCCGAGGCCGAGCCCGAGCCCGAGGCCGAGGCCGAGCCCGGGTCCGAGGCGCAGGAAGCCGCCGAAGCGGGCGAGGCCGGGGCCGCCGGCGACGCCGATGCCATGCGGCTTGCCCAGCGCAGCATCAAGCTGGCGATCATCGGTCGCCCCAACGTGGGCAAGTCGACGCTGATCAACGCGCTGGTCGGCGAGGAGCGGGTCATCGCCTTCGACCAGCCGGGCACCACGCGCGACGCCATCGAGGTGCCTTTCGAGCGCGACGGCCTGAGCTATACGCTGATCGACACCGCCGGGCTGCGGCGGCGGGGCAAGGTGTTCGAAACCATCGAGAAGTTCTCGGTGCTCAAGACCCTGCAGGCGATCGAGTCCGCCAACGTGGTCGTGCTGCTGCTCGATGCCAGCGAGGGGGTGTCCGATCAGGACGCGCACATCGCCGGCTTCGCGGTGGAAGCGGGGCGGGCGCTGGTCGTCGCCGCCAACAAATGGGACAAGGTCGACGATTACCAGCGCCAGCGCTTCGCGTCGAGCGTGGCCGAGCGCCTGCCTTTCCTGGGGTTCGCGCGTCGGCACGAGATCTCGGCGATATCCCGCAAGGGACTGCAGGCCTTGCTGCGATCGGTGGTGGAGGCGCACCGGGCGGCCTTCTCGAAGCTGTCGACGCCACGCCTGACGCGCGCGTTGCAGGAGGCCGTGGCCTTCCAGCAGCCGCCTCGCGCCGGAACCGTTCGCCCCAAGCTGCGCTACGCCCACCAGGGAGGGCAGAATCCCCCGGTGATCGTGATTCACGGAAATTCGCTGGACAAGATCCCGCCGAGCTACACGCGCTATCTGGAATCGCGGCTCGCGCGCACCTTCAAGCTGGCCGGAACGCCGTTGCGCATCGAGTACCGCACGTCGCGCAACCCCTACCAGAACTCCCGCGACTGACGCGCGGCGGCCGCGACGTCGACAAATCCGCAGATGTCTCCGGACTGCGTGGGGAGTCAGGCGCGCTGCCCGGGCTTTGTGCTATGTTCGCCGCGGTGGAAGCATTTTCCACCATAAAACACAACCGGAGTTTTCCATGAGCAATAAAGGGCAGTTGTTACAAGACCCGTTCCTGAACCTGCTTCGCAAGGAGCATGTTCAGGTATCCATTTATCTGGTGAATGGTATCAAGTTGCAAGGGCATATCGAATCGTTCGATCAGTATGTGGTTTTGCTGCGCAATACCGTGACGCAGATGGTGTACAAGCACGCTATTTCCACCGTCGTTCCTTCTCGTCCCGTGAGTTTCCACGTTGGCGCAAGCGAATCCGAGCCTTCCTCCTGAACGAGTACCCGGCGCGGTGCTGGTGGGCGCCGATGTCGGGCAGGAGCATCCCGACCCGCAACTGCACGAGCTGCGCGAGCTCGCGGTGTCCGCCGGCCTGCAGCCGGCGGGTTCCAGTTTCAGCCGCCGCAGGCATATCGACCCGGCCTTCTACCTGGGCTCGGGCAAGGTCGCCGAAATCAGGCAGCAGGTCGCCGATGCGCAGGCCGGCTGCGTGCTGTTCGACGCCGCGCTGTCGCCGGTGCAGCAGCGCAACCTGGAAAAGGAGCTCGGCGTTCCGGTGTGGGATCGCACCGCGCTGATCCTGGAAATCTTCGCGCGCCGCGCGCGCAGCGGCGAGGGCAAGCTGCAGGTCGAGCTGGCCCGGCTTCGCCACGCGGCCACCCGCCTGGTTCGGGGCTGGACCCACCTGGAGCGCCAGCAGGGCGGCATCGGCCTGCGCGGCGGCCCGGGCGAAAAGCAGATCGAACTCGATCGGCGCATGCTCGAGGACAAGATCAAGCAGTTGCAGTTGCGCCTGCGCCGGCTGCAGCGCCAGCGCTCGACCCAGCGGCGCTCACGCCGCCGCGCGGCGCATCTGCAGGTGTCGATCGTCGGCTACACCAACGCCGGCAAGAGCACGCTGTTCAACGCGCTGACCCACGCCAGGGCCTACGCGGCGGACCAGCTGTTCGCGACGCTGGACACGACCACCCGGCGCATCTGGCTCGGCGAGGGTCTGTACGCGGTGCTGTCGGACACCGTCGGCTTCATTCGCGACCTGCCGCACAGCCTGGTCGAGGCCTTCAAGGCCACGCTGGACGAGGCGGTCGAGGCCGATGTTCTGTTGCATGTGGTCGACGTTTCGAACCCGCAAGCCGAACAGCAGATCCAGCAGGTGCAGCAGGTGCTGGCCGAAATCGGCGCGCAGGATGTGCCGCAAATTCTGATCTACAACAAGATCGACATGCTGGACGGCCCGGTTCCGCCGACTCGCCGCCAGGCGCTGCGCGATGGCGGCGGTGCGCGTGCTAGCATCGACAGCTTCGATGTCAGCGCCCTGAGCGGAGCCGGGCTGGACGCGCTGCGCGAGCGCCTGGCCGTGCTGGCGCGCGAGCGCCAGCAATCCCATGGCGGCGCAGCCGGGCCGCATGCCGCGCAGGATATGGGCTACGGTCCCGACGGCGACATCGACACCCCGCACCAAGCCTGATGCCCTTTTCGCCTCCGATGCCGTTCGCTTTTCTCCGCAGTGCGCAGCTCCTGAAGCTCCAGCGCCGGCCGCGGCCGCTGGCCGCCGGCGACGGTGACCCGGATTGGGGGCGCGGCGGGCGCGGCGGCCAGGGCGGCGGCACGCCTCCGGAAGGCGATCGCCGCAACCCGCGCCCCTCCGGTTCGGGAGGGCCTCCCGACCTCGACGAACTGTGGCGCGATTTCAATCGCAAGCTCAACGGGCTGTTCGGTCGTCGCGGTGGCCCGGGCGGCGGAGGCGGCTTTCGCCCTCCGCGGCGTCCGGGCTCGTTCCAGCCGTCGCCGCGCATGCTCGAGCGCGGGCTGCTGCTGCTCGTGCTCGTGCTGGTGCTGGGCTGGCTGGGCTCGGGTTTCTTTGTCGTGCAACAGGGCCAGGTGGCGGTGGTCACGCGCCTGGGAGCCGTCACCTCGGTCGACCAGCCCGGCCTGAACTGGCACTATCCGTCACCGTTCGGGCGTGCCGTGGTGGTCAGTGTCGACACGCTGCGCACGCAGCCGGTGGGGGACTCGACCATCGGCACGCTGAGCGGAGCGCCGATGTCGTCGATGCTGACCGCCGACGGCGACATCGTCGATATCCGGCTGAGCCTGCAATGGCGCGTGGCCAACGCACTCGACTACGTGTTCGGTGATCGCGATCCCGAGGCCGCGGTTTCGCTGGCCGGCCAGGAAGCGATTCGCGCGGTGGTCGCCGGCATGACCCTGCAGCAGCTGCTGCACGGCGACCGCAGCAAGCTCGCGCAGGACGCGCAGCAGCGTGCCCAGTCGCTGCTCGAGCGCTGGCACAGCGGCGTGCGCGTGACCGAGCTGAGCATCCAGCGCCTGCAGGTTCCCGAACCGGTGCGTCAGGCCTACGCCGACGCCGACAAGGCGCAGCGCCAGGCGCAGCAGTTGCAGGCCCGGGCCGAGGCCTACGCGCAGGACGTGCTGCCCAGGGCCAGGGGCACCGCCGACACACTGCTGCAGCAGGCCGAGGGCTACAAGGCGAGCGTCGTCGCGCAGGCCCAGGGCGACGCCGCGCGCTTCGACCTCATGTACCAGCAGTACCGCAAGGCTCCGCAGGTCACTCGCGAGTCGATGTACCTGCAGACCATGCAGCAGATCCTGTCCAGCGTGACCAAGGTGCTGGTCACGTCGCACGGGTCCAACAACCTGATGTACCTGCCGCTGGACAAGCTGATCGAGCAGGGCGCCAGCGCCTCGGCGCCGGCGGCGCGCGCCGGCGCCGAATCGCCGGCGCAGGGCGGCGCCGGCTCGCTGCCGGCACTGCCGGCCTCCGTGGCGAGCGTCGCGGCGGCGGCGAGCCAGCCGGCCGCGGCTTCGTCGG
>JAKCDM010000016.1:0-27621 GCA_021841865.1 Pseudomonadota bacterium
TGCTCAGCCGCTTTGTCGTGCAGCCCGGTCAGACCTGCCGGCAGCGCCTGGACCGCGTGCAGGGGGCCAGGGCGGTGGCCCTGGCCGTGGGCTACGCGCAGCGCGAGCCCGCCCCGCCACTGCGGGTCTGGGACATTCCGCTGGAACTCGAGTCCAAGGGCTGGGTGTTGCGCAGCTACACGGCACGCACCGGGCCGCTGCACCTGCAACTCGTGCTCGGCGCCGACGATATCGTCCAGGCGGGGCCGCTGCCGGGAGCCTCGCAGGCCGCGAAGTCGCCCGTCGCGCCGTGCCTGCCGCTGGCCCCGATCTGAAGACCCGCCCCGCAGGAGTCCGCCGCGATGGAAATCAACGCCCCGATCTACTGGCACCAGGGCATGTTCCTGCAACCCCAGCACTTCCAGCTGGACGCGCTGGCACGGGAGGCGGCGCTGAACGACCTGGTCAACGCGATGGCCCCCGAGTTGTGGGGCCTCGGCGAGCTCGATATCGCGGCACCCGCGCTGCGCAACCAGTGCTTCGAGATTCGCCGCGCCAGGCTGCGTTTCGCGCGAGGAAGCATGCTGCATTACCCGGGCAACGCGCTGATCGCCGCGCGCCGCTTCGACGCGACCTGGCTCGAGACCGGCAAGGCGCTGCCGGTCTACCTCGGCCTGCACGCGCTGAGCACCGAGCAGGCCAACGTCACGCTGTGCGAGACGCCGGCCGCCGCGACACATGCCACCACCCGCCTGGTCGCGCAGTTGCAGCCGATGGAACTCGCCGACCTGTATTCCGACGGTCCGAGCGCACAGATCCGCACCCTGCAGTACGTGCTTCGCGTGTTCTTCGAGCCCGAGCTGGAACACCTGCAGGGCTACGAGCTGCTCCCGGTGGCCCGCCTGGTGCAGGGCAGCGACGGGCCGCGCCTGGACGACTCCTTCATACCCCCGTGCTATGCGATCAGCGGCTCGCAGCGCCTGCGCCATATGCTCGAGGACCTGCGAGAGGAACTGACCGCGCGCATGCGCCAGCTCGAGGAACTCAAGGGCGAGCGCGACTCGGCCGGCGCCGAGTCCACGCCGACATGGCAGTTCATGCTTGCGCTGCGATCGCTGGCGCGCGCCACCAGCTGGCTCACGCGGGCCTGCGAAACCGGCGCTGCGCGCCCGGCCGACCTGTACGCCGGGCTGCGCGACCTGGTCGCCGAGCTGAGCTGCTTCTCGACACGCTGCGACGCACTGGGCGCCACGGGCTCGCATTCCACAGGGCTTGCGCCCTTCGACCCGCTGCGCCTTCGCGAGTGCTTCACGCAGGCCCACCAGGTGCTGACCCTGCTGCTGCACGACATCGCCGTGGGGCCGTCCTACGTGCTGGGCATGAGCCCGATGCATGGCTGCCTGGGCACGCCGATCCCGCCACAGGCCTTCGACCGGCACAACGAATTCTTTCTCATGCTCGATGCCTCGCCGGCGACGCAGACCTGGGCCGCGCGCGTGGCGCACGAGGCCCGGCTGGTCGCACCGTCCGATCTGCAGGCCGTCGTGACCCATGCGCTGCCAGGGCTCGCGCTGCATCACCTGGGCGCCGTTCCGTCGGGGCTGCCGCGACGCGCACGCAGCGCGCATTGGCGAATTCATCCTACCCAGGCGCTGTGGGAGGCCGTGCAGCGCGACGCAACGGTGCTCCTGCACTGGCCGCAGGCCCCCGCCGACCTGCATGCCAGCCTGGTCATCGTCGAGCGCCAGCGCTGAGCCGCGGAGCACGCGATGACCCGCCTGATCGACGCCTACATTCCCTGGTTCGCCAGGATCCAGTGCCTGGCAGGTCAGGCCGGCGGCGAAGCGGCCGAGATCGCGGCACGAGTCGATGCCTGGTTCGCGGCCGCGCGCTCGGCCGCCGCCGGCGCCAGCTGCCCTGCCGAGCACGCCGAACTCGCCGCGTTCGCCGCCGCCGCGTGGGCCGACGAGCGATTGCAGACCTGCAACTGGGAACACGCGGGGCAATGGCAGGCCCATCTGCTGCAGCGGCGCCACTTCGGCGTCGTCGACGCCGGAGAAGGCTTTTTCCGCCGACTTTCCGAGCTCGGCCCGGAGCAACAGGAAGTCCGCGAGGTCTTTGCCATGGCGCTGTTGCTGGGAATGCGCGGACGCC
The DNA here is from genome assembly GCA_021841865.1 of Pseudomonadota bacterium. GTDB lineage: Bacteria > Pseudomonadota > Gammaproteobacteria > Burkholderiales > Burkholderiaceae_C > Thiomonas_A. The sequence goes on from JAKCDM010000016.1 coordinate 2,134, forward strand.
ACGCGCTGGACCGCGGCGATGCCGCGTGGCGCCTGGCGCGACAAACGCAGCTGGTGCAGGTCCTCGGCGAGCAGGCCGAGCGGCCGAGCGAACTGCTGATCGGCGCTTGCGAGCCCGCGGCGCGTCGCCGCGCCGCGCCACAGGGATGGCGCCAATGGATGCGCGCTCCATCGGGGGTGGCGCTGGCCGCCGGCGTCGCACTGACGCTGCTGTTCGGCGCCTACGCCTGGCTGCTGCACCAGGCCATTCGCGCCTGGTTCCCGGGCGCCTGAGCGATGATCGCCCTCGTCACGCTGCTTCGCGCCGTGTTCTACGTGCTGGGCCTGCTTGTGCTGCAGGGCGCCGCGGCTTTGGCCACGCTTCGCTGGGGCATCTCGCCTTGGTGGAGCCTGCTGCTGGCGCCGCTGCTGCTGCTGGCCTGGGGCCTCTGGCAGCTCGCGCTGCGCCTGTGGCGCCGGCTGCGGCGGCGTGCCCGGCGCAAGGCCGGCGCCGCGACCCTCGGGCAGGTTCCACGCAATGCAGCGTTGGCGCAGGCATGGCACCGTGCGCTGCAGCGCAGCTCGACCGGCCCGCGCACCGGCGGCCTACCCTGGTTCCTGATGCTGGGCAGGCCCGGCGCAGGCAAGAGCACCGCGCTGGCCCGCGCCCGCATCCCGAGCCCGCTGTCTCCGGTGCGCAGCGGCAGCGACGGCGGCCCCGGGGTCGCCTGGTGGTACACGGACCGGCTGGTGGTCATGGATTGCGCGGACGCGCTGAGCGGGCCGGACGCCGCCGGCGAAGCCTGCGCCGAGTGGGACTACCACCTGCGCATGCTGCGCCGGCATCGGCGCGCGCAGGGCATCGACGGCGTGGTGCTCGCGCTCAGCGCCCGACGCCTGCTGGACGGGGATGCCGACGAGCTGGGGAACGAGGCGCGCGCCACGCGCACACGCCTGGAGCAGCTGATCGCCGAACTCGGCGAGCGCTTCCCGGTCTACGTGCTGATCACCCAATGCGACTGCATCTACGGCTTCGAGTCCTGGGTAAGCCAGCTTCCGGAACAGCGCCTGCAAGGTGCCCTCGGATACCTCGGCGCGCTCGACGCGCCCGACCAGGACTTCGTTCGCAGCGCCTTCGACGCCATCGACGAGCGGCTCCAGCGCATGCGTTGGCAGATGCTCGCCGACGGTGTGGTCGGGGAGCCAGAGCTCTTGCTGTTTCCGCAGGAGCTGCAGCAGCTGCGTGCACCGCTGCAGGGTTACGCCGACAACTGCCTGGCAGCGCACCCGTACCTGGAGCGCCTGCTGCTGCGCGGAATCTTTTTCAGCAGCGGCAAGCAGCAGGGCGGCGCGGTGTCGCGTCTGCTCGGCGGGGATGCGGCGCCGAGCGCGGCGCACAGCGAAGGCCACCAGGGAATGTTCCTGCGCGGCCTGTTCGCCGAAGTGCTGCCGGCCGAGCTCGGGCTGCGCCGACCGTCGTCCGCGGTACTGCGCCGACGTGTGCGGCGCGCGCGCGCGCTGCTCGGAACCTGGCTGGTGCTTGCCGCGCTGGGCGCATTCGCGCTGAGCCTTTCCTTCGTCCGCAACCTTCGATCGCTGGAAGCCCTGCATGCCGCGCAACCGAGTTTCGACCGCCCACCGGCAGGCCGCGAGGACCAGCTGCGGGCGCTGCTCGGCCAGCAGGCGGCGATTCGACGTTTCGAGCTGCGATCGAGCGGCCTGCTCGCGCAGCTGACCCTGCCGGGAACGGGCTGGCACGACCTGCTGGCCGGCGAAAAGCGCCGTTTCGTCGAGGCCTGCCGCGCCCGGCTCGGCAGCGCGCAATGGCCGCCGTCCCGCGCAAGCGGCGGTGACGCCGATCCAGCCGCCGACCAGGCGGTCGGCGTGCTGGAGCTGCTGCGCCTGGGCTCGGCGCTGCAGGCGCGCGCCGGCGGCGCATCGTGGGAGCAGTTGCACGGCCTCGCGTCGTCGCTGCCGGCGCAGCCGCAGGGCTCCGACAACCTGCGCGATGCACTTTGGAAGCTCCAACTGGCGCAGATCGCCTGGACCGGCTCGTCCGACGCCGAGCAGCGTGCCCGTCTGCTGGGCGTGCGGGCGCGGCTGGACCGCCTGGCCTTGCAGGACCCCCAGCTCACCTGGCTGACCAGGATTCCCGCGCTGCAAGGCGTCGCCGGCCTGCGCGCGGCTGGCGCGTGGAACTCGACCGCCGCCGCCGACCCGCCGCGCCAGGCCGGCGCCGAGCAGCCTGCCGTGCTGGCGCCGGAGTTCACTGCGGCGGGCTACGCGGCGATGTCCGGGCTGGTTCGCCAATGGCGCGCGTTGAGCGCCGCGCCGGCTCGCGTGGACTCCGCCTGGGCCAGCTTCACCGACGCCTGGCGCGAGCAGCAGGAATTCGCGGCACGGGCCGTGCTCGAGCAGTTCCTGAGCGCGCCGCCGCCATTGCGCGGCGCGGCCCAATGGCGAGCCGCGCTCGACGAGCTGGCCGGCGCGGACAATCCGTACTGGAAGTTCAACGATGAGCTGCTGCGCCAGCTGGCGCCGCCGCACGGCGGCAGCGACGCCGCGTTGCCAGCCGCAGCCACGCAGCCGGCGGGCGGCGCGCATGCACAGGCAACCGTGCCGCCCTGGCTGGCTGCGGCCCGCGAATTCGCGCTGTGGCGCTCTGCCGCCGGAGGCGAATCGCTGGGCAGCGGCACATTCGACGCGCTGCGCTCGCTGGGGTCTCGCACGCTGCAAAGGGCCGCCAGCGCCGATGCAGCCGGAGCCGCGCGTTCGGTGGAGGGGCCGATCCGCGGGGCCACCGAACTGCGCGACTACCTCAAGGCGCTGGCATCGCTCGCCCAGCGCCTCGAGCAGGGAAACGCCCAGGCCACCGCCGTGGCCGCCGACTTCCTGAGCTTCGGCGTGGACCCCAAGGTCAGCGCATCGCTGGCTGTCGACGCCGACCACGCGTTGCAGCGCCTGCGCGAGCGCCTGCGCACCGACGGGCCGGGCGGCGCGGCAGCGGCCGGCGGCGAGCGCGGCGACGCAACGGGCGCGACATCCTTCCCCGTCGACGCGCTGCTGCAGGCCCCCTGGCGCGCGCTGATGCACTACGCGAACATGACGGCGGCCTGCAGCCTGCAGCAACGCTGGCAATCCGACGTGCTGTGGCCTCTGCACACCGCGGCATCGCGGGACGACATGCTTCGGCAGGTCTACGGCCCGCAAGGCACGCTGTGGGCCTTCGTCGACGGGCCGGCCGCGCCGTTCCTGCGGCGTGATGCCGAACGCTACCAGCCCGCCAGCCGCGCAGCGCAACGCCTGCCCTTCACGCCGGCGTTTCTCGGCGCGCTCAACACCGCTGCGCAGCGCCGCGCCGAGCAGGCACGCCAGCAAGCCCGTGCGCAGCGTGTGCAAGGCGCCCTGCAGGCCGTCGAGCAACAGCTCGACCAGGCGAGGCAGGCGCTGCAGGCGGCGCAGCAGGCTCACGCCGTCGTCTCCTTGACGGCCCTGCCCACCGACGTGCAGCCGGACGGTGCGCCAAGGGTGTTCTCGACCCAGCTGACCCTGCGGTGCGCATCGGCAGTGATGCACCTGGACAACCTGAACATGCCGCAACAGCGCAGCGTCGACTGGAGCCCGCAGAACTGTTCGGGGGTGAGCCTGCGCATCGCGCTGGCGGGCCTGGTGCTCGAACGCCAGTACCCGGGCCCGCTCGGCTTCGTGGACTGGCTTGCCGATTTCCGTGACGGCTCGCATGCCTTCGAGCCGGGGGATTTCCCGCTGCAGGCCCGGGCACTGCAGCGCCTCGGGGTGCGCAGGATCATCCTGCGCTACCGGCTCGACGGTGCCGATGCGGCGCTACGCGCGGCCGATGCCATGCGCCGGAACCAGCAACGCGTGGCGCGGCTCGAGGCCACGCTGCGCAGCCTGCAGGGCGGCGCGCCGGCCGACATCGGCGCATCGGCGCCCGCGGCAGCGACGGCGCCGCCGGCAGCCGCAGGCATCGGGGCATCGACCCTGGCCGCGCTGGGCCTGCCGGCGCGCATCGCCACATGCTGGGACGATGCCCCGTGAGCGCGCGGCGCGGCCGGACGCGATCGCGCCCGGGCTGCTCCTGGCACGGGACAGGTCACTAGAATGCGTCAGCCATCCCTTTTGCGCACATGCCAACGCCGCCGCGCCATGCCCGCTGCCCTGTCCCGTCGTAGCTTTCGCGTCGGCTGCTGCCTGCTCGCATGGGCCTTGGCCGGCGCGATTGCGCAGGCGCGGGCCGATGATCTGGCGCAGGTACGCAGCCTGCAGTCCGCAGGTCGCCTGGAGCAGGCGCTGCGCGACGTGCGCGGGCTGATCGAGCACCGCCCCAACGACCCGCAATACCGTCTTACCGAGGCGCTGATCCTGCAGCAGCAGCACCAGGACCGGCAGGCCATCGACGTGCTGCGACAGCTGATCCTGCAGTACCCCGAGTTGCCCGAGCCTTACAACAACCTCGGCGTGATCTACGCCGAACGCGGCGACTACGCGCAGGCGCTGGAGCAGTTGCGCATGGCCCTGCATGCCAACCCGGACTACGCCACGGCCAACGCCAACCTCGGCGACCTCTACGTGCAACTGGCGCGCCAGTCCTACGAGCGGGCATTGCGCGCAAGCGATGACCCGGGCGCGCAGCAGCATGCGCGCGCCGCGCTGAAGTGGCTGCAATCGGCCGCAGCCCCGCAGCCCCCGGCTGCACCGGCGGCCGCGGCCTCGGCGACCAGCCGGCACACCGCTACAACCCCTGGCGCCAGGCACTGACACCGCGGTGGACGACCAGGCGCCGCGACGTACCGATCTTCCCGAACCCCGACCATGACCGACTCCTCCTTGCGTTCCCCCACGGCCTCGCGCGGCCGTCGCCTGCTCGTCTCGCTGACCGTCGGAATGTCGCTGCTCGCCGCGGGCGCCGTCGCTCGCGCACAGGCGCCCGCGGCGAAGCCGAAGGCCGCCGCGCCCACCCGCGTGGAGCTGGACACGAGCCTGGGCCCGATCGTGTTGCAGCTCGACCCGCAACGCGCCCCGCGCACCGTGGCGAATTTCCTGCACTACGTGCAAAGCGGCTTCTATGCCGGAACCGTGTTCCACCGGGTCATCCCCGGCTTCATGATCCAGGGCGGCGGCTACACCAGCGACCTGCAAGCCAAGCCCACCGGCGCTCCGATCCCGCTGGAAAGCCGCAACGGCCTGCGCAACCTGCGGGGCACGATTGCGATGGCCCGCACCAGCGTTCCGGATTCAGCCACGTCGCAGTTCTTCATCAATCTCGTGAACAATCCGTCGCTGGACTACCCGCAGCCCGACGGCTACGGCTACGCGGTGTTCGGACACGTGGTTTCCGGCATGAAGGTCGTCGACCGCATCGCGGCCGTGCCCACGCATGACGCGGGGCCCATGCAGAATGTCCCGGTCCAGCCGGTGCTCATCCGTTCGGCGCGGCTGCTGCCCTGAGCTCGCGTCTCCTTCCGACTCTCCTTTTCGAGGCTAGTACCCATGGTTGAACTCCATACGAACAAGGGCGTCATCCGCCTGCAACTCGACTCCGCCAAGGCGCCGAAATCCACCGAGAACTTCCTGGCCTATGTGCGCAGCGGGCATTTCGACGGCACGATCTTCCACCGCGTGATCGACGGCTTCATGATCCAGGGCGGCGGCTTCGAACCCGGCATGAAGCAAAAGCCGACGCAGGCGCCGATCGCCAATGAAGCCAACAACGGCCTGAAGAACAAGCGCTACACCATCGCCATGGCGCGCACCAACGACCCGCATTCGGCGACTGCGCAGTTCTTCATCAATGTCGCCGACAACGGATTCCTGGACCACTCGTCGCCGACCCCGCAGGGCTGGGGCTACGCCGTGTTCGGCGAGGTCGTCGAGGGGCAGGACGTGGTCGATGCGATCAAGGGCGTGAAGACCGGCAACAAGGGCTTCCACCAGGACGTTCCGGTCGAGGACGTGGTGATTGAAAAAGCCGTCGAGGTCTGAGCTGCTGCGCGAGCTCAGGGCGCCGGCGCACTGGCGTGCCCTGGCGCTCGCGTCGGACCTGCACCTCGGCCCGCAGGCGCCGCGCACCACGGCGGCCTTCCTGCGCTGGCTGAGCGAGCTCACCGGCCGGGCCGACGCGCTGCTGCTGCTGGGGGACCTGTTCGAGGCGTGGATCGGCGACGATCTGCTGGACCACGCGCCGCGCGACGAGCACCACGCGGTCTGCCGGGCGCTGGCCGAGCTGGCAGCAGCCGGCTGCTTCATCGGCGTGCAACGCGGCAACCGGGACTTCCTGCTGGGCGAGCATTTCGCCGCGATTTGCGGCGCGCAACTGCTCGACGACCCATGCCTGCTGGAACTGTCCGGCCAGCGCATCGTGCTCAGCCATGGCGATGCGCTGTGCGTCTCCGACCAGGCCTACCTTCGCTGGCGCGAGGTCTGCCGGGATGCGCAATGGCAGGCCCGCTTTCTCGCCCAGCCCTTGCAGACGCGCAGCGAGCAGGCCGCCTCGGCGCGCGCGCAAAGCCGCCAGGCCCAGGCCTCGATGGAACAGCTCGCAGATGCCGACGCCGCCGAGGCGGCGCTGTGGCTGCGGCGCGACCAGGCGGCCTGGATGATCCACGGCCATACGCATCGCCCCCGCGAGCACTGGGACGGAGCTCGATTGCGCCAGGTGCTGAGCGACTGGGACCTCGACAGCGCGGGCGCAGGGCGCGCGCAAGTGCTGTGGCTGCGCCCGGCGACGGGGTGGATCCGCGTGGACCGGGAAGACCTCGGCGCGCGTGCAGCGCATGCGCTGCCGGCGCGAGCTACTTGACCAGTTTCTCGAACTGATCCTTGTCGAAGTGCTCTGTGCGCATCGCGTCCTGCGGACCGCTTTGCACCGCGCAGACACCGCGCTTTTCCAGCTCGCGCCACAGCAGCGCGACCTGGTGCTCCAGCTGCGCGGCATGGTCGACCAGGCCGAGCACCGCCTTGCTCAGCGGGTCGTCGCCGTTTTGCGTGACTGCGTAGGCCGAGAACCCCATGCGCGAGGCCGCGGCTTCGCGCTGCTGGTCGGACTGCTTGTCGATGATGCGCGCCGGGTTGCCCACCGCCGTGGCGCCGGCCGGCACGGGCTTGACCACCACGGCATTGGAGCCGATGCGTGCTCCCCGACCGACGGTGAACCCGCCGAGGACCTTGGCGCCCGCGCCGACCACCACGCCCTGCTCGAGCGTCGGGTGGCGCTTGGTGCCCTTGTGCAGCGTGGTTCCGCCGAGGGTCACGCCCTGGTAGATGGTGCAGTCGTCGCCGATCTCGGCGGTTTCGCCGATGACCACGCCGAAGCCGTGGTCGATGAATACCCTGCGACCGATGGTCGCGCCCGGATGGATCTCGATCCCGGTGAGAAAGCGGCTCCAGTGCGAGAGCCAGCGCGCCAGCCAGTGCAGGCGGCTGGTCCACAGCCGGTGCGCGGCGCGATGCATCCACAGCGCGTGCAGCCCGGGGTAACAGGTCAGCACCTCCCAGCGCGACCGCGCCGCGGGGTCTCGCTCGAGGATGACCTGGATGTCTTCGCGCAGGGAAGCGAACATGGAAAGTCGAAGGCGTGGGGGCTCGCGGGACGCATGCCCCCGGCAAGGACCCGGGAGGTCATGCCGCCATCAGTGTATTGGACCGGCCCCGCAGGCGCAGCGCGCCGCGAGCGCCCGATCCCGACTCACTCGTCGGATTCAGTCGACCCTGCGGCTCGCTGCAAGGCCGCATTGCAGATTCCTCGAAGAATCTGCACCTCCTGGCGAGTCAGTGCCGCGCGCGAGGCGAGCCGGCTCAGGCGCGGCATCAGGCGCCTCGGCGCCTGCGGATCGAGATATCCGAGCTCCAGCAGGGTCTGCCGGACATGCTCGAGCAGGCCCTCGACCTCGGCATGCGTGGCCGCCGGCTCGACGGCCGGCCCCGGCCCCGCGTGCGCGAACGCGCCGACCGCCTTGCGCCATTCCCAGGCCACGAGCTGCACCGCCTGTGCCAGGTTCAACGAGCCATAGTCGGGCGACGTGGGCAGGTTGAGCAAGGCGTCGCAGCGCCAGACCGTCTCGTTGTCCAGGCCATAGCGCTCGCTGCCGAACACGAAGGCCACGCGCCGCTGCTGCAGGCGCGACGTGCGCGCCAGTTCGGCGAGCCACTCGGGCCCGTGCAACGGCGGGCCGAAGTCACGCACGCGCGCCGACAAGGCCACCAGCAGTCCGCAATCGCCGGCGACCTCGGCCAGCGTGTCGCCCTGCCGCGCGCCGCGCAGCACGTCCTCGGCGCCGCTGGCCATGGCCACCGCCTCGGGGCGGCTGCGCACGTCGTCGAAACGCGGAGCCACCAGGCCGAGGCCCGAAAACCCCATGGTCTTGATGGCCCGGGCCGCGGCGCCGACGTTGCCCGCATGACTGGTGCCCACCATCACGAACAGGGCCTGCGACGGCAGCTCCGGTGTTCCCGGGGCCCCTTGGATAGAATCTTGCACGCTTTCTCGCTCTTTCACGACAACCCGCACATTCTCGTCGAGGCTCGCCTTGCGCGTGCCGCGCACCCCACCATGCATCCCATGATCAATGTCGCCGTCCGCGCTGCGCGCGAGGCGGGCAAAATCATCAACCGCGCCAGCCTCGACCTCGATCTGCTGCGGGTTTCGGAAAAATCGGCCAACGACTTCGTCACCGAGGTCGATCGCGCCAGCGAGCAGGCCATCATCGAGGTTCTGCTGAAGGCCTTTCCGCAGCATGGCATCCTCGGCGAGGAAACCGGCACGACCCACGGACGAGCCGACTCCGAGTTCCAGTGGATCATCGACCCGCTGGACGGAACCACCAATTTCATCCACGGCCTGCCGGTCTACGCGGTGTCCATCGCGCTTGCGCACAACGGCGTGGTGCAGCACGGAGTGGTGTACGACCCGTCGCGCGACGAGTTGTTCACCGCCAGCCGCGGCGCTGGCGCCTTCCTGGACAATCGGCGCCTGCGCGTTTCCCGGCGCACCCGGCTGGAGGACAGCCTGATCGGAACCGGGTTCCCGTTCCGGCGCGGTGACGACCTGGACGACTACCTGCAGATGTTCAAGAAATTCGCCGAGCGCTGCGTCGGCCTGCGCCGTCCGGGCGCTGCCGCCCTCGACCTGGCCTATGTGGCCGCCGGGCGCTACGACGGATTCTTCGAGGCCGGGCTCAAGCCCTGGGACGTCGCCGCCGGCTCCCTGCTGATCACCGAGGCCGGGGGCATGGTGGGCAATTTCACCGGTGAGTCCGACTTCCTTCACCGCGGCGAGCTCATCGCAGCCAACCCGCGCGTGTATGCGCAAATGGTGTCGCTGCTCAAGCCGCACGCGCGCGAGCAGGACCCGGAACAGGCGCCACGCGCCTGAGCGCGGCGCGGCCACCCCGGCGCCGCGCCCGGCAACACCCTCCAAGATCGGCCGCGCCTTCGCCGGCCCGGCCCATGCCGCCGCTCCGGCGGCGCGGCCGCTCGCGCGCCTGCCGCGACCCATGGCCTTCGGCGCAAGCCGCGCGCAGTAGCTCGGAAAGCCCCTCAGAGTCGCCGATCAGCAGGCATTTGCGCCGAATACACGCCTATTTTTTGCGTGGGCGTTTTTCCCACGCCTTACGAATGCCCCGCTGCCCGCGCCTGGCTGCGTCCAAAGACGCCTCGAGCCGGCACATGTTTCCTCGCGTTGCATTTGATCGCGTTTTGAAAAAACCCTCGGATGCAAGCTGCCCGCGCGAATCCGGCGCATTGATTCTCGCAGCGCTCGAAAAGACCTTTCAAAAGCGCTTACGGTTCGACATTCCGCCTTCACGAGGTGAAACAACGAGCATATTCATGTCTCGTTATTTTTGCGTTATTCTTTCTCGCGCTAGGGTTAAGCACCGCTTGTCAACGCGGAATTGCCTCCCTAGTATCGAGCGTGCATTCTCCATGCCTTTCAGGCTGGTAACTCCAGCCTAACGCCAGGCGCGCAGCCGGCGTGGCGGCCACCACGGCGAGGCCAGCTCGCCTTACCCAGACGAGCAAGTTTGGATGCTCTACCGGCCCATTGCGAGGGCCAGGTTTCTTGATCTTTTCAGGCCCTATGGAAGGAACTAGCCATGATGACAACAAACAAGCGACCCAGGGTGGAAATTCAATTTCTCGGCCAGGTTCGGATTCGAACCGAAACAGGTGTGGTGGTGGTCAACGATAAAAAGGCAATCCTGTTGATGTTCGTGCTCGCCGTACGCGGCGCGACGAGTCGGCAGCAAATGGCCTCGCTGCTCTGGCCCGGCACCGATTCGGAGCATTCGCAGGGAAGTCTCCGCTTGCGCATACACAAGGTGAACAGGCTATTCCCCGGATTAATCAAAAGTCATTTGAGCTCGATATTTTTCTGCGCGGGAGTCGAGCACGACATCACTTTCCTTACCGCGGACGAGGAAATCCCGCTCGCCGTTGCGCTGGATGCCCATCGCGACCACCTGATCGGATCCCTGGAATTTCCCGAGAATCCGCAACTCAACGCCATGCTGAGCCATTACAAGGGGCAGATGGTGAGCAAGGCCGCCAGCCTGCTGTACAAGCATGCGCGCGCCGCCGCCGCCAGCAACAGCCTGGATCAGGCGGTCTACTTTCTCAACCGCATCCTGCTGCTGTCGCCGCACAACGAGACGGCCTGCCGCAACCTGATGCGCGTGCACGTGCTCAACGGGTGTCGCGCCAGCGCGATCGAGACCTACGAGGCCTTCCGACGCAACATGCGGGAGAGCCTGGGCATCGAGCCCGACACCAAGACCAAGCGCCTGCACATGGAGATCCTGTCCGCCCATGAGGAGCCCGCCTACCAGTCGCGCATCAGCGAGGCGCTGGATTCGATGATCCTGTAGAGTCCGCGCGCCCGGCATGCCGATATACTCGGCCGGATATCTCCGTACCGTACCTGCCGATGCCCCGCCCGCGTGAATTCAGCCACAGCGCCGTCGTCGACGCCGCCATGCAGGCCTTCTGGGCCGGCGGGCTTGCGACGACCAGCGTGGACACGCTGTTGCAGGTCACCGGGCTGTCCCGCTCGTCGATGTACCAATGCATCGGCAACCGGGACACGCTGGTGGAGCTGGCGGTCGGGCGCTACGTCGAGCAGCAGCTGGCGGGCATCGACAAGGCGTTCGCCGGCCGCGCCCTCGGCGAGGCCTTCCAGGCCCTGCTGGAGGACGCGGCGCAGAGCAATTTCGATGGCCGCGGTTGCCTGCTTTCCAACGGCGTGCATGAATTGCACGCCGTCGAAGGGGCCGCTCTCGCGGCGGTTCGCGACGGCCTGGCGCGCGTGGCCGGGGCGCTGGGAGCTGCCATCGAGCGCGCGCAGCCCGGGCGCACCGACTCCGGGCAACGCAGCATCGAGCTGATGATCGCGATCGCGGGGCTGCGTGCCATGCATCGAGCGGGCATGCCGCGATCGCGGTTGCTTGACGCGGCGAAACGCTTCGCAGCGTCGCTGTCGGCCGACTGACCCGCGACCGTAGGCGCGCCCTTCCGTAGGCGCGCCCTTCTCGTCCCGCCCGCGAGGTCCGCAGGGGCTTCGCTGCACTCCCAAAATGCAAATGCCCGCTTGCGCGGGCATTTGCGAATCTTGGCGGAGTGGACGGGACTCGAACCCGCGACCCCCGGCGTGACAGGCCGGTATTCTAACCAACTGAACTACCACTCCTTGCTTCTTCACTTGCGTTTCGCTCGAACGTGCAAAGCGCGTCAAGCGAAAGCAAGCATTGTGCGTCAAGGCGCCAGGCGTGTCAACAGGGGCTGCAACCACGAAGCCACGGCCAGGCCGCCCCAGAACGCGCCGACCAGGCCCACCTGGGTCAGGGCCTGCAGGCGCGTGAAACGCGCCGACCCGCCGGAAGCGGCAGCCACCACCTTGCTGAGCGCATTGGCGCTGAATGCGCCGGCGATGCACACGGCCGCGAAACCCGATGCCAGCGCGCCGCTGGCGTGCAACTGCATGGCCGACACCGCCGAGGCGTGGGCGTCGGCGAAACCGGCCAGCACGGTGGCCACCAGCACGCCGCGGCTGCCGTAGCTGCGGTGGGCGATCTCGGCGACGAACAGCACCACGCCGACCGCGGCCGCGAACACCAGCGCGGCACGCGGACTGAAGGGCTCCCCCGCCATGCCCAGCGGTGGCGGCGCCTCGCCGCCACCGCCCCGCGCAGCGCGCGCGCTCCACCAGCCGGCGACCAGGCTCACCGCCCCGGTCAGCACGATGGCCGGGGCCAGCCAGCGCCACAGCCCGGGAGACACGATCGAGGCCATGACTCCGAGTTGCACGACGGTCGCCACGTTGGACCACAGCGCCCCTGCCAGGCAGGCCAGGAACCACGACGGATGCTCGCGCGCACGCTGGGCCATCGCCGCGATACTCGCGGTGCTGGAGACGAACCCGCCGAACAGGCCGGTCAACGCCAGCCCGCGCGCCGGGCCGAGCCAGCGCAGCGCGATGTGCCCCATGCTCTGGATGCTCATCAGCAGCACGGCCAGGGTCCACAGCACATGGGGGTTGAGCCCGCCGAGTCCGGCCAGGGGGCGGTTGGGCAGCAGCGGCAGCACCACCAGCACGGACGCCGCCAGCAGCAGGCCATGCTGCAGTTCCTGTTCGCTGAGCACCCGACGCACGAAACCATGCAGGCGCGCCTTGGCCGCCAGCAGCGCCACCGCCAGCACGGACAGCGCGGAGGCCAGCGCAGGCTCGCGCATCGCCAGCGCCCCCAGCAGCAGGCTGAGCAACAGCGCCAGTTCGGTCGTGATGCCCGGATCCTTGTCGCGAGTGCGCAGGTATCCGGCGACCGCCAGCGCGCCGACGACGAGCAGCGCGGCCACCAGCGTCGGCGTGCCGAAGCGCTCGGCCACCGCGCCGGCCAGCGCGGCAAGCGCGAAACTGCGCACCCCGGCGCTGGACTGCTCGTCCGGGTGGCTGCGTTCGCGCTCGATTCCGATCAGCAGGCCGGCGGCCAGCGCGGCCACCCAGCCCAGGGGTTCGGCGATGCTCGGGTCCATGCGCCGATTCTCGCCGCTACACGCCGACGCGCAACCCCGTGGAATCAAGGGTTCGGCGAGCCGGCGGCGAAGCGCCGGCGGATCAGCGCGCCGGTGCCGCCACGCGGCGCCGGGCGACTTCCGCGCTGCGCCGGTGCCACAGGTCGAACAGCACCATGCCGGCGAGCATGCAGCCGAAGAACTCCCAGCGGTCGGCTCGAAGGCTGAGCAGGTTCAGCCACGCCGGGCCCGGGCAAACGCCGCACAGGCCCCAGCCGACGCCGAACATCACGCTGCCGAGCACGAGCCTGGCGGTGATGTCGCGAAGACTCGGGAACTCGACCATGCCGCCCAGCAGCGCGTGCTTGCGGCGCATGGCCACGCGCACCGGAACCAGCGCGGCGGCGACCGCCCCGCCCATGACCAGCAACAGCGTCGGGTCCCAGCGCCCGGCCACGTCGAGAAATCCCAGCACCCGCCGGGGATCGGCCATTCCGGACACCATCAGCCCGGTGCCGAACAGCATGCCACAGCCCATGGCCAGCAGATTGGTCGCGCGCTTGCTCATTGTGCTCACCCCAGGTGCTTGCGCAGATAGACGGTGAGCATGCCGCTGGCCATGAACAGCGCGACAGCCACCAGCGAGCGCGCCGACAGGCGCGGAATTCCGCAGACTCCATGCCCGCTGGTGCAGCCCGAGCCCAGCCGGGTGCCGAATCCCGTCAGCAGTCCGGCGGGAACGATCCAGGCTCCCGGCAGCGCGTGGGTGGCACCGGGAAAGGGCCCGCGCACCACCAGCCACAGCGCGCCGCCGAGCAGCGCGCCGCCCATGAACCAGGCGCGCCAGGCCTGCGGGTTGTCGCCGTGGAACATGTCGTGCAGCAGGGCACCGACGATACCGCTGCAACCCATGACCTTGCCCGCGCCCAGGGCCAGCGCCCCGGCGGCGCTGCCGATCAGCACACCGCCGGCCAGCGCCGCGACGACATGCACCTGGGAAAACTCGATCATCGACGCCATGCAGTTCCCCCGGGGTAGCGTGGATCCTTGCGCAACGCGCGGCAACGCGCGATGGCCTGGGGGGATTGTGGCTTCGTTGATACTTATACAGGTATCCGTATTTATACGAGTATGGGCCGGGCTCACCCTCTGCCGCCCACGCTCCTGGCCGCCCGGCGCAGCGCATCGCGCGCCAGGCGCTCGCTGGCCACCGAGCGGTCCAGCGCGGTGCGGCACAGGCCTGCGCGGTCGTAGCGCAGGTTCTCGTAGACCTCGGCGGCAGCCGGAAACGCGTCGAGCAGCGCGCTGAGCGCCGGATCCATCGGCAGCTGGTCCAGCTGCTCGCGAATTCGCTCGACGAGAAGCCGGTACTGGGAGGCGCCGGGACGGACCTTTCCCTGCTCGATGCGCTCGAGCAGCGAGGCCAGCGAAGCCAGCCCGTGCAGTTGCGGCGGCAGGCTCAGCAGGCGCGGGGCGGAAGCTTGGGGATGGGACATGGCGATGCGGGACAAGACGATCGACAACAACCCAGATACGTCCGCGCCGGGGGTTTTCAAGGCCCCGGCGAACGCGTTCGCCGGGGCCCAGCGGTCGGCCCGCGTTCAGCTCGCGCGCAACTCGGCGGGGCGGATGGGCAGTTCCCGCAGGCGCTTGCCGGTGGCCGCGAACACCGCGTTGGCCACGGCCGGCGCGATCGGCGGCGTACCCGGCTCGCCCATGCCTCCCGGAGCTTCGTTGCTGGGCACGATGTGCACGTCGACCCGCGGCGCGGTGTCGATGCGCAGCATGCGGTACTTGTCGAAGTTGCCCTCGACCACGCCTCCGTCGCGCAGCGTGATGCGGTCGAGCAGCGCCGCGGTCAGCCCGTACACCACGGCGCTCTGCACCTGCGCGCGCACCGTGTCGGGGTTGATCACGTGGCCGCAGTCGACGGCGCAAGTGACCCGGTGCACGCGCACCTCGCCCTGCGGGCTCACCGAGACCTCGGCCACCTCGGTCACGTAAGTGCCGAAGGAGTGGTGCATGGCGATGCCGTGGTAGTGCCCCTGCGGCAGCGGCTTGCCCCAGCCGGCCTCGCGCGCGGCCAGGTCCAGCGTCGCCAGCGCGCGCGCGTCGCCGCCGTGCACCAGGAGTTCGCGCCGGAACGCGTACGGGTCGGCATTCGCGGCGTGGGCGAGCTCGTCCATGAACGACTCCACCGTGAAGGCGGTGATCGAATGCCCCACCGAGCGCCAGAATCCCACCGGCACCGGCGTGTTGCACATCACGTAGTTGGTCTGCGCGTTGGGCAGCGCGTACGGCAGCTTGACCGCGCCCTGCACGGAGGTGTCGTCGATGCCGTCCTTGACATACTGCGGGAACACGCGGGAGAAGATCGACGGGCCGACGATCTGGTGGGTCCACGCCTGCAGGCGCCCGTGCGCATCGATCACGGCGCGCAGGCGGTGCAGGTTGGCCGGGCGATAGAAGTCGTGGCGCGTGTCGTCCTCGCGCGTCCACACCACCTTCACCGGGCGCCCAGCCGCCTTGGACAGCTCGACGGCCTGGGCCACGAAGTCCTGCTCGAAGCGCCGGCCGAAGCCACCGCCCAGCAGCGTCGTGTGCACATGCACCGCCTCGGGCGGCAGGCCGGTGATCTTGCCGGCGACGATCTGGTTCAGGGTCTGCGCCTGGGTGGGGCCCCAGATGTCCACGCGGTCCTTGCGCACATGCGCCGTGCAGTTCATCGGCTCCATCGTGGCGTGCGCCAGGAACGGCAGCGAGTAGCTCGCCTCCAGCGTGCGCGCACCGGGCTCGGCGGCGGCCGGGGCCAGCGCGGCCTCGCCCTCGCCCACCTTCCACGCCACGGCACCCGGCTGCTCGGCGGCCTTGTGGAACATGGCGGCGATCGCGGCGTCGTCGAGCGTGGCGTTGGGACCGAGATCCCAGTCGATGCGCAGCGCATCGCGCCCCTTGCGCGCGGTCCAGAAATCGTTGGCCAGCACGGCCACGCCGTCGCTGGTGCGCACGACCGAATGCACTCCGTGCAGCGCGCGCGCGGCGCTGTCGTCGACCGAGCGCACGCGGGCGCCGAAGGCCGGCGGCTGCGCCACGCTGGCGATGAGCATGCCGGGGGCCTGCACGTCGAGCCCGAACACGGCCTGGCCGGTGGTCTTCTCGGGCACGTCGACGCGCGCCAGCGGTCGCCCCACCAGCCTGAAGTCCTGCGGCTGCTTCAGTGCCACGTGCTTGGGCATCGGCAGGCGCGCGGCCTCGCTGGCCAGCTCGCCGAAGGTGGCTTGCTGGCCGGCCGGACCGCGCACCACGCCGGCGGACACGCTGCACGCCCCCGGTTCGACCTGCCAGCGCTGCGCCGCGGCCTGCAGCAGCAGCGCGCGCGCGGTGGCTCCGGCGTGGCGCAGCGGCAGCCACGAGCTGCGCACGCTGGTGCTGCCACCGGTGGCCTGCATGCCCAGTTGCGGATTCTTGTACGCGGCATGGGCTCCCGCCTGCTCGATGTGCACGGCGGACCAGTCGGCGTCCATCTCGTCGGCCAGCAGCGTGGGCAGCGAGGTCATCACGCCCTGGCCCATCTCCGACTTGTCGACCACCAGCGTCACCTGGTTGTCCGGCGTCACGCGGATGTAGGCGTTGGGAGAGAACGCGCCGGCTTCGGCCAGCGGGTTGGCGGCAGCGGTGGCCGGCTGGCCGGCGCGCGCCTGCACCGGCAGGTACAGCCCGAGCAGCAGACCTCCTCCGGCAAGCGCCGAAGCCTTCAGGAAATGCCGGCGCGCGGGGACCTCGGGGATCGCGGCGAGTTGGTCGGGAGATTGCATGTCAGGCCTCCTTCGCCAGCGCCTGCGCGGCGTCGTGGATGGCAGCGCGGATGCGCGGATAGGTGCCGCAGCGGCAGATGTTGCCCGCCATGAAGGCGTCGATGTCGCCGTCGCTGGGCTTGGGGTTGCTCTTGAGCAGAGCGCTCGCCGACATGATCTGGCCGGACTGGCAGTAGCCGCATTGCGGCACCTGGTGCTCCACCCATGCGGTTCGCACGGCCTGCGCCTCGGGAGTCTGCAGGCCCTCGATGGTGGTGACGTGCGATCCCTGCACCGACGACAGCGGAACCTGGCACGAGCGGACCGCGTTGCCGTCGAGATGCACGGTACAGGCCCCGCAGGCGGCGATGCCGCAGCCGAACTTGGTTCCAGTGAGGTGAAGGTGATCCCGGATGGCCCACAGCAGGGGCGTGTCTGGGCTGGCGTCGAGGGAGCGCAGCTCCCCGTTGACGGTGAATTCGATCATGTCGCTCTCCGTGGATTCGCGCCGCACGGGCCGGGCCGGCGCGCGATGTGGCATGGGCGCCCCGGGCAGCGAGCCGCAGAACGCCGATCAACCAGATCTTAAGAACGACAGCGAATTCTTGCGCAGCGTCGCAAAAACGTGAACGAATGTAACGCCTTGATCAGCCTCCGCGAATCAATCCGTCAATCGTCGGATGCGTCGCCTTCCCGGTAGTGGCGCCACCCGTCGAGCGCGTTGCGCATGGTCAGCACCTGGCGCTCGAACACCGGGCAGGCCTTGCACACCAGGAAATGCAGGCGAATCGCCGCGCGCTCGCGCAGCGCAAGTCGCCGGTCCTCGCGCGCCAGCACCAGCGACGTGACCTCGCGACAGGTTCGGAATGGATGCAATGTCATGGCCTCGGCTCGCCAAACCAGCGCAGTTGCAGGCACTCGCGCAAGCGAAGCCTGGCGCGGGCCAGCATCTGCCATACGTTGGTCGAACTCAGCGCCAGTTCCTGACAGATCTCGTCGGTGCTGAGCTCGAGCCATTCGCGCATCAGGAACACCCGCCCCATGCGCCCGGGCAGCAGTTCCATGCACGCCTCGAGGACCTCGAAGAACTGTTTCTGGCGCAGCGCCTCGGCCGGCGCCGTCCACGCCTGCGGCGCCTGCGCGAACTCGCCGTCGTCGCGGAACATCCCCGCGGTTTCGTCGTCGTCTCCGACCGGCTCGTCGAGCACCACCTCGCGTTGCCGACGGCGCAACTGGTCCAGCACCTTGTGCTTGAGAATTCCCACCACCCAGGTCTGCAACTGCGAGCGACCGGCAAAACGCGGCAGCGCCTCGATGGCCGCCAGCACGGCTTCGGAAACTGCGTCCTCGGCCCATGCGTGGTTGCGCAACTGCAGTTGCGCCAGGCGCATCAGCGTCGGCTGCATGGCTTCGATGCGTGCCAGCCATTGGGCTTGCTGCTCGGCGTCGGCGCTGGACGTGGAAGGTGGCGGCATGGTGGCGGGCGCGAGGAAGGCGCGGGCTCGCTGTCGAAGTTGCCGCCGATTGTTCCACAGACAGCTCCGGCGAACACCGAGGATTCGCCCGAATCTGCGGTCGGCCGTGTCGAGCACGGGCCGACGAAATGACCTTGATCGCCCCGGCCAGGACGCTGCCGTGATCGACGCCAGTTGTTCTCCGCCGCCATGAGCTCGCCGCCCTCCAACGCCCCACCCTGGTTGGGCGCAGCGCCGGGCAGGCCCTCAAGCGTCGCGCAGTTGCGCCAGCGGGTGCTCCGGCGGCGCCCATGGACTGACGAAGAACCCGGCCACCGCGCTCGGGTCGACGTCCTCGGGGCGCGCCGGATTCCAGCGCGGCTGGCGGTCCTTGTCGATGACCAGCGCGCGGATGCCTTCCACCGCGTCGCCCGCTGCGCCGCCCGGCCGATGGAAGCAGTGGAACATCATGTCGCGCTCCATCCGCAGCTCGTCGGCCAGCGCCATGCTTCGCGCGCGACGCACCTGCTCGAGCGCGACGCCCAGCATCAGCGGCGAGCGCTGGCGCAGCACCTGCAGCGTGGCCTGCGCGAATTCGCCGGCATCGCGCTGCAGCGACTCGAGCAACGACGCGATGTCGGGCTGCGAGAAATGCCGATCCAGCGTGTCGCGGCGCTGCGCCAGGCTGGCGCCGTCGGCTGGGCGGGCGGCGCTGCGCAGCAGCTGTTCGAGCTGCTGCTCGTCTTGCGCTTCCAGCAGGCGCGCGCCGAGCTCGGGCAACTCGTCGGCATCGACCCGCAGGTCGGCCAGCCCGCAGGCGATGGCGTCGGCGGCGTGCAGCGCCTGCCCGGTCAGCGCCAGGTATTCGCCGATGCGCCCCGGGCAGCGCGCCAGGAACCAGCCGCCGCCGACATCGGGAAACAGCCCGATGTTGGTCTCCGGCATGGCCAGCACCGAACGCTCGGTGACCACGCGCCAGCGTGCTCCCTGGCTGATTCCCATGCCGCCGCCCATGACGACGCCGTCCATCAGCGCGACGTAGGGCTTGGCATAGCCGTGGATCAGGTGATTGAGCTCGTACTCCTCGGTGAAGAACGCGTCCAGCTCCGGATCGCCGGCGAGTGCGGCACGGTGGAAGAACTTGAGGTCGCCGCCGGCGCACAGCGCCGGCGGCCTGCCTTCAGCCGTTGCCCCGCGCAGCACGACCCCGACGATGCCGGGGTCGGTCGCCCAGGCACGCAGCGCCTCGGTCATCACGCGCACGCCTTGAAGGTCCAGCGCGTTGAGCGCCTGCGGCCGGTTCAGGCGCAGCAGTCCCATGCGGCCGTGGCGTTCGGCCACGACCCCGGCGTTCGACGGGTTTTCCGGCAAGGTCAACGAAGTCTCCGGTGGATGCGGGTTTCGGGCCCGGTGCCCGCGAGCGCGCCGCAGCCGGGTCGGCGCGGCAGTTTAACGAAGCCCCCGGAGCGCCGGGCAGGCCGGGCATGCCCACGAAGCTTGTCGGGGATCAGGGATGCTCGCGCTCGCCGCGCATAGCATGAAACTGTTTGCAACGCCGGCGCCGTCGGCGCGCCAGGCTCCGCGCATCATGCTCGTCCAGACACCCCGGGAAATCTCCATCCGCCTGCCACGCACCACGCTGCGCGGGTTCCTGGAAATGCCGGCGCGCTGCCGCGGCGTGGTGCTGTTCGTGCACGGCAGCGGCAGCAGCCGCTTCAGCCGGCGCAACCGCTTCGTGGCCGAGCAGTTGCGCGCCGCGGAACTGGGCACGCTGCTGTTCGACCTGCTCACCCCGCGCGAATCCGGGGTGGACGAGCAGACCCGGCACTACCGCTTCGACATCCGGCTGCTGTCGCAGCGCGTGATCGACGTGCTCGACTGGAGCCTGGCCAGACACAACCTGCGCGAGCACGACATCGGCCTGTTCGGTGCCAGCACCGGCGCCGCCGCCGCGCTGGTGGCCGCGGCCGAGCGCGCGCAACGCGTGGCCGCGGTGGTCTCGCGCGGCGGCCGCCCCGACCTCGCGGGCGCGGCGCTCGCGCGGGTGCAGGCGCCGACCCTGCTCATCGTCGGGACCGACGACCCCGAGGTGCTCGAGCTCAACCGCGACGCGGCGGCGCAACTGCGCTGCGAGCACCGGCTCGACGTGATCTCGGGCGCCTCGCACCTGTTCGAGGAGCCGGGGACCCTGGCCGCGGCCGCGGCAGCGGCGGCGGCGTGGTTCCGCAAGCACCTGGGGGCGACGACGAATCCACGCTGAGCGCGCAGCGCGGCGCGGCTCAGGTCGCCGAATCGAGCTCCGGCTCGACGTCGGTCTGCGTCGCCCGAGTCGGCACCGGCGGCAGCCCCAGCTGCAGGCGGCTTCGCAGGACCTTGGCGTGCCCGGGACGCACCGGCACCACCGAGGCATCCACTCCGCGGCGTATCGAGAAACGGCGCAGCGCGGTGTCGCGCGCCTGGGGCACCAGCAACACATTGCCCTCCTGGCGCTGCAACGCGGCGACCAGCGGCGTATGCGCGCGCGGGCCGCGCTCGATGACCACGCCGACCTCGCCACCGACCAGTTCCACGTACACCCCGGGCGGGTACAGCCCGAGCACGCGCAGCAGCGTCGCCCCCATCGCATCCGGATGGTCCGAAGGGCCCAGCAGCGCGCCGCGCGCGGCCATCGCCGGGGTCAGCGCGGCGCGTGTCTTGCGCGTGCTCAGCTTGGCCGCGTAGACGTCGACCCGGCGCAGCATCTCGGCGGCGCGCGCCCCCGGCTCGAGCGCCTCGGCGTCGGGCGCATCGTGCACCGTGTGGTGGCCCCTGACGGCCTCCAGCCACAAAGCATCGGCGACACCCGCCTGCTGCAGCGCCTCGGCGCCGCGCTCGGCGTGGTGCCGGATCACGTCACGCTGCGCCGGGCTGGGCGGCTCCGCCTGGCGTGCCAGCAGGTCCTGCAGCGGGCCCATGGCCACGTTCATGGTCAGCGCCGCGCAGGCGATGCTGCGGATCTCCGGCTGCGACCACTCCAGCCAGTCGGCTCCCAGCACGACCATCACCGCGCAGCAGACCGAGTGCAGAGCACTGTACTGCAGCGGGTTGTTGACCTTTTCGTTGACCAGGTAGTAAAGCGCCAGGTCGGCGTGCCGGCGCGTGATGTCGAGCAGGTCGTCCACGGCGCGCTCGGCACGCTCCAGCCACGCCGCGTCGGGCGTTTCGCTGCCGAGCAGCTGCGTGACCTTGCCGCGAATACGCTCGACGCTGGCGAGCCCCTCGTCGATGCGCTGCAAGTACTCGCGCGCGGCAGTCGTATCCTCGACCGCCTGGGCGATGTCCACGGGTTCATTCATGAGTGCTTTCGTGTCCGAAGCATGCGGGATGCGTCGGACAGCCCGCTGTCCGACGCATGAACGCGCACGCAACTGCACACAGTCGAGTAATCGCCGGAAAAGCGCCAGGAATTCGTTCCGGTTCTGGGCATGCGGTGACGGTTCTTGGACAAATTGCGCAATGGAATTGAGCCCTCGGCGCCGGTTGCAAACGAGGATTCCGGGACAATGCTAATTCACCGTTATTTCCTCCGGGCAATGACACTACATCTGTTTACTTCGCAGTAGCGGGAATGGCACGCGTACAGGTTTTCATCGGACAGATCCGCCCGTTGCCCGAATCCGGCCGCCCCACGGGCATGTACAAGGAGCCCGTGCCAGGCGCCGTCCAGGTCGGGCCCGAGGGTCTCGCCGGCGACCAGCAGGCCGATGCGCGCGTGCACGGCGGCCCGGAAAAGGCCGTGCACCTGTACCCGGCACGGCACTACGCCGAGCTGGCGCGGGCCTTCCCCGACGCAGCGCCGCTGCTGGTGCCCGGCTCGATCGGCGAGAACCTGAGCAGCGCGGAACTCGACGAGCACGACGTGCGCGTGGGCGACGTCTGGCGCCTCGGCCAGGCGCTGCTGCAGGCCTGTCAGCCGCGCAACCCGTGCTGGAAGATCGACGAACGCTTCGGCTGTCGCGGCATGGCCGCGTTCATCGTCGAGCGGCGCATCACCGGCTGGTACTGGCGGGTGGTGCGGCCCGGCATGGTCGAGCCCGGCGACACGCTGGAGCTGGCACGGCGCACGCCCGAAGCGCCCACGCTGCGCGAAGCCCTCGACGACTGGCATGCCCCGCAAGCCGACATCGCGCGCCTGCGACGCCTGGCCGACACCCCGGGCATCGCCCTGCACTGGCGTTCGCGCATCGAGCAACGCGTCGCCTGGCTGCTGGCGCAGGAAGCCGCGCCGCCGATCAACCCGCCGGCACCGCTCCCATCACCGTGAACCACTGCGCGGTGTCGGCGAAGCGCTGGGCGCGCGCTCGCGCGTAGCCCAGGCGCGCCTGCCCGAAGGCGCGCTGCGCCGCCAGCACCTGCAGCAGATCCCCAGCTCCGGCGGCGTAGGCCTCGCGCTGCAACTGCAGCGATTCATCGGCGCTGCGCAGTGCCGCCTGCTGCGCGCGCAGCAGCCGGGCGTCGTGGTCCAGCGCCTGCAGCACATCGGCCACCTGGTTGAAGGCCAGCAACACGGTCTGCCGGTACACCGCCAGTTGGGCCTCGTAGGCCTGCCGTGCGGCACGTTGCTGCGCGCGCAGCGCGCCGCCATGCCACAACGGCGCCGCCAGGGCCGCCGACAGCCCCCAGGCGCTGCCGCCCGCGAACAAGGTGCCCAGGGTGGCCGACTGCGCGCTCCAGTCCGCGCCCAGCGTGACATGCGGGTACAGATGGGCGGTGGCCACGCCCACCGCGGCACTCGCCGCGTGCAGGTCGGCCTCGGCCGCCGCGATGTCCGGGCGCCGGCGCACCAGTTCCGACGGCACCACCAGCGGCAGCGCGTCGGGCAGTCGCCAGCGCGTCAGTTCGAAATCCGGCGCGCGCCATGCGGCCGCGCTGTCGCCCACCAGGCGCGCCAGCGCATCGTGCGCCAGGGCCAGTTGCTGCTGCAGCGGCGCACGCAGCGTCTCGTCGGCAGCGAGCTGGCTTTCGGCGCTGAGCAGATCGGCACGCGAGGCACGGCCGGCGCGCAGCGCCAGACCCACCAGCTCGACACCGCTGCGGTCGGCCTGCAGCACCTGTTCGAGCGCGTCCAGCTGCTCGCGCGCCGACGCCGCCTGCACGGCCTGCGCCACCACCTGCCCGGACAAGGCCAGGCGCGCGGCATCGAGCTGGTGCCCTTGCGCGCGCGCAAGCGCCGACTGCTGCTCGACCAGGCGGCGGGTGCCGCCGAAGGCATCGGGCGCATAGCTGACCAGCGGTCCCGCCGCATACAGCTCCGAGGCGCCCGTGCCGGGGCTCGAGCGGGTGCGCGAGGCGCCCGCCTGGGCATCGAACTGAGGCAGCAGGCCGCCGCGCGCCACGCGCACCGCCTCGCGTGCCTGCTCCAGCACCGCGCGCGCCTGTTGCAGCGTGGGACTGCGCAGCAGCGCGCGCTGCACCGTGGCATCGAGTTGCGGCGAGTCGAAGCGGCGCCACCAGTGCGCCGGCAGCACGACCCCCTGCACGATGCGTTGCGCCGGCTCCGACGGCCCGGGCGCGGGAAGCCGCGGGGAGCCAGGCAGGTAGCCAGTGGCCGACGGTGCGCCCGGAGCGCGGTAATCGGGCCCCACAGCGCAGGCCGAGGCGCCGAGCAGCAGGGCCAGCGCGAACAGGCCCCGGCACCGCCGCAAGGCGTCGCGAAGGCGTGGGCACTCACTCATAGCGCAATGCCTCGATGGGGTCCAGGTGCGCGGCCTTGCGCGCCGGGTAGTAGCCGAAGAACACTCCCACGGCGGCGGCGAAGCCGAAGCCGCCGGCCATGGCCGCCGGCGACAGCAGCGTGGGCCAGTGGGCCAGCATCGATACCGCTGCCGACAGCGCCACGCCGCAGGCGATGCCCGCCACGCCACCGGTGGCGCTGAGGAACACCGCCTCGGCGAGGAACTGCCACAGCACGTGCAGGCGCCGCGCGCCGATGGCCATGCGCAAGCCGATCTCGCGCGTGCGCTCGGTGACCGACACCAGCAGGATGTTCATGATCCCGATGCCCCCGACCAGCAGCGAGATCGACGCCACAACGGCGAGCAGCAGCGCCATGATGGCCGACGAGCTCTGCGCGGTCTCGGCGATCTGGCTCAGGTTGCGCACCGAGAAGTCCGCGGTGTCGCCGGCGCGAATGCGGTGCCGGCGGCGCAGCACCTCGGTGACCTGGCGCATGGCCTCGCCCACCTGCTCGGGGCTGGCGGCCTGCACGAAGATCACGTTGACGTAGCCACTCAGGCGCGGAGGAATGTTGTAGGGGTTGGGCGGCGCCGGGAACGCCGCCGCGGTGTTGCTCACCGGCACGCTGGCGCTTCCCAGCGCGGTCACCGCCACCGCCTGTGCCTGGCTGGGAGCGGCCACCCCCAGGATCTTCTGCTGCGCGGCGCTGAAGGGCAGCATCACCAGGTCGTCCTGGTCCTGGCCGTAGGGTGTCTGGCCCTTGGCAGCGAGCAGGCCGACGATGCGCACGCTGCGTCCCTTGACCAGCATGCTGGCCCCCAGCGGGTTCTCGTGCGCGCCGAACAACTCGCGCGCCACGGTCTGGCCGATCACCGCCACCATGGCCGCCGAGCGCTCGTCGGCCGCCTCGAGGCCGCGCCCGCTCGCCACATGCCAGTTGGTCATCGGCAGGTAGTCCGGGGTCACGCCCTGGATGCTGGTGCTCCAGTTGTTGCTGGCGTACTGCACCTGGCCGAGCTGGCGGATCATCCAGGCCACGCCGGACACCGCGCTGGCATCGCGGCGCAGCGCGCGCGCGTCGGCGGTGGTCAGCGTCGACGCGCTGCCGAAGCCGGCGCGCACCCCCGTGCGCGTGGTCGCGCCCGGCACGACGACCAGCAGGTTGGTGCCCAGGCTCTCGATCTGCCGGCGCACCGCGGCGTTGGCGCCCTGCCCCACCGCCACCATGACGATCAGCGCCGCCACGCCGATGAACACCCCGAGCATGGTCAGCGCCGAGCGCATCTTGTTGCGCGCGATGGCCTGCGCGGCTGCCGCCACGATCATGCCGGCGAACCCGCTGCCGCTCAATGCGGACGGTGCGACGGCCGGCGCCGATCCCTGCTCCGATCCCTGCTCCGATCCCTGCTCCGATCCCTGCTCCGGCGCGGATGCCGGCGCCCCGGCGTCGGTCGGGCGGGCGTTGCGCAGGTCGGACACGATGCGCCCGTCGCGCATCGTGATCACGCGATCGGCGTAGGCGGC
>JAKCDM010000016.1:27721-39937 GCA_021841865.1 Pseudomonadota bacterium
CCGATCCCTGCTCCGATCCCTGCTCCGGCGCGGATGCCGGCGCCCCGGCGTCGGTCGGGCGGGCGTTGCGCAGGTCGGACACGATGCGCCCGTCGCGCATCGTGATCACGCGATCGGCGTAGGCGGCGATATCGCTTTCGTGGGTCACCACCACCACCGTCACGCCCTGCTCGACGTTGAGCCTGCGCAGCGTGTGCATGATCTCGTGCGAGGTGCGGGTGTCGAGGTTGCCGGTGGGCTCGTCGGCCAGCAGCAGCGCCGGGCGGTTGATCAGCGCGCGTGCGATGGCCACGCGCTGCTGCTGACCGCCGGAGAGCTGCCCCGGCGTGTTGGACTCGCGCCCGCCCAGCCCGAGGCGCGCCAGCGCTTCGCGCGCGCGCTGCACCCGCTCGCGCCGCCGCGCCGGCCCGCCGCTGCCGTACAGCAGTGGCAGCGCCACGTTGTCCAGCGCGCTGGTGCGCGCCAGCAGGTTGAAGCTCTGGAACACGAATCCGATGCGCTCGCCGCGCAGGCGCGCCAGCGCCGGCTCATCGAGCCCGGCGACGTCGACCCCGTCGAAGCGGTAGCTGCCGCTGCTGGCCCGATCGAGGCAGCCGCACAGGTGCATCAACGTCGACTTGCCCGAGCCCGACGACCCCATGATGGCAAGGAATTCGCCGCGCGCCACGCGCAGGTCGACGGCATCGAGCGCGCGCACCTCGGTGCCGCCGGCCACGTAGACCCGCGAGACCTGGCGCAGTTCGATGACCGCGGGCGGCGCGCTGGACATGCCCGATCTCCCCGGGACCTCGCGCCTACAGCCCGAAGCGCATCGGGGTGGCCGCGCGCGCCGCGGCGCCCGACGGCCGCTGCTCGCCCACGATCACCTCGTCGCCCTGCGCCAGCGCGCCGCCGAGCAGCTCGGCATGGGTGTCGTCGTCGAGCCCGATGCGTACCGGAACGGCCACCGGACGACCGTCGCGCAGCACCCACACGCGCGCCTGCGCCGCGGCGCCGCGGCCCGCGCCGGCCGCGCCGGCCGCGCCCTGCGGCATGTCGGAGGGCTGGAAGCGCAGCGCCTGGTCGGGCACGCGCAACACGCCGTCGCGCTGCGCGGTGACGATGCTCACGGTGGCGGTCATGCCCGGCTTGAGCAGCAGCTGCGAGTTGTCGACGGCGACCACGACGTCGTAGGTGATGACGTTCTGCACCGCCTGCGGGGCCTGGCGCACCTGCACCACGCGCGCGTCGAACACCCGCCCGGGCCAGGCCTCCACGCTGAAGCGCGCGGCGTCGCCGGTGTGCACGCTGCCGATGTCGCTTTCGCTGACATTGGCGTCGACCTGCATGCGCGTCAGGTCGGTGGCGATCAGGAACAGCGTGGGGGTCTGGAAGCTGGCCGCCACCGTCTGCCCGATCGTGACATTGCGCGACACCACGGTGCCGTCGACCGGCGAGACGATGTCGGTGTAGCCCAGGTTGACGCGCGCGGCCTCCAGCGAGGCTTCGCGTTCGCGCACGGTGGCCTGGTCGAGCAACACCTGCGCGCTGGCCTGGCTCAGCGCGTTGCGCGCCGCATCGACCACGTCCTGCGACACCACGCCGCGCCCGACCAGCCCGGCCTGGCGGGCCTCGTTGATGCGTGCGTATTGCAGGTTCGCCAGGTCCTTCTGCAGTTGCGCGCGGGCCACGCCGAGCTGCGCGGTGTTCTGGTCGACCACCGTCTGGTAGGGGCGCGGATCGATTCGCGCGCACAGCTGGCCCTTGCGAACGCGGGTGTTGAAGTCGCAGTACTGGGCCTGGATCACCCCCGACACATAGGAGCCGACGATGACCGTGAGCACCGGATTGACGGTGCCCGTGGCGCTGATGCTGCGGGCGACCAGGCCGCGCGTGACCGGCGCACGCAGGTATTGCACCGGCACGCTGCGATGCCCGGCCCACCACGCGACAGCCAGCGCGGCCAGCAGCACCCCGGCGAGCGCACCGACCCACGCCAGGCGGCGCTGCGGCGAAGCTGTTTTCCAGCGCGACACGGATGACCTCCCGAAACCTTCGGTGACATCCTGTCTTGTACGCCCGGCGGCGGGCGCTGCGCGTTGACCCAGATCAGCGCGACGCGCCGGCGCGCAGGGCTCCCATCAGGTGAATGGCCTGGCCGGGAAAGGCCCAGTCGATCACGCTCGACAGCGCCCAGCAGGCGATGCTGGCCAGCAGGAACACCAGCATGCGGCGCACCAGCCCGGGTTCGAGCCAGTCCTCGAGGCGGCGATGCAGCCACCAGGCCACGATGGGGTAGGCCACGATCGACAGCAGCAGGGAGTACATGGAAGGGGCGCGGGTCGGGTTGTGCCGATTGTAGGAACGCGAACGCCCCGTTCGACGCCCTCAGCCGCGGTAGCCCGAACCCAGCAGCGGCGGCTCGGCCATCAGCGCGACCTGCTCGCGCAATTCCAGGATGCGGTCCTGCCAGTAACGCTCGCTGCCGAACCAGGCGAAGGCCGCCGGAAAAGCCGGATCGTGCCAGCGCCGCGCGATCCACGCGCTGTAGTGCAGCAGGCGCAGGGTTCGCAGCGCCTCCACCAGATGCAGCTCGCGGCGATCGAACTCGCGGAACATCTCGTAGCCGCGCAGCAGGGCCGCGAACTGCGCTCGCATGTCGTGCTCGTCGCCCGACAGCAGCATCCACAGGTCCTGCACGGCGGGCCCCATGCGGCTGTCGTCGAAATCGACGAAATGCGGGCCGTCGTCGGTCCAGTGCAGGTTGCCGACGTGGCAGTCGCCATGCAGGCGCAGCAACTGCGGCTGGCCCGCACGCTGCCAGGCTTCGCGCGCGCCCTGCAGCGCCTGCCCGGCCACGCTGCTCCAGGCTTCGCGCAGCGACTCGGGAACCCAGTTCTCGCCCAGCAGGAAATCGCGCGAACGCGTGCCGAAGCTTTCGATGTCCAGGGCCGGCCGATGCAGGTAGGAGCTGCCGGCGCCGACCGCGTGCATGCGCCCCAGGTAGCGCCCCAGCCATTCCAGCGTGTGTTCGTCGTCCAGCTCAGGGGCTCGCCCGCCCTGGCGCGCGAACAGCGCGAAACGGTGCCGCCCCCAGGCGTGCAGCGTGCGCGAGCCGAGCTCGAGCGGCGGCACCGCCGGGATCTCCCGCTGCGCGAGTTCGCGCGTGAAGGCGTGCTCCTCGGCGATCTGCTCGTCGCTCCAGCGCCCGGGGCGGTAGAACTTGGCGATCAGCAGCCCGCCTTCGTCGAGCCCGACCTGGAACACCCGGTTCTCGAAGCTGTTGAGCTGCAGCAGGCGGCCGTCGCAGCGCGGCCCGACGCTCTCCACCGCGTTGAGCACGGCGTCGGGAGTCAGGTCGGCGTAGGGAATGTCGGAGGTTTCGCGGGTCACGGCCGGTTCATGCCCGGCGCCCTCCGGGAGCGGATACGCCGGAGGGCGCAGTGTACGCGTGCAACGCAGCCATCGACCGGCGCCGCCGCCGAGCGCCCCAGGTCAGTCCGCGTCGGCGGGCAGGCGCTGGCGCAGCAGGCGCAGGCCGTTGAACACCACCAGCAGGCTGGCCCCCATGTCGGCGAACACCGCCATCCACATGGTGGCGTGGTCGAACAGCGCCAGGTAGAAGAACACGGCCTTGATTCCCAGCGCCAGCGCGATGTTCTGCCACAGCACACGATGCGTGCTGCGCGACAGGCGCACGGTCTGCGGCACCCTGCGCAGGTCGTCGTTCATGATCACCACGTCGGCGGCTTCCATCGCGATGTCGGTGCCGGCGCCGCCCATCGCGAAGCCGATGTTGGCCGCGCCAAGCGCCGGCGCGTCGTTGATGCCGTCGCCGACCATCGCCACGCCGCCGCGCGCGGCCATGCGCTCGACCAGCGCGCGCTTGTCCTCGGGCAGCAAGCCGGCATGCACGCTGTCGATGCCGACCTCGCGCGCGATGGCGCGCGCGGTGGCCGGGTTGTCGCCGGTGAGCATGAGCACGTTCACGCCCAGCGCCGCCATCTGCGCCACCGCCTGGCGGCTTTGCGCGCGCGCCGTGTCGGCCACCGCGAACAACGCCAGCGGGCCTTGCTCGTCGGCCAGCACGCTCACGCTGCGCCCCTGGTTCTCGTGCTCGCGCAGCTGCGCCTCCAGGTGCGACGAGCACTGCCCCCGCTCCTCGATCCAGCGGTGGTTGCCCAGCACGTAGTCGCGACCGTCGATGCGTCCGCGCACGCCGCGCCCCGGCTCGGCGGCGAAGGCCTCCACGGTCGTCCCGCGCTGCTGCGGCAGCCCGGCCACCAGCGCCTGCGACACCGGGTGCTCGGAGCGCGCGGCCAGCGCGCGCGCCAGCTCGCACAGCCTCGGCATGTCCGCGCCCGGCGCCAGCGGCAGCTGCGCCACCAGCCGCGGGCGTCCCTCGGTCACGGTACCGGTCTTGTCGAGCGCCACCACGCGCAGACGCCTCGCCTGCTCCAGGTACACGCCGCCCTTGATCAGGATCCCGCGACGCGCCGCGGCGGCCAGGCCGCTGACCACGGTCACCGGGGTCGAGATGACCAGCGCGCAAGGACAGGCGATGACCAGAAGCACCAGCGCCTTGTACACCGATGCCAGCCAGGGCTGGCCCAGAAGCAGCGGTGCGCCCAGCGCAACGGCCAGCGCGATGCCGAACACCGCGGGCGTGTAGACCGCCGCGAAGCGGTCCACGAAGCGCTGGGTCGGCGCACGCCGTGACTGCGCCTGTTCGACGGCGTGGATGATGCGCGCCAGCACGGTGTCCCCGGCCGCTCGCGTGACCTCGTACTCCAGCGAGCCGTCGCGGTTGACGGTGCCGGCGAACACCTCGTCGCCCGGCCCCTTGTCGGCCGGGATGCTCTCGCCGGTGACGGCCGATTCGTCCACCGCCGCCTGGCCACGCAGCACGCGGCCGTCGAGTGCCAGGCGTTCGCCGGGGCGTGCCCTTGCCAGCGCGCCGACCTGCACCGCGCTGGCCTGCACTGCCTGCCAGGAGCCATCGTCCGCAAGCACCTCGACCCGCGCCGGAGACAGCGCCAGCAGCGAGCCGATGGCGTCGCGCGCACGCTGCACCGAGCGCGCCTCGATCAGCTCGGCCAGCGAGTACAAGGCCATGACCATCGACGCCTCGGGCCACTGCCCGATGGCGAAGGCCCCGAGCACGGCCACGGACATCAGCGCGTTGATGTCCAGCCTGGCACGCAGCAGCGAGCGAAGGCCCTTGCGCAACACGTCGAGACCGGCCAGCCCGATGGCGCACGCCGCCAGCACCATGCCGGTGGCGACCCAGGCGGGAGTTGCCGCGCCGAATCCATGCGCGGCCTCGGCCGCCAGCGCCACCGCGAGCGCGGCGCCCAGGCGCAACCACTGCCGGCGGCGCCTTGCGTCACGGCCATCCAGCGACGGCACATCGGCCACGCCGCTGGTGCGAAAACCCGCGCGCTCGATTGCCGCGACGATGTCCGGCCACAGCGGCGGCGGCGCGTCCACCTGCACGACGCGGGCGTCGAGGTCGAAACGCAACGCGCGAATCGCGTCGAAGGCCTCGAGCGCCGCGCGGATCTGGCCCTCCTCGGTGGGGCAGTCCATCGCCGGCACGCCGAGCATCAGGGTCTCGGGCCCGGCAGGCGGCAGCGCCACGCTGTCGCAGGCCTCGCGCCCGCAAGTCGCGCCGTGCTCGTGCTCGTGCTCGTGCTCGTGCTCGTGCTCGTGCTCGTGCTCGTGCTCGTGCTCGTGCTCGTGCTCGTGCTCGCGCTCGTGCTCGTGCTCGCGCTCCGCCCGGGAGCTGCCGCCACAGCACCCCGCCGAAGCGGCTTCCAAAGGGTTCCGATGGTTCATGGGGACATTGGAAAACCTGAAGCAACTACAGAGTCAAGGGCCTACACTGAAGGCCCTGCGAGGAGTGTGACCATGGCGACCATGCGAATCGGCGAGCTGTCCAGCGCCTGCTCGACCCCCATCGAGACCATCCGCTATTACGAACGCGAGGGCCTGCTGCCGCAACCACCGCGCAGCAGCGGCAACTTCCGGCTCTACGACACGCTGCATCGCGAGCGCCTGCAATTCATCCGCTACTGCCGCGGCCTCGACATGTCGCTCGATGAAGTGCGCCTGCTGCTGCGCTTCAAGGACGCCCCCGAGCGAGATTGCGGCGATGTCAATGCGCTGCTCGACGAGCACCTGGAGCATGTATCGCGGCGAATTCGCCAGCTGCGCGCGCTGCAACGCCAGTTGCGTGAACTGCGCGGGCATTGCGGCTCGGCGCGCAGCGCCGGACACTGCGGCATCCTGCGCGGGCTCACACGCGCCGCGCACGACGCCCCCGCGTCGGGTGCGGCCGCTGCGCAGCGGCAGTCGCACGTCGCCGGCTGACCCGGCGAATTCCTACAAGGCCCCCGGCAGCCAGTGGCGCAGCAGACCGGTGCAGACCACGCCGATCAGCACCGTGGGCAGCGTCGGCAGGCGCGCGGCGGCCAGCAAGGTGATTCCCAAGCCGAGCAGATCCGCGATGTTGGTCGTCGCGAACGAAGGTGCGATCGCCGCCACCAGCACGCATCCGGGCGCGACCTGCATCAGCGTGCGCAGCCGGGGGTTCGGCACGCGGTCCCCGAGCAGCAGGTAGCCGAGGATGCGCGTCGCGTAGGTCGCGGCGCCCATGAGCACGATGGTGACGAGGGTCGCCAGGCCCATCACACCCCGTCCCGGAACGACCACCACAAGGCGCTGAGCACACCGGCTCCGGCGCCGATCGGCAAATACCACGGGCCTGCTAGCACATGGCTGAGCAGTCCTGCGCAAAACAGGCTGACCAGCCACGGACGAGCGGTCCGGCGGCCTTGCCACATGCTGCGCAGCAGCAGCAGGAACACGGCGACGAAGGCCATGTCGAAACCGTAGCGCCGGGGATCCCCGACCAGCGGCCCGAGTCGCGCACCCAGCGTCGCGCAACCCACCCACGACACGTACAGCCCGGCGGCAGCGCCGAGGTAGTACAGCGTGCTGATCAGCGGGCGCGAATGGCGCTGCGCATCGCCATAGGCCAGGGCCCAGCTCTCGTCGCTCATCAGGAACAGCGCCGCCAGCGCGCGCCGGCGCGGCAGGTGTCGCATCAGCGGCGCCAACGCCGCGCCGAGCAGGATGTGCCGACTGTTGATCAGCAGGGTCATGGCGACGATCAGCAGCACGTCAGGCGGGTGGGTCCAGACCCGCAAGGCCGCGAACTCCGAGCCCCCCGCGAAGTTCAGCCCGGTCAGCAGCGAGACGCTGAGCAGGCCGAGCCCGCGCTCGGCGGCGCGCGCGCCAAGCACCAGCGCCACCGGCGCGAAGCCGACCTGCAGCGGCAGCGAGTCGAGCAGTCCGCGCCGGAACTCGCTCGCCGGGGAAGCGCCGGGCCCCGACGGCGGGGCTGCGGCGGATGGTGCTTGCGGGTTGCTCATCTCGGGATCCATCGGCGACCCATTCTCGGCCGGATCCCGCCACCTGTGTCGGGGTTTGCGCTGCTCTACGCCTGCTTCAACGCCCGGCTACGTCGCGACATCGGCTCGCGCAAACGCAGCCGCTGCCGCCGCACCGCCAGCGGCGCGCAGCTGTCAGTGCGCGAGCGACGCCAGGTAGGCCGCCACCGCGCGCGCATCGCGTCCATCCATGCGGTACGGAGGCATCGGTGGCAGCGGGTGGCTGCCGTCGGGGCGCTCGCCGGTACGCAGCAGGTGCACGACCTGCGCCGTGGTCCAGCCCGTCGGCAAGCCGGCGATTCCAGGCGCGCGCACGGCCCAGGGGCGCGGGTGCAGCGGACGCGAACCGATCGGGGCTCCCTGCAGCCAGTGCGACATGTCGAGCCTGCCGCCGGGGCCGCGCGGGGTGTGGCAGTCGGCGCACATCGCCACGTGCGTGACCAGGTAGCGCCCGAGCCGCACCTGCGACGAGTCCGCGGCTGGCTGCTGCGCGGCGGCGGCCATGGCACTGCCGCACAGCAGGGCCAGTGCCATGCCCATGCGCAGGCACGCGTCGCGAGAACGGGCGGCGGCGATCGTGAAGGGCTGCATGCGTGAGTCTCCGGGTCGGGTCAGGGTTGCGCCGGGCCCGCGGCCGCCGCTGCCGGCACGACGTCGGATCCCGCCTGCACGCATTGTGCTGCAGTCGCGGCGGAGCGCCGCGCATAGCGCTGCGCCAGCACCGCGCAGGCCATGAGCTGGATCTGGTGAAACAGCATCAGCGGAAGCACGACCAGCCCCACCGACGAACCCGCGAACAGGATGTTGGCCATCGGCAGGCCGCTGGCCAGGCTCTTCTTGGATCCGCAGAACACGATGGTCACCTCGTCCTGCGTGCTGAAGCCCAGGCGCCGGCTGAGCCAGGTGGTGCTGGCCAGCACCGCGGCCAGCAGCAGAGCCGCCAGCCCCAGCAATGCGAGCAGCGAGCCGACGCCGATCTGGTGCCACAGGCCACGGTCGACGCTTTCGGAAAACGCGGTGTAGACCACCAGCAGGATGGAGCCGCGGTCGACCAGTCCCAGCACCCGCCGGTTGCGCGACATCCATTCGCCCAGCCACGGCCGCAGCAACTGCCCGGCGAGGAAGGGCACGAACAATTGGCGCGTGATGTCCCACACCGCATGCAGAGAGAAGCCTCGACCGCCGACGCTGAGCACCAGGCCGACGAGCAGCGGCGTGATGACGATGCCCAGCAGGTTCGACAGCGATGCGCTGCACACCGCGGCCGGCACGTTGCCGCGCCCGATGGACGTGAACGCGATGGACGACTGGATGGTCGACGGCAGCATGGACAGGAAGATCAGCCCGAGCACCAGCGGCGGCGCCAGCAGCCCGCGCACCAGCCAGCCCAGGCCGAGGCCGAGCAGCGGGAACAGCACGAAGCTGCTGACGAACACCAGCAACTGCAGGCGCCAGTGGGTCACCCCGGCCACCACCGCTTCGCGCGACAGGCGCGAGCCGTACAGGAAGAACAGCAGCGCGATCACCCCTTGCGTGACATGCCCCGCCACCACCGCGCCCTCGCCGCTTGCCGGCAGTACCGAGGCCAGGCCGACCGTGCCGAAAATGGCCAGGATGTAGGGGTCGAGGTTCCAGCGTGCCAGCAAGGAAGGGGCTGCCATGGGGAGGGATGGGTGTTCGCGATTGCGGGACGACGATGTTCGCGCGCCGGCTTGTAATTGGCAAGGGGCATGACCACAATATCAGTCATCATGCACGACGATGACAAGGGGCCGCTGTTCGATCCGCTGCTGCTGCGCACCTACCTGGCCGTGGCGCAGATGCGGCATTTCACGGAAGCCGGGCGGCGACTGGGGCTGACCCAATCCACCGTCAGCCAGCATGTGCGGCGCCTGGAGCAGCAGGCCGGGCGCCGCCTGCTGGCGCGCGACACCCATGGCGTGTCGCTGACCAACGACGGCGAGGCCATGGTGGGCTTCGCGCGCTCGATGCTCGAATTGCAGCAGCGTGCGAAGGCGCATTTCAGCGGCTCGGAACTTCGCGGCAGCCTGCGCTTCGGCGTCGGCGACGACCTCGTTTCGTCGCGCCTTCCCGACATCCTGCGCGAGTTCGCGCGCAGCCATCCGCGCGTGGACCTGGAGCTCACCGTGGGACTGAGCGCCGGCCTGCTCGACAAGCTCGACGCCGGCGACCTCGACCTGGTGTTCGCCAAGCGCAGGCGCAGCGTCGGGCGCGGGCAGCTGATCGCGCGGCGGCGCCTGCGCTGGGTCGCCGCCCCGGGCTTCGCTCTGGAGCCGGGGCAGGCGATCCCGCTGATCGTCTACGCACCGCCCAGCATCACCCGCGACCTGGCGGTCGAGGCGCTGGACAAGGCCGGACTGGCCTGGCGCATCGTCTGCACCAGCGGCAGCTTCGGCGGGCTGATGGCGGCCACGCTGGCCGGGCTGGGCGTGACCGCGCAGAACGACACCCTGGTCGCGCCGGCGCTGCGCGACGGCGCCGACGCGCTGCGCCTTCCCGAACTCGGCGACGTCGAGTTCGTCGTCGTCGAGCGCCTGTCCGGCTCGAGCCCCGCGGCGCGCTCGCTGGCGACGCTGATCCAGGCCAACGGGGACCGCCTGTAGCGGCGACTCCCGACGCATCGTGAGCGGATGCAACGATGCGTGAATCGACGAGACACGAATCGGGCGCCCGCGCCTGCTGCGTCGCGCGCTGACCTGATTCGAAACATTCGCAAACTTGACGCGAGCAGGTCGCGAATTATTCTTTTTTGCACATCGAACGCATTCCAACAAGCAGGGGAGGCATTCCATGTCGCAAGCAAGCCTACGCAAGGAGGCGGGAGCGATCGGCCTGCTGTTCGCCAGTGTCAGCGCGATGATCGGCTCAGGCTGGCTGTTCGCCGGTCTGCACGCGGCGACCACCGCGGGCCCCGGCGCCATCGGGTCCTGGGTGATCGGTGCGGTGGCGGTGCTGCTGCTCGCACTGGTGTTCTCCGAGATCACCACGATGATGCCCAAGAGCGGCGCGCTGGTGCACATGAGCTACGTCAGCCACGGGCTGATGGTCGGCAGGGTCTGGGGCTGGCTGCTGTTCTTCGCCTACGTGTCGGTCGCGCCGGTGGAGGTCGAAGCGGTGCTGACCTACGCGAACAACTACCTGCCGGGCCTGGTGGACACGCAGACCGGGGTCCTCACGTCGATGGGCTTCATCTGGGCCGCTGTGCTGCTGGCGGTGTTCGTGCTGCTCAACATGCTGATCATCCGCTGGGTGCTGATGATCAACACCGTGGCGACCTGGTGGAAGATCGCGATCCCGGTGTTGACCATCGTCGTGCTGGTGAGCCTGTCCGACCATCCGGGCAACCTGCACATCGTCAAGGGCGACGGCGGCGTCACGGGCATGTTCTCGGCGGTGGCGACGGCCGGCGTGATCTTCAGCCTGCTCGGCTTTCGCCAGGCCATCGACATGGCGGGCGAGACCGCCAACCCGGCGCGCAACATCCCGCTGGCGGTGATCGGCTCGGTGGTGCTCGCGTCGGTGATCTACATCGCGCTGCAGGTGGCCTTCCTGCTCGCACTGCGCCCGGCGGACATCGCCAACGGCTGGAACCACCTGCACTTCGCTGGCATCACCGGGCCGCTGGCCGCCATCGCCGTCAGCGTGGGCGCGGCCTGGTGGGGGGTGATCCTGTATGCCGACGCCATCGTCTCGCCCGGCGCCACCGGGTTCATCTACTCGACGGCCACGTCGCGCATCACCATGGCCAATGGCGAGATGGGATCGTTCCCCGACATGCTCTCGCGAATCAACGGCAACGGCGTGCCGATGGCCGCGCTGATCGTGACCTACCTGGTCGGGCTGGTGTTCTTCTTTCCCTTCCCGTCGTGGCAGAAACTGGTCGGCTACATCTCGTCGATCACCGTGCTGACCTACGGGCTGGGCGGCATCGTGCTGCTGCACCTGCGTCGCGCGGCGCCCGACGCCCGGCGACCCTTCAAGCTCGGCGCCGCGTGGCTGATCGCCCCGCTGTCGTTCATCGTGTCGACGTGGATCGTGCAATGGACCGGGCTGGCCACCGGCGACTTCCTGTTCGGCGCCATCGCCGTGCTGTTCGCGGTCTACGTCGTGTACTTCTACGGCAGCGGCTCGCAGCGCTCGGCAAGCTTCGGCTGGCGCCAGGGCTGGTGGCTGTTCCCGTACTTCGGCGGTCTGTGGCTGCTGCTGGTGCTCGGGCCCAAGGCCATGGGAGGTGACGGCGCCATGAGCTTCTACGAGTCGCTCGCCGCCGGCGCGCTGTTCAGCCTGGTGATTCTCGGAATCGCGCTGGGCATCGGGCTCAGCGCCGAGGACACCAACGCGTACCTGCGCGAGATCTCCCGCAAGGAATCCGAGCCCGTCGCCCCCTGAGCCCAGGCTCCGGCGCGCCCCCCGGCCAGCGGCTCAGCGCGCGCCGAACGCGGCGGGCGTGTCGAACTGGCCGAACGCGTGCTGCTCGTCGGCTTCGGCCGCCGTGCCGGAATCGCCGTAAGGGCCCGTCGTGCCGCGTTCGCCAGGCTCGAGGCGGAACTGCGACGCCGTTTCCTGGAGCGCGGCGGCCTGCGCGTTCATCTCCTCGGCGTTCGCGGCGAGCTGCTCGGAAGCCGACGCGTTCTGCTGGGTCACCGACGACAGCTGCGCGACGGCCTGGTTGATCTGCTGGATCCCGGTGGCCTGTTCCTCCGACGCGGAATTGATCTCCCGCACCAGCTCGGAGGTCTTGCCGATCGCCGGCAGCACCTCG
>JAKCDM010000119.1:0-5562 GCA_021841865.1 Pseudomonadota bacterium
TCCACTCGTGGAAGCGGATCGTGCCCTCGGTGGTCTGGGCGGTGAAATCGGGTGCCGTGCTGCCGATGCGCAAACTCATGGTGGGTCTCCTGGTCGGTGGGTGCCAGCCAAGCTGGCGGACATTGCGGAACGCCCGCCCTCGGGGCGCGCGTCGCTGAGTCCCCTAGCGTAGTCGCGCGCCACCAGGCCCGCCAACCAACGAATACGCAGATGCTTATGACCCCAGGGCACAAGCCGGAGAGCGCGAACCTCAATCCCCTGTGATGCGTAGGGGAACAGCGCCGCGGCGTCGCCGACGGCTGCCGTGTCACTGGTACGTCAGCGTGTAGGTCGCGGTGGCGCGCACCGCGCCCGGCGTGACCGGGCCGGTGGCGAAATAGCGCGCGATGTAGGTCTGCGCGGCGACGCCGCCGGAAGCGCCCACGCTGCCCGCGAGCGTGCTGCCGGACGGGCCGCTGAGCACTGCCGTCCCGGATGCATCGACGATCTGCACGCCGACATGGCCGGCCGGGCCGGCGGCGCTGTTGGCGATCACCGACGGATAGCCGGCAACGGCGCTGAAGCTCCAGCTGGCGTAGATCGAATACGGCGTCGCCGGCAGCGCCTGGCAGGTCTGCAGCGGAAAGCGGAAGGCCGTGGCGCCCGCGCTGCTTCCCGGCGTCGCCAGTGCCGCCACCGAGACCGTCGGCAGCGCCACTGTCAGCGCCACCGGCGACACGGTGCAACCGCCGCCGGCGAGCAGCGGCACCGGTGCGCTCAACCCGACGCTGGCCGTACTGCCCCGGCTGCTCGGAAACACGACCCAGTTCGCGCCACTGGTGCCCAGGCCCAGCGGGTTGGTGGCCGCGACGTCGGAGCCCACCGCGCCGCTCCCGCGCAGCAGCTGCACCGGCACCACCAGGCTGCCGCGGCAGGTTCCCGCGGCGGTGGACACCAGGCCGAAGGTCCAGCGCTTGGCACGCTCCGTGAGGGACCGGAATGCGCAGCCCGGCGAGCTCAGCACGAGCGCGGGCGTGCCGGCGGACACCATCGACACGCCATCGGGCGCGCCGCTGGACGACACCATCGCCGCCTGCGCCGTCCCCCCCTCCGAGCTGCCACCACCAAGTCTCGCGCCCTTGGCATTGCTGGTGCAGGAGAACGATACCGACACCGTGCCGCCCCACAGCGCGCCGCCGGGCGCGGTCGCCGCCGGCACGATGATGCGCGCCGGCGCGGGGGTCAGCAGCGCGAAGCTGCCGGCCGTGCAGGTCATCAGCCGGGCCGCAGGCGCGGCAGCGGCGTGCATGCCGCCCAGCAGGGCCAGCGCCAGGCGCGCCAACCAGCGCCCGTTCATCGCGCGTCCGCCGCGTCGACGGCAGCGCAGACCAGGCCGCGCAGGCGCAGCGGCCGCGCGAGCCCGGCGCTGCCCGCGGCGCCGGCGCGAGCCAGCCGGTAGTCGATGCGGCAGGAATGCCCGGCGCCGGCTGCCCAGCGCACCAGCAGGCTGCCGGCGGCGCGCCGCAGGTGCAGGTCGAGCCGGCTGCCCTGCGCGACGTAGCCGACCAGATGGTGGTGGTCATCGAACACCTGCGCGGCGAAGGGCAGCGCCGCGCCGCTGCTGCGACGCGCCGACATCAGCACCCAGCGCCCGCGGTGGGAGCGCAGGTGCACCTCGACGATGGCCCCCGCGCGCGGAATCACCCGCGCCGACGTGTTCACCAGCGAGCTCGCGTCGCGCGGGTCGATGCTGACCGTGTCGGCGGCGTAGGGCGTGAGATAGGTGGCGACCCCGTAGCCGCGCGCGTCGATTCGCGCGCCGTCGCTGCCGACCACCGGCGCGCCGCGGGCCCCGTCGGCGCGGATCAACGCGATGGTGTTGCCCAGGTACGGAGTGAAGGTGGCCCCGCCCCCGAACACGACGACCCCGCCTTCGGCGTTGAGCGCCAGCGAGCGCGTGCTGGCGCCGCCCCCGGCCGCCTGGGTCAGCGCCGCGCCGAAGCTTCCGCTCGAGCCGCGCCAGGTGCCGTCGACACCCGCGCTGCGCGAGCCGCCGCCCGCGGCGGCCTGCGCCCCGTACGACAGGCGGCCGCCCGGACCCGCGGTGGCCGAGGCCGCCCATTGCGCGGTGGTCGCGCCGCTGCTGTCGCGCTGCACGCCGAAGCTGGCCTGCGGCGCGGCAGGCCCGCCCCCCAGCGGCAGCGACAGGCCCACGTTGAGCACCTCGCTCGCGCCGGAGAAATTCACGCCCAGCTGGCGGCTGACGAACACGCTGAGCTGCGCTCGCCCCAGCGCGCGAACCCAGCCCAGCTGGTAGGTGGTCTGGCGCGGCGCGAGGCTCCAGTAGCGAGTGCTGCTGCCGCTGACGAACAACGATCCCCGGTCGCCCAGCGCCACGGTCCATTGCCCCTGCAGCGATTGGCGAGGCCGTGCTTCGACCGCCAGCGGGAAATACGCTCCGTGGAACGCGGCCGCTGCGTTCATCGCGTCCTGCGGCCCGAAATAGCCTCGCGACTGCCGCGCCACGCTCAGCTGCAGGCTGCTCGCGCGTCGCGCCAGGCTCCATGTCAGGCGCTCGCGAAACCCGCTGCGCCAGCCTCGCGCGGGCTGCTCGAAGCGCGCCTGCGTGAGGTCCAGCGCCCAGGCACCGAGCGCGGTGTTGAACGCCGCGCCGAGCGCGCCGGCACGGTAGCGCCGCGCTCCGATCGCGCCGACCTCGCCGGTGACGGCATCGTTGAATCCATGCAGCAGCGAGCCGAGCACCACCGGCCAGCGGGCGTCTCCACCGCTGCCCTGCAGGCGCCCGGCCAGCAGCTGGTAGCTGGACTGCCCGGGACGCTGCATCTGCGGCAGCACGGACACCGGCACGGAGAATCCGGAAACGCGGCCGTCGAGCTGGGTCACCGTGACCTGCAGCGGCGCACCCACGGCCGGCGGGTACAGGTCGTTGATCACGAAGGCCCCGGCCGGCACCGAGGTCTGGTAGAGCAAGGTGCCGTTCTGCGTCACCCGCACCGTCGCGGCCGACGCGGCGAAACCCCGGATGCGCGGGGCGTAGCCCTGTTCCGACGCCGGCTGCATGCGCGCATCGCTGGCCAGCATGATGCCGCGAAAGCCCACGCTGTCGAGCAGCTGCCCGTCGGTCTGCCCCTGGCCGATCTGCACGTAGCCGCGCAGGCTCGCGACATCGTGCCGCAGGTCGCTGCGGATGCTCGTGTAGTGCAGGCCCTGCCCGCTGGCTCCGCTCAGCGTGCCGTCGTGGCGCAGCTGCCAGGCGCCGAGATTGACACCTCCGGCGAGCCCGAGAAAGGAGTCGGTGAACGGGCCTGACGGCGCACTGGTCCGGCTGCGCACGGCATTGAACTGGTAGTTCAGGCGCCCGGCCACGATGCCGTCATTCCATGAACTTGGCGAGACCCAGCCGCGCGGCCTGTGCACGAGCACGGCCGCCGGCGCCGAGATGTCCACGCGCAGGCGCGACAGCTCGAAGCTGGCGCGCAGCCCGCGAGCGACCTGCGCTGCAGGCAGGCACATGGGCGCGCCGTGGCCGTCGAGCCAGCGCCGCGCGCGCGGCAGCAGGCGCCGCCGGTCCAGCGTGAGCTGCTGCCACGCCGCGCGCCCCAGGCACACCTCGGGGCGCGGCGGCCGGCCGCGCATGCGCACCCATACGTCGCCGTAGCCGGCGAAGCGATGATCGACATCGATTTCGCTGCGATAGCGGCCCGCCGGCACGGCGTCGGCATGGTCGAACCATGCCACCGAGCCGGCGCTGGCGCCGCCGAACACCAGCCGCGGGTCGAACTGGACATCCACCGGCACCGCGGCGTGCGCGCCTGCAAACACAACAGCGGCCGACCAGGCCGCCAGACTCGCGCGCGGCGCCCAGCGCCGCCGCGGGTCGGCACCGCAACGCAGGACCGAAGCTCGCGGGCAAGGCACGGGACGCTAGCAGGCTAGAACTCGACGCCGGCGCGGGCATGCACGAAGGCTCCGTAATCATTGACCACTGCGTAGCTCACGGAGCGCACCGGCGCGGTGCCGGGCAATCGCCAGCGCCGGGTCGCGAACGGCAGCACGGTGCCCTGCAAGGCCGGGCCGATCGCACCGCGCGGCCCGCGGCAACGCAGCTCGACGATCGCGATGCAGTACGGCGACGGGTTGCGCACCTGCACGACGCAGCGCCCGCGCGCGCACACCTCGCGCCAGCGCAGCAGCCGCATGGCCTGGGTCGGGTTGCCGCGCAGCGCCGCAGGCCGATACAGCAGCTTGATTCGAGTGCGCACCGCGAACTGGATGTAGTTGCGCTGCCCGGCCGATCGCGGCCTGGGCGGGATGTCGAGCACGTTGAGCCAGAACAGGCTCTCGCGATCGGCCGGCAGCGCCGATCCGGTGAACACCACGCTCAGGGTCTGGCGCTGCCCGGCATCGATGCGGGCCATCGGCGGCGTGACCACGAACGGCGCCCGGATGTCCTGCGGCGGGGCCTCGGGGTTTCCGGTATCGATCCACGCCTGCATGAGCGCCGGCTGTCGCCCCATGTTGAGCACGGTGATTCGAG
This sequence comes from Pseudomonadota bacterium, assembly GCA_021841865.1. Classification (GTDB taxonomy): domain Bacteria; phylum Pseudomonadota; class Gammaproteobacteria; order Burkholderiales; family Burkholderiaceae_C; genus Thiomonas_A. The sequence continues at coordinate 4,538 of JAKCDM010000119.1, forward strand.
CCTGCGGCGCAGCGCCGTGGTAGATCAGGCGGGTGTCGGACAGCACCAGCGCGGCATGCGCCGGGTTGCATGCAGCTGCCAGCCACGCGCATGCGAACCCGACGATGCCTGCCCATGCGCTCGCGACAAGGTGGCGGCGTCGCGTCGACACTGCCTGCATGGCCGGGACCGACGACCTACTTACTGGTAGACGACCGAATAGGTCACCTGCGACGCATAGGGCCCGGCCGTCGCGGCCCCGTTGGCCGCCGAGTACTGCACCAGGAAGGTGTCGGAGCCGGCGCCGGTGGTCAGCGCCGCCGCGGTGACTCCCTGCGAGCCGCTCACCTGCCCCATCTTGATCGGCGTGCCGTCGGCGTTGGTGAAGCAGACCTCGGCGTTGGTTCCACCGGTGCCGCTGGTGTTCTTCAGGCAGCCGGTGGCGGTGTCCACGTTGGGGCCGGCCTCGAAGTAGACGGTGGCGCTGCTCAGGCCGGTCGAGCACCCGGAGTAGCTCATGGTCACCGCCGTGGCGCCGGCCACCGCGCCGGAAGGCAGCGCCGCCGTGGACACGGTGGGCAGGGTCACGGTCAGGTTGGGTGAACCGGCGTTGATGGTGCAGGTGTTCGCGGTGACCTGCCCGTTGACGGTGATGGTCCCGTCGCTGGCGCGGGCCTGCCGCGGCACCAGCAACAGCGCCGCCAGCAGCAGCGGCAGCGCCACCAGCAGCAGTGGAATGCCGCCGGCGGCCGTGCGTGGGTTGTTCATGCTCACCTCCATCGAGCCTGGGCTCGTTCGACGGCGCTCGCGCGGTCGTCCAGGGTCGCCGGACGGCGGCTCGCAGCTCGGCGCCGCATGCCTGCGACTATAGGCGGGGGGGTGTTAGCGACGCGCCCGGATGCCTGGCAGCGCCGCGTTAGCGGGCGGCGGCACGAGCGCGGGTGATCGCACGGAACCGAGCATCCTCAAGGAATCGCAGGGCCGTCCCAAGATTCCTTGACCCCCGCGGGGGGCGGGCCGGGCGCAGCCAGGCCCTGGGGGCCCTC
>JAKCDM010000119.1:5662-9148 GCA_021841865.1 Pseudomonadota bacterium
TTCCTTGACCCCCGCGGGGGGCGGGCCGGGCGCAGCCAGGCCCTGGGGGCCCTCAGAAATGCGCGGGCTCGGGCAGCGGCGCGGCGCAGACCGTGCGATCGCGTCCGCCGGTCTTGGCTTCGTAGAGGGCCTTGTCGGCACTGCGCAGCAGGCTCGACAGCAGGTCGCCCGACGCGGGTCCGTGCCAGGCGGCCAGGCCCACGCTCACGCTCAAGGCCCCCAGCGGCGTGCGCAACTCGCGCACGCCCTGGTGCAGGCGCCCGGCCACGTACTGCGCCACCCTGTCGTCGGCACCGGGAAGCCACAACACGAACTCCTCGCCGCCCAGGCGTACCACCAGGTCCGTGGTGCGTGCGCAGGCCCGCAGGCGCTGGCCCAGCGCCACCAGCACGCGGTCTCCCTCGGCGTGGCCGCAGGAGTCGTTGACGCGCTTGAAATGGTCGACGTCGACCAGCAGCAGCGCACCGATGCAGGACTGCCCGGCGACGGGCTGCCAGGCATGCACCGCGAGTTCCAGCGCGCGCCGGTTCTTCAGCCCGGTCAACGGATCGGTCAGGCTGAGCTCGGACAGCTCGTGGTTGCGCAGCTCGATCCGGCGCGCCCGCTCCGACAGCTCTCGATTGAGGCGCTCCACGTGTTCGCTGCTGGCAGCCAGCCGGGCCGCCAGGCCCTCGGCATCGGCACGGGCCTGGATCAGTTCGGCCTCGAAGCGACTGCGCTCCAGCGCGATGAACACGGCCCAGACGATGGACTCTTCGCTGCCCGCCGCGGCGGGCCTGCGCGTCGCGTTGAGCATGACCGGGACGGGAGATCCGTCGGTGCCGACCAGGTGCAGGTACAGCTCCTTGACCCGCTGCTCGTGATGCAGCATCGGGAAGATGTAGCACTGCGCGAACATGCGCGAAGCGGGAGGCAGAAGATGCTCCATCGAACGACCGCGCCAGTCGTTCTCGCAGCCTCCGACGATCTGCAGCAGCTCGGCGTTGATACGCAGCACGTGACCCTGCGCATCGGTCACCATCATCGCGCAGGGAATGTCGTCGACGGCCAGCATCTCGGCGCTGCGCGGCCCCTCAGGCCCGTGCGTAGAAGGCGCGCATGGCGTCGATCACCAGCGCCGGATGGCTCATGTGCGCGCAATGCCCGGTCACGTCGAGCACCCGCAGCTCGCTGTCGCGCAGCTTGCGCTGCAGGTACTCGCCCACCGACAGCGGAGCCAGCGAGTCGCGGGCATGCTGCAGGATCAGGCTGGGCGTGCGAACGCCCGGCAGGTCGGCCCGGTTGTCGGCGAAGAAGGTGGCGCGCGCGAACACCTTGGCCGCCTTCGGGTCGGTGGAGCAGAAGCTGCGGGTCAACTCGCCCGAGACGGCCTCGCCGCCCTGCTCGCCGCCCGCCACCGTGGAGCCCAGGAAATGGGCCCAGCCGATGTAGTTCTGGTCCATCAACTGCAGCAGGCCCTCGAGATCGGCGACCTCGAAACCGCCGTGGTAGTCGGGCGGATGGTTGACGAAGCACGGCGAGGCCCCGATCAGCACCAGGTCCGCGAACAGCTCGGGCCTGCGCGCGGCGGCCAGCAGCCCGATGCTGCAACTCACCGAGTGCCCGACGAAATGCACCCCCGCATGCAGCCCGAGGCCGTCGAGGATCTCGAGCAGGTCGTCCACATAGCCGTCCAGCGACGCATAGCGGGCAGGGTCGAAATGCGCCGGATCCGACAGCCCGCTGCCCGCGTAGTCGAACAGCACCTGCCGGTACGCGGGCTGGAAGGCCGGCGTGACCTGGCGCCACATCAGCTGGTTGCAGCCGAAGCCATGCCCGTACACGAGCACCGGCGCATCGGGTGCGTCCGCTTCGAGGACCTGGATGTGGTGACGATCGTGGATACGCATGTTCCTGGAGCCCGTGGCCTGTGCTCAGGCCTTGCTCCCCAGTTTTCATTGTGCGGCGACTCGCCGGTCATGGGGTGTTGAATTTGTCACAAAAACAGCACATTTTGTGCGTTGCACGATTCGCGGGTGCGCCGCTCGCGGCGTCAGGCGACGCGAATACGCGGATTCTCGGAGCCGGCATGCGCGGGGTGGCATGGGGCCTACCCGCATCGGCGGCACGAGTCGCGCACAATACATGCGGGCCGCCGACGACGACACGATGAACCTGCTGATCTTCAAGCTCGCAGCAACCCCCTTGCTGGTGATAGCCGCAACCGGCCTGCAACGGCGTTACGGAGGCTCCATCGGTGGTCTTTTCACCGGCCTGCCGGTGACCTCGGCGCCGCTGTCGCTGTTCCTCGCGCTGGAACACGGAACCGCCTTCGCGGCGCGCGCCGCAGTCGGTACCCTGCTGGGGCTGATCGCGATGGCCGGCTTCTGCGCCGCGTACGCGCGCAGCGCCCGGCGCGCTCCGTGGGGGGCCTCGCTCGCGCTGGCCGCCACCGCCAGCGGCGGGCTGTTCGTCGCGCTGTCGAGGCTGCCGCAGCGCCCGCTGCTGGCGGCCGCGCTGGTGTTCCCGGCACTGCTCGCGCTGGCCCTGCTGATCGGGCGCGCCCGCCCGGGCGCGGCGCCGCCGCATCCCTGGTGGGACCTGCCGGCGCGCGTGGGCTTCTCGCTGGCGGCGGTGCTCGGCATCACCGCGGCGGCCGCCCACCTGGGGCCGACCTGGAGCGGCATGCTGGCGACCCTGCCGGTGCTGTCGGCGATCATGGGCGGCTTCACCCACCGCCACGCCGGGCCGGAAGCGGCGCGCGCGCTGCTGCGCGGCATCGTCGTCGGCTCGCTGGGCGCGGCCGCCTTCAACCTGATCGTGGCCTTCACCGTCGTGCCCGGCGGCATCGCCGCGGCCTACTGCGCAGCGGTCACCGCGGCGCTGGTGCTGGCCTGGGGCAGCCACGCGCTGCTCGAGCGCGCGCTGCCGGCGCTGGCGCCCGCGGTTTGATGGCGGACGACACGGGCGGCCGTCCACTCCATGGACAATAGAGGCCGCATTCGCCCGCACATGAGCCAGTGACCACGCCACCGACCGGGTTGCAAGACCTCTCCAGCCACACCCCCATGATGCAGCAGTACCTGCGCATCAAGGCCGAGCACCCCGAGCATCTGCTGCTCTACCGCATGGGGGACTTCTACGAGCTGTTCTACGCCGACGCCGAAAAGGCGGCTCGCCTGCTCGACCTGACGCTGACCCGGCGCGGCCAGTCGGCCGGCGAGCCGATCATCATGGCAGGCGTGCCGGTGCAGGCGCTCGACACCTACCTGGCCAGGCTGGTGCGCATGGGCGAATCGGTGGCCATCTGCGAGCAGGTCGGCGACCCGGCCACCAGCAAGGGGCCGGTGGAGCGCCGGGTCGAGCGCGTGGTCACTCCTGGCACGCGCCTGCACGACGGCCTGCTCGACGAGCGCACCGACTTCGCGCTGCTGGCGGTGGCGCCGGCGGCATCGCGGCGCCAGCCCGAGCTGGGGCTGGCCTGGCTGGTGCTGTCCAGCGGCACGC
>JAKCDM010000120.1:0-6700 GCA_021841865.1 Pseudomonadota bacterium
CCATGTCCCGACCCATACTCGTCACCGGCGGCGCCGGCTACATCGGCTCCCATACCTGCGTTGCGTTGATCGAGGCAGGCTACACGCCGCTGGTGCTGGACAACCTGTGCAACAGCAGCGCCGAGTCCCTTGCGCGCGTGGGCCGAATCAGCGCGAGGCAACCCCTGCTGGTGCGCGGCGACGTGCGCGACGGCGCGCTGCTCGACCGCGTGCTGGCCGAACATGCCCCGCAGGCGGTGATCCATTTCGCCGGGCTCAAGGCCGTCGGCGAGTCGGTCCAGCAGCCCCTCGCCTACTACGACAACAACGTGCTGGGAACCGTCAGCCTGCTGCAGGCGATGCAGCGAGCCGGTCTGCGGCAGATCATCTTCTCGTCGTCGGCCACGGTGTACGGAGACCCGGCATCGGTGCCGATCCGCGAGGACTTCCCGCGCAGCGCCACGAATCCCTACGGGCGCAGCAAGCTGATGATCGAGGACATCCTGGCCGACCTGTACCGCGCAGACAGCAGCTGGCGAATCGCGAGGCTGCGCTATTTCAACCCCGTGGGCGCGCACCCCAGCGGGCTCATCGGCGAGGATCCTCGCGGGGTTCCGAACAACCTGATGCCCTACATCACCCAGGTGGCGGTCGGCCGCCTAGACCGCCTGAGCGTGTTCGGCGGCGACTGGCCGACACCCGACGGCACCGGTGTGCGCGACTACATCCACGTCATGGACCTGGCCGAGGGTCACGTGGCGGCGTTGCGCCATCTGCTGGCCCACGACGGCATGTTCACGGTCAACCTGGGAACCGGCCAGGGCGTGTCGGTGCTGCAGATGGTGCAGGCCTTCGAACGCAACAGCGGACGCCGCGTGGCCTTCCAGATCGTGCAGCGCCGCCCCGGCGACATCGCCGAGTGCTGGGCCGACGCGTCGGCCGCGCGCGAGCTGCTGCAGTGGAAGGCGGTTCGCGACCTCGACACCATCTGCGCCGACGCGTGGCGCTGGCAGCAGGCCAACCCGCAGGGCTTCGCCGACGCGGCGCACTGAAGGCGCGGCGCCGGCCGCGCCAGCTCCGCGCCTTCGGGACCCCCGCCTTCGCGATCCGCGCCCTCAAGCCCCGGGTTCAGGACCCCGGCGAATACACCGGGAAGGCATCGGCGAGCTCGCGCACCTGCGCGCGCACTCGCTGCAGCACCGCATCGTCCTGCGGCGCGTCGAGCACGTCGGCGATCAGGTGCGCAGTGCGCACGACCTCGGGCTCGCCGAAGCCGCGCGTGGTCATCGCCGGCGTGCCCACGCGGATCCCCGACGTGACCATCGGCTTTTGCGGGTCGTTGGGAATCGCGTTCTTGTTGACCGTGATGTGGGCCTGGCCGAGGCGTGCCTCGGCCTCCTTGCCCGTGATGTTCTTGGCACGCAGGTCGACCAGCATCAGGTGGCTCTGCGTGCCACCCGACACAATGCGCAGCCCGCGTTCCTGCAGCGCCCGCGCCATCGCCTGCGCATTGGCCACCACGCGCTGCTGGTAGGCCTTGAACTCCGGCGCCAGGGCCTCCTTGAAGGCCACCGCCTTGGCCGCGATCACGTGCATCAGCGGCCCGCCCTGCAGCCCCGGGAAGATCGCCGAGTTGATCGCCTTCTCGTGCTCGGACTTCATCAGGATGATGCCCCCGCGCGGGCCGCGCAGGGTCTTGTGGGTGGTCGAGGTCACCACATCGGCGTGCGGCACCGGATTGGGGTACACGCCGGCGGCCACCAGGCCCGCGTAATGCGCCATGTCCACCATGAATCGGGCGCCGACCTCGCGCGCGATGGCCGCGCAGCGTTCGAAGTCGATGTGCAGGCTGTAGGCCGACGCGCCGGCGATCAGAAGCTTGGGGCGATGCTCCAGCGCCAGGCGGCGCATCTGCTCGTAGTCGATTCGCTCGGCGGCGTCGAGCCCGTAGGGCACGACCTTGAACCATTTGCCGCTCATGTTCAGCGGCATGCCGTGGGTCAGGTGCCCGCCCTCGGCCAGGCTCAGTCCCATGATCGTGTCGCCGGGGTTGAGAAAGGCCAGGAACACCGCCTCGTTGGCCTGCGCGCCCGAGTGCGGCTGCACGTTGGCCGCCTCGGCGCCGAACAGCTGCTTGACCCGCTCGATGGCCAGGGTCTCCGCCACGTCCACGAATTCGCAGCCGCCGTAATAGCGGCGCCCAGGATAACCCTCGGCATACTTATTGGTGAGCTGGGTTCCCTGCGCCTGCATCACAGCTGGTGACGCATAGTTCTCGGATGCGATGAGCTCGAGGTGGTCGTGCTGGCGACGGTTCTCGTTCTGGATGGCGGCCCACAGCTCGGGGTCGGCCTGGGCGATGGCAATGGAGCGGTCGAACATGGAGATTTCCGGGATGGCGAATGCGTCGGAGCGGATACGTGATCCACGAGAAGACCGCGCCGACGGAGTCGGCAACGGCCTTGCGGCATGAGCCCAGGCGAACGGCAGCGAGAGGTCGCGCTTCCCGGTGGTTGTTCCCACCTCGGCACGAGCCCGCCGTGCGTGGCCGCCGGGCAGCCGCACGTGCGTGCCGGCCTGATCGCCAGTTGCGCAACTCGCCCATGGTAACCGACGCGCAATGGCCTCGCCGCCTGTGCGGCGCTGCCATTGCGGCCGGAGCTGCCCGGGGGGACTCGACTCCGCGGGGGCGCGTGACGCCGCGGGCGCGCGTCAGGCGCGGGTGGCGTCAGGTGACGTCAGGTGGTGGCCGGGCTGCCGGTCTGCGCGGCCCGCCCGCCGCCGGCCTCGCTGCTGGCGGTCTGCGTCTGCGCCTGGACCGGCGCGTGCGCCGCGCCGTGGCCGGCGTGCGCGCGCGCCGCCGACGCGACCTGCTCGAGGCGCGCCTGCTCGCTCAGCACCTTGGCGGCGTAGCCGCCTTCGGCCGAAGTCGAACTCGCGCCGACGTACATGCGCAGTCCCGCCTGCAGCGAGCCGCCGCGCTGGATGGCATTGTGCAGCACCACGGCGCCCACGCGGACGTTGGTCAGCGGGTCCAGGCTGGCGCGCGGGCCGCCGTAGGGAGCGAACTTGTCGCGATGCACGTCGGCCATCACCTGCATCAATCCGGTCGCGCCGACCGCGCTTTGCGCATACGGATTGAACGAGGACTCGACCGCCATGACCGCCAGGATCAGGGTCGGGCTCAGGTGCTCCTGGCGCCCGGCCGCCCAGGCGCCGGCCACCAGCTCGCGCATGGCCATCGGCGCGATGCTGTAGCGCCGCGCCAGCCAGTCGGCGACCGCGCGCTGCGCCGCATCCAGCTGCGGCGCGGGCCGCGGCTCCAGCTCCGCCACCTGCGCCTGCGAGGCGCCGGCGACGGCATCGGAGGCCTGCTGCCCGAGGGATTTCAGGTCCTGCATCGCCAGCCTGCGTGCGGCCACCCACTGCACGACGCCATGCTCGATCGAAAACATCGACTGCGGGTGCACATAAAGGTAGGCTCCCGCGACAACCACGAAAAAACCCACCATCATCAGCGTGTTGTGGGTCCACTGCAGGACCTCCGCGCCGATGCTTCGCCAGCTCGGGAGCCGGACTTGCGAGTCTTGCGACATCGTCTTCTCCTGTGTCGGTTCGGCGTGAACCGGCGCGGCGCCGCGAAGCGGCTGCCACGGGTCCACGACCGTGCACAGATCCGGAACCGGCGCATCGAAGCGGGCGTGCCTGGCCTAGCATGCGGCTGGCACGTCGTCACCGGGCTCGGGGCCGGGACGGTTCCGGGGCGATTTCATCGCACGCGCCAGCGCAGGGCGGAAGGGAATTGCCGAGCGTGTCCTGCTCCCAAGCAGTGCAGGACCTACAACGGGGCGTGCGTGAGCAGGCGCCATTTTAGGGCCACCTTATATCCTGTCAATTGGATAGCATTCCAAGAACCAAACTTCTGGATCTATGAAGTACCGTGACCTTAGGGATTTCCTGGATGTCTTGAGGACCCGACGCGACCTCGTCGACGTCGACGCAGCGGTGGATCCGCGACTGGAAATGACCGCGGTATGCGATGCCATGCTGCAACGCGCCGGCCCGGCGATGCTGTTCCACCGGCCCGCCGGCTACGACACTGCGGTGCTGGGCAACCTGTTCGGCACAACGCAACGCGTGGCGCTGGGCATGGGCGCCGACGACCCTCGCGAACTGCGGCGCATCGGCGAGGTGCTGGCCGCGCTGCGCCAGCCCGAGCCGCCGCGCGGCCTGAGCGATGCCGGCGAGCTGCTGCGACTGGTGCGCGCCGTGTGGGACATGCGGCCGAGCACGCTGCGCCGTCCCCCGTGCCAGCAGCTGGTCGAGCGCGGCGCGCAGGTCGACCTCGACGCGCTGCCGCTGCAGACCTGCTGGCCCGGCGACGCCGCGCCGCTGCTGACCTGGGGCCTGGTGGTCACGCGGGGGCCGCGCAAGACGCGCCAGAACCTGGGCATCTACCGCCAGCAGCGAATCGGCCGCAACCGCCTGATCATGCGCTGGCTGTCGCACCGGGGCGGAGCCCTGGATTTTCGCGACCACGCGGCCATGCACCCGGGCAAGCCCTTTCCGATCGCGGTGGCGCTGGGCGCCGATCCGGCCACCATCCTCGGCGCGGTCACGCCGGTGCCCGACACGCTGTCCGAATACCAGTTCGCCGGGCTGCTGCGAGGCGCGCGCACCGAGCTGGCCGATTGCCTGGAGCTGCCGCTGCAGGTGCCGGCGCATGCCGAGATCGTGCTCGAGGGCCATATCCCGCCGGCCGCGAAAGGCTGGCGGGGCCACAGCGAGACGGGCGTCGAGCTGCGCGAGATCGACGGCTGGCTGCATGCGCTGGAAGGCCCGTTCGGCGACCACACCGGTTACTACAACGAGCAGGAATGGTTCCCCGTTTTCGAGGTGTCGTGCATCACGCGGCGCGAGCAGGCGATCTATCACTCGACCTACACCGGCAAGCCGCCGGACGAGCCTGCCGTGCTGGGCGCCGCGCTGGGCGAGGTGTTCGTGCCACTGCTGCGCCAGCAGTTCCCCGAGATCACCGATGTGTACCTGCCACCCGAGGGCTGCTCCTATCGCCTGGCCATCGTGTCCATGCGCAAGCAGTACGCGGGCCACGCCAAGCGCGTCATGATGGGCCTGTGGAGCTTCCTGCGCCAGTTCCTCTACACCAAATTCATCATCGTCACCGACGACGACGTGAACATCCGTGACTGGCGTGACGTGATCTGGGCCATCACCACGCGCATGGACCCGGTGCGAGACACCACGCTGATCGACTCCACGCCGATCGACTACCTGGACTTCGCGTCGCCGCAGCCCGGGCTCGGCGGCAAGATGGGACTGGACGCCACCCACAAGTGGCCGGGCGAGACGACCCGTGAATGGGGGCGGGCGATCCAGCCCGACGCGCAGGCCAGGCAACGCGCCGAGCAGCTGGTGCGCGAACTGTGGCCGGCGGGCCGCGCCGAGGGGCACCCCACCGATTGAGCGGCGGCGCACGCCGCGCATCGCCGCCGGCACCCGCACTCGCCCCCCCGCGCCGCATTCGAAGGTCCCGTTGAATCAACAACACGCGCGCGGTTATTGCTCATAATGCGGGGTCATGCGCCCTGCTCTTCGTCACGCCTTGCGCTGGACCTCACGCCTGCTCGCGGCGCTGGCCGTGCTTTTGCTGCTGCTCGTTGCCACGTCGCCGTGGACGGTCCCGCGGTGGCTGCGCAGCGAGATCCCCCTGCAGGGCCGGCAGCAACTCGGGCGCCTCGTGCGCGTCGGCGCGCTGGCCTTCAATCCCCTGCGCCTGCGACTGCAGGTCGACGACCTGCAGGTGCTGGACGCGGCCGGGCGCGCGGCCGAGCTGCACCTGCGCCAGGGGGTCGTGCGCCTCGACTGGAGCAGCCTGTGGGGCCTGCACCCGCGGGTCGGCGCGCTGCGCCTGCAAGGTCTGCGGCTGCACGTGGTGCGCGCTCGCGACGGGCGCCTGTCCTTCGAGGACGTGCTGCGGCGCCTGGGCCGCCGCCCGGCGGCGAACCCGGCGGCAGGCCCTGCGCAATTCGGGGTGGACCTGTTCGAGCTCGACGACGGGTCCGTGCTGTACGACGACCAGGCCAGCGGAGTGCACACTGCGCTCGAACACCTGAATCTGCGCCTGACCGACCTGAGCACGCTGGGAGGTGCCGACGGCGCGCTGCACGCGCAGGCCCACGGCCGGCTCGACGGTGCCCCGCTGCAACTGCGCGTGGGCGGCACCTTGTACGGCGCGCACCCCGCGCTGATCGGCGACCTGCAACTGCAAGGACTGGCGCTGGGCGACTGGCGCGAGCTGCAGCCAGCCGACCTGCCGGTGCGCTTGCACGCCGGCCAGCTCGACACCACGCTGCACCTGCAATGGCCGCTGCGCGGCTCGGCCCGGCCGCTGATCTCGGGGCAGATCCGCCTGCGCGAGCTGAGCCTGCGGCACGCCGGCCAGCCGCTGCTGCAGATGCAGCAGGTCGACGTGCCGGTGGTGTCGCTGATGCCGCTGCAGCGCGAGCTGCAACTCGGCGTGGTCGAGATGCAGGGACTGCGCGCGCAGGTCGACCGCGCGCAATGGGCAGCCCCGGGCGCAGCGTCGCGCGCACCGGCCGTGCCGGCCTCGGCCCCTCGCGCGCGCGCCGCGCCAGCCGCGGACCCGGCCGCCGCGACCGCACCGAAGACCGCACCGAAGACCGCACCGAAGACCGCACCG
>JAKCDM010000120.1:6800-9100 GCA_021841865.1 Pseudomonadota bacterium
CTGGCACGACGCGCTGGTGCGGCCTGTCGTGGATTGGGACTTCGACATCCCCGACGCGCGGGTCGGCCCGGCCGCCTGGCCGGTGCAGCAGGACATCCAGGCGCAAGCCAGCCTGCAGGGTCCACGCGGGCTCGTGGCGCGGGTCAGCGCCGTGCTCGGCGCGCGGCAGGACACCGCGCGGCTGCAGCTGCAGGGCCTCGACGCGAGCCTGGCCGGGCCCTACGCCGCTCCCATGCTGCGCGGCAGCCCGCTGCCCACCGGGACGCTGCAGGCCAGGCTGGATGTGCAATGGAAGTCGCCCGCGCTGCGCATCGACCTGCCCGAGGCGCAATGGCAGGCCTTCAGCTGGCAGCCGACGGGCGCGCTGCGCGGCGACGGCCCGCGCGCACATGCCATCCGCCTGCGCGATGCGCAACTGCAATGGCAGCCGGGGCCCGGCGGACTGCGCCTGCGAATCGGCGAACTCGACGTCGACCAGCCCGCGACCGGCCCGGGAGCCGGGGTGCGCGCGGCAGCCGTGCAGGTGCGCGACGCCCGGATCGAGCCGGCCTCGCACCGGGTGCTCGTGAAGCAGCTCAGCGTGCTGCAGCCGCAGGCCTCGCTGGCACGCGACTCCAGCGGCGCCTGGTCGGCGGGCGAGCTGCTGCCCGCCGGGCTGCTTCCGGCGCCACCGGCGCATCGCACGCCGGCGGTCGCACCAGCGGCAGCGGCGACCCCGTGGAGCGTGCAGCTGGCCGACGCCCGCGTGCGCGGCGGCAGCGCCTACCTTGCCGACACCTACCCGGCGCAACCCGTGGTGCTGTCGGTCACCGGGATCGACGCCGAACTGCGCCAGGCGCAGTGGCCGATGCGCGACGCCGCCAGCTTCGACTTGCAGGCCCGCGTGCGCGATGCGCGCCAGGCCCCGCCGCCCGGCGCGAGCGCCGCGCCGGGCGGCGGCACGCTGCGCCTGGGCGGCCAGTTGCGGGCGGCCCCGTGGCGCGTGCACGCGCGCCTGCACGCGCAGGACCTGCCGGCCCAGGTCGCCGCCGAGTACCTGCCGCCGCTGAATGCCCGCCTGCTGCGCGCCAGCGCCAGCGCCGACGGCACGCTGGACATCCGCCTGGGCCATCGAGGTCCGCGAATCGGCTTCGACGGCCAGGCCGAACTCGGCGACGTGGCCGCCAACACGGTGCAGCCGGACGCCAGCCTGCTGGGCTGGCAGGCCCTGCAGCTGCAGGGCCTGCGGGTACAGCTCGACCCGCGGGCGAATCCGCGCACCCGCGTCGACGTCCGGCAGGTGCTGCTGCGCGACTTCCACGCCAGGCTCGCGCTGAGCCGCGAAGCCAGGCTCAACATGGCCGAGGTGTTGCGACCGGCAGCGCGCGCGCCGACGCCAAGCGCGCCAGGAAAGCCGGCGGCGACGGCGCCGGCCGCCCCGGCCACGACCGGCTCCGCGCCCGTCCAGGCGCTGCGCCTGCGCATCGGCGGCATCACGCTCGAGCACGGACGCGTGAACTGGAGCGACCATTTCGTGCAGCCGAACTACTCGGCCAGCCTGACCCAGGTCAACGGACATATCGGCGCCTTCGCGTCCGACTCGCCGGCGCAGGCCGCAGTCGACCTGCGGGCCGTGGCCGAGGGTACCGCGCCGGTTTCGCTGGCGGGCAAGGTCAACCCGCTGCTGAGCCCGCCGCAACTCGACTTGCGCGCGCGCGTCGACGACCTGCAGCTGGCGCCGCTGACGCCCTATTCGACGCGCTACGCCGGCTACGGCATCGAGCGCGGCCTGCTGTCGATGAACGTGCACTACGACATCGACGCCGCCGGCAAGCTGCAGGCCGACAACCAGCTGGTCCTGCGCCAGCTCACCTTCGGCCCGCATGTGCCGAGCCCGACTGCCACCAAGCTGCCGGTGCTGCTCGCGGTGGACCTGCTGAAGGACCGCGATGGCAACATCCATCTCGACATCCCCATCTCCGGCTCGCTGCACGATCCGGAATTCAGCCTCGGCGCGGTGATCGCGCAGGCGGTGGGCAAGCTGCTGCTGCGCGCGATCACGGCGCCCTTCTCGCTGATGGCCCACATGTTCGCCGGGGGCAAGGCACCGCCGCAGCTCAACGTGGTTCCATTCGCCGCGGGTTCGGCCCGCGCCGCTGCCGACGCCACGGCACGCCTGCAGGACATCGCCCGACTGCTCAAGGCCAAGCCGGGCCTGGTGGTGACCATCACCGGCCGCGTGTGCGGCGCCACCGAGGCCGGCGCCTACCGCGAAGCCGTGCTGGAACGCCAGCTGCTGGCGCAATGGCGCAGCGACCTGC
>JAKCDM010000017.1:0-13026 GCA_021841865.1 Pseudomonadota bacterium
TCGGGGCGCGACAACTGGCGGCTTTTCCAGGGCGGGGGTTGAAGTGCCCGAGGGTCCGCGCGGCCCTGCCGGGCGGTGTGCTGCATGACCTGCAGCCGCTGGCCAGCAGCGTGAACAAGGCGCTTCGCCGGGGAACGTGCTGCCTGGCGGCGGCGCGATGCCCTGAGTTCCTGACAACCCCGTAATGTCTGGAAACAGCATGCGCGTTGCCGGATAGACTGCCTCGGTGCCTGCGCGGACACCTCGCGCCGGCATGGGCCACGGAGGCAGCATGGATCGATCCCGACGAGATCTGTTGACCGGCACACTCGGCATGGTGGCCGCCGCCCCGCTGGCCACGGCGGCCGATCCCGCGCCGGGCTTCCTGGCATGGGATTTCCTGCAACCCGGCGACACTGTCGCGGTGATCGCGCCGTCGTCCCCCCCATCGGACCCGGAGCGCAGCTACGCGGCCATCCGTGCCTATTTTGCGCAATCCCCGTACGGCCTGCAGGTGGACATTCCCGACGGGCTGGTCCAGCCCACCGAACCCCTGCATGCCGCCAACACCGCGAGCGAGCGAGCGCGCTTCATTGAGCAGGCGCTGCACTCGCCGGCCAAGGCCGTATGGGCCATCCTGGGCGGCGGCTGGAGCACCGAGTTGCTGCCGCTGCTGTCGCGCATGCGGCGTCCGCGCCAGGTCAAACCGCTCATCGGCTACAGTGACACCACGTCGCTGCATGTGTTCTTCAACCAGGCCTGGGGCTGGCCGAGCCTGCATGGCGTGGTACTGGGAGCCAACGGCGACATCCTGCCCGACACCTCGTGGAACAAGACCGCGCTGTCGGCGACCCTCGATGTACTCACCGGGGCCCGGCCCTGGCTCGACTATGCGCTGCGGCCCCTGAACCGGCAGGCCGCCGAGCCGGCGATACTCGACGGCCTGCGCGTGCTTGGCGGCAATGGCCTGCTGCTGTCCGCCACGCAAGGCACCGACGACTTCGCGCTGGACACCCGCGGCGCGCTGGTGTTCATCGAGTCGGTCGCGCTCAACCCCGGCATGCTCTCGCGCATGCTCGACGGCTTCAGCTACTCCCCGCTGTTGCGACGCGCCGCCGCCGTGATGTTCGGGTCATGGATCGAAACAGGCGGCACGCCGAATCCTGCAGAGGTCGAACTGCAGTTCGACTACATCCAGCGGCGCTTCGCCAACGCCATGCAAGCGCTGGGAATCCCGGTTCTGCGTGCGCAGGACATCTTCGGCCACGGCCCCGTGAACCTGCCGCTGCCCCTCAACACCCGCGCCCGACTCGAGCTGGGTGCGAGCGCGCGTCTGCGGGTCAGCGCAAACGGCGCCGGGTGACCGGGCCGCGGTGTCGTCCGGGTTGCCGGGCAGGTCGTTCGGCGCGGCGCGGCTACGCCTTGCACGCCTCTTTTCTACTGCGGAATCGGCTGCTCGCTCGTGATCTCTTGCCCGAACCACGAAGTCTGCTCGCCAACCATCAGCGCTTCGCCCGGCCATACCGCGTCGAACACCGTGGCCGAAGCGCAAACGTGGTCCCGTACCCTCCCGGTGCTCAAGCGCACGCTTTGACGAGCCATGCGCAGCAAGCCCATCACGAGCAGCGCGAGGAAGGCACCGATCGGCGAGATGGTGAACCATCGCGGAAGCTGCCTGTCTGGCTCAAGCACGGTGCACGTCCGAACGACAACGATGGCTCCCATCATAGTTCGGAGCCATCGTGCGCTCTCGCGCCGCTGAACCTCATCGGGATTGAGGCTTGCGGCGGCGACCGCAATGCTTCAGGCAACGGTCGCCGACATCAACAGCCCCATCAGCAACAGCCTACAGCGCTCGCGGCCCGGTGCTTTCGACCCTGAGCTGTCGTTGCGGCGGGAGCGCAGCCCTGCGCAGCGGATCCTTGGCGCTTGACAGCTTCTGCACCTATGCAGCTTCCGCATGCAGCTTCATCCCCAACGCGCGCAATACCTTCAGCAGCGTTGACAGTTCGGGATTACCTTCCGCGGAAAGGGCCTTGTACAAGCCCTGCCGGGTCATGCCGGTTTCGCGTGCCACGCGTTCGATGCCGCGCGAGCGTGCGATATCACCGAGGACCTGAGTAATGAAGGCGGGGTCGTCGCCGGCCTCGTCAAGCGCGGCATTCAGATAGGCAACGCGATCGTCGTCAGACCCGAGGTGCTTGGCGGCATCCCACGGCAGCGTCTTGATGGTCATCCCAGTTCCTTCACCATTCGCAGAGCGGCCTGGATGTCGTCTTGCTGCGAAGACTTGTCCCCGCCGATCAGAAGCAGAATCAGCTCCGAGCCTCGTGACGTGTAGTACACGCAATACCCGGGACCATGGTCAATCTTCATTTCCACAACACCACCGGTCAACACACGGTGTTGACCAGGGTTGCCCATTCCCAAGCGCCGCACTCGCACGTCGATGCGAGCACGCGCCTGCCGATCTCGCACGCGGTCGAACCATTGCGCATACTCGATCGTCTGGCGGATCAATCGCATGTGTCAACGCTAGTTGACAGGCCCACTGCTGTCAACCATAGTTGTCATCACGCCGTGGCCTTTCTTTCCTGAGCGCCGGGATGTGCCCGGTTGCGGACCCTGCCCAGGTCCGGCGCAGCGCCCGTCCGGTGAGGAAGGCGCGGGTGTTTTGGCAGAATTTCTCACACCATCCCTTCCATTCGTGGAAAAAACAAAACCGCCCGAAGGCGGCCAGGTCTTTGTTTCTGGCGGACATGGTGGGAATATCTTCCTATTCGCCATCAATACGATACATGACTCATGCCATGTTTCGTCCCATGAAAACCCTGGTGTCCGGTCGGTCAAGGTGCGCATTCGAGCCGAACCCGCCGCGCTCAGCCCTTGTGGGCCAGCATCTCCTTGCGCAGGATGGCGTTGATGCGCGACTGATAGCCCCTGCCCTGCCCCTTGAGCCAGTCCAGCACGTCGGCATCGATGCGCGTCGTGATCTGCTGCTTGAGCGGTCGATAAAACCGCCCGCGCACCGCAGCCCCCCACTGCGCTTCGTTCACCACGGCGCTGTCGCTGGTGTCGATGCTGCTGTCAGGCTGCGCCGCCAGCGCCTTCAGATGGGCCTGCTGCGCCGCCGTCAGCGACGGCAGCGTATCCAGGGTGTGGCTAACTGTTTTGCTCTTCATAGCGTTGCCTCTCAGTGCGGTCGGCGCGGCGTGCCGAGATGATGCGGATGACCTCGATGGTGTGGCCATGCCCATCGTCTTCGCGCACGGCGTGCGCCACCATCAGCAGAACCACACCGCTGACGACACCGAAGGTCTGCCAGCGCTGCTCGCCGCCCTCCGTGCGGTCCTGTACGGAAACCTGCAGCGGGTCGCGAAAGACGTGGGCCGCCTCTTCAAAACTCACCCCGTGCTTGCGTTGGTTGGCGCGGTTCTTGGCCTCGTCCCACTCGAAGCGCAAGCTCATTGTCATGACACAATTGTAGTTGCATTTTCAGCCGTGCATGCACCGGTCCCACACGCCGCGCCCGATCGACCTGGGTTGTCGATCGTGCAGGAAGTCAGCCATGTAGCCAGGCCGCAAGGCGCTTCTTGGTTGCCATCGAGCCATAGCTCTCGACGGCTCGCAGCAGCCGCTGTCGATCAAGGGAAGCGGCAGCTCGGCCCTGGGCGCGCTCCAGCAACGCTGCCTGGTCTTCCGCAAGATCGCCGAGGTTGTTCAGCGCATCGACGAACACAAACTCGGGCGAGAGCCTCTTCGGGAAGCGCGACTTCATGCGGAAGTCGCCGCACTCAACGCTACGCGCACCTGGACGTGAGCAGCCTGGGAACCGCTCTCGAGACCATAGGAACAGCAGAAAAACGCACACGCACACCGCGCACACCACAAAAAACAAAGCCGCCCGAAGGCGGCTAAGTTGTTGATTCACTGGCGGAAAGGGTGGGATTCGAACCCACGGTACGGTATAACCGTACACCGGATTTCGAGTCCGGCGCATTCGACCACTCTGCCACCTTTCCGGGGTGTCGCTGGCATCGACCGCTGCGCGGCGTGGTCTGCCGCGCGGGCCCGGCGCGCAGCTTGCCGCGCGCCAAAACGTGAAAGTGTAGCAGCGCTCGCGCGCTCCGGGAAGAGGCGCGGCGCATGCGAGCGCTGCGTCAGATCAGCGGCACGATCACGTGGAGATCGATGCGCAGCGACGACTGGGTGGGCGTCACGCGCTGCAGCGGGTGGGCCACGGTAATCCCCCAGGAAGCCGGCTTGAGCCAGCCCCAGCGCGGCAACGCGCCTTCGAAGCCCACGCCGATGCTCGACAGCCTGGTGCGTGGCGGGAACTGCGCGTAGACGGCGCCGTAGTCGTAGAACACCCGGCTGTCGATGTGCAGCCATGGCAGGCGGCGGTGCAGCGCCAGCCCGGCGAAGTAGCCCTTGTAGCCCGACACCACGCCCAGGGCATAGCCGGCAATGGTGCCGCTGCCCCCGAGCTGGTAGAGCTGGGCGGCCGGCAGCGTCTGCGACGAACTGAACTGCCAGCCGGCATCCGCCGATACCGCGTAGGCCTTGCCGAAGCCCTGGCGGGCCTGCAGGCTGCCCTGCCAGAGCCGGTAGCTGGGGCTCGGGCCGAAGGCATTGTCGGCATGGCTGAACATCAGGGTCTGCGTGAACTGCGCCTGCCGCCGGGCATGGCCGTACACCGCGGTGAAGCCCAGCTGCGGGCCCTTGACGGTGGTGTCGTTGAGCGGCGCGCCGCCGATCGAGGTCTGCGAGGAGATCGTGGAATACGCGAGCCCGGCCGTCAGCAGCCAGCTGTCATCGGCCAGCAGCGGCTGGGTCAGCCCGGCCTGCACGGTGCGCGAATGCCCGGTGATGTCCAGCGCCTGGTAGGGCCCCGAGACGATGTGGATGTGGTTGTACGCCACGCTCACGTTGGCGCTCAGGCCTCGCGCGTTCAGCGGCACCTGGTAGCTCAGGTTGCCGTTGAAGGAACCGCTGGAACGGGTCAGGTACAGATTGGCCTGGTCGCCGATGCGCAGCGGGCCGTTGACGGTTCCGTACAAGCCGACCTGGTTGCGCCCGGTGGCGTCGTCACCCTGGTTGTTGAGCAGCAGGTCCAGGCCGTAGCGCGGCGGCTCGACCGCGTACAGCAGCACATTGCTCAGGCCGAAGGAACTGCCCGGACGCAGCGCGGCCCGCAGCCCGAGGGTGTTGGTGCGATTGAAGTATTCGAGCGCGTGCTCGAGATGCGGAGCGTCGACCACGTCGCCGCGGGCCAGCGGCAGGCGCGCGAGGATGAAGGATCTCCTGGTGTACGGATGGCCCTGGATGAGCACCTGGCCCACGCGCCCCTCGACCAACTGGATGCGAACCGTGCCATCACGGATTTTCTGCGGAGGCAGTACTGCGCGCGCCGTCAGCAGCTCGCGCTTGTCGTACAGCGCGTTGATCGAGTCGACCAGCCGGTAGAGGTCCGCCACGGTGATCGCGCGCCGAAGGTACGGCGCGGCCAGTCGACGCAAGGTCTCGCGCGACAGGAAGTGCGAGGCGCTGAATTCCACCTTGCGCAGCGTGAAGCGCGGGCCTCCCGCCGGCACGCTGGAGGCGCCCGGTGGACGCGGCCCGACCAGCACCGGGCCTTGCAAGGGCGCGGGCTTGCGGCTTTGCTGCAGGCGCTTTTGCTGCTGCAGGCTGTTGTTCTGCTGGGCCCCCGACTGCAACGATGGCGGCAGCGTGGCAGCGCCGGCGGCCGCCGCCAGCAGCATCGGCGCGCCGAACGGCACACAGCGTGGCAACAGGCGCGCCCTAGCCATGCCGGTGCTTCCGGTGGGTATCGGAAGAATCGCCGGTCGAGGTGTCGACCTGGCCGCCGACCAGACTCTGGAACAGCTGAGTGGGCCCGCTCGGCGGCGGCGCCTGCAGCGCGATCGGCAGCGCCAGCCCGCGCTGCAGCAGCGTCGCGCCGGAAGCATAGGAATCGGCGCTCGAGCCCTGGAAGTCGGGGTACGCCGAGGTATGACTGGAATCGAAATTGGGCACGGTGACCTGGTAGGGGTTGAAGTAGTGTTCGACAAAAGCCGAGGTGTAGGTCGAACGCCCTTGCTGGAGCAGGAGGAAGTCCTGTCCCGGCTGGTACAGCTGCACGTCCACCGACTGCAGCCTGGGGTCGAGGTTGTCCATCAGCAGCGAGACCTCGGGGGTGCTCAGACGCAGGCTGCCCACCACGTAGCCATCGCGCACCGAAATGTCGGGGGACTGGATGGACAGGTCCGCGGCATACACGCGCAAGGGATCGAAGTTCACGCCATTCGGCGCGTCCAGGTTCAGCCCGACCTGCCGCACCACGCCGCTCGGCGGCTGCCCGGCCAGCCCGACGGTCAGCGCCGTGTCGGCGCCGCGCTGGGCCACCGTGGCCTGCACCGAGTTGTTGGCGAACAGATCGATGGTGTGGGCGATCCACGCCTGCGCCAGCGAGATGTCGTCGAGCGCGGCGAGCTGGGCCTGCTGCGCGGTCAGCGTGCCCAGTTGCAGCGAGCCCTGGCTGGCCGTCAGCGTCGCCTGGGTGGCTTGCGCGGAGGAGCCCTGCAGGTCGTCGGCCGCGCTCAGCAGCAGGCTGCCGCCGGCCTGTGCCTGGCCGAAGCCCAGCGTGCCGTCGACCTGCAACGCGGCGTCACCCGCCGCCACCAGCGTGGGCACCTGCGCAGACTCCAGGTCGTGCACGAACAAGTCGCCCCCCGCGCTGGCGCTGAACTGCGGCAGCATCACCTGCAGGGAACGGGTCGACGCGCCGATGCCCGCGCCGGCATCGAGCACGGCCTGCGCGGCGGCGCTTTCGGCCGTCAACTGGGTACCCGGGCTGCCGTCGGCCAGCAGGTTGCCGCCGGCGAACAGCGCGAACGCGTCGCCCTGCTGCAGGCCGCTTTGCAACTGCCCCAGCAGCAGGTCACCGGCCGTGCTCAGCGCGATGCCGCCGGCGCTGGAGCGCAGGCTGGCCACGTCGAGACTGCCCTGCGGGTCGTCGATGACCACCGCCTGCGACGCGCTGCCGCTCAGCACCCCGCTGCCGGCGTCGAGCAGCAGCGGCATGCCGGGCGCCCCGAGCGATCCGGCGGCCTGCAGGCTGATGCCGTCGCCCTGGATGTGCAGCGCATCGTTGCCGGCGGGAAAGTCCGACAACAGGCTGCCCTGCGGCGCCGCCAGCACCATCGGGCCGCCCGCGTACAGGTTGCCCAGCACCAGGTCGCCCTGGGTCTGCGTCAGGTACATGCCGTCGCGCGCGCTGGCCGAACCCAGTGCGCCGCCGATGTCCAGGCTCAGCGGTGTGGCCGCGCTGCCCAGCGCACCCGCCAGGGATTGCAGGTCGAGGCTGCCGGTGGCCTGGATCAGCGGCTGCGTGGCCGCGCTCGCCCCGGCGATCGAGCCCTGCGCCAGCAATTGCGCATTGCCCTGCGCGCTGACCCCGCGCAGCGTGAGGTCGCCGGTCGACTGCAGGAAGGCGGCGCCGCCGGACTGCGCGGCCAGGCTTTGCGTGGGGTCGACGACCAGCGGGGTGGTCTGCTGCACCTGCAGCGCGGTGGCCTGCCCGCTGCCGTCGTAGACCACGCTGACGTCACCCGGCGCCTGCGCCGAGGCCAGCGCGTTGCTCTGGGAGGCGTCGAGCACCAGGGTCTGGCCCGGGGGTGGCAGCACGATGGTCACCGGCTGGCTCAGGCTGCCGATGCCCACGCCCGCGCCCAGGTCGATGCGCGAACCGCTGACGTTGGCCGCCTGCGCCAGGAACTGCCCGGCGCCGGCACCCGGCTTGAGCGCATCGGCATTGATCTGGTAGAGCAGCTCGCTGGGAGTCCACACTCCGCCATAGCTGAGCTGGTCGACCACGCTTTGCGGCGCGCTGTACTGAAAGCCCTGCTGATAGGCCTGCAACGGCGCCAGCTGCGCCCAGCCGCTGCCCAGCGCCTGCGCCAGGGTCTGGGTGGCGGCGTCGTATTGCTGCTGCACGTAGCTGGTGAGCTGCGCGGCACTGGGGCTGGCGATGCCCAGCGCCTGCACCATGGGCGTGAAGAACTGCTGCTGCGCGGAGTCCAGGCTGACCGTGCCGTCGGCGCCGACGCTGGCGTGCGCGCGCAACTGCCAGTAGCTCTGGTAGGCTCGGTCCACCTGCTGTTCGTAGGGCTTGATGGTGTCGGCCTGCACGGCGGCCTGGCCGCCGTAGTCGACGTTGTCGTAGGTATCGAGCAGGCCGAGGGTCTTCCAGGTGTTCTCGGCCTGGCCCAGCGACGTGGTGTCGTTGCTGCCCTGCAGGCCGTTGACCAGCGCACCGCCGGGCGCGGACAGGCTGACGTTGCCGCCCGACGAGACGACGCTGCCCACGCGCAGGTCGCCGCTCGGGGCCTGCAGCACGATGTCGCCCTGCGCGCTGGCGTTGACCAGTCCGCCCACCGTGGCGCCATAGGCGTCGACCGTGGTCAGGCCCTGCACGTCGAGCGCCTGGGCGCTGCTGCCGATGCCGCCGGAGATGCTGTCCAGGCTGATGCTCGAGGCGCTGAGCAGCGGATTGGCCGCGCCCGCGGCGGCCACGATCGAGCCTTGCGCCGACAGGTTGATCGCGCCGCCGGCGGCCACCCGCAGCAGCGGCAGCTCGCCGGTGGCGTTGATGTCGACATCGCCCGTGCTGCTCGCGGCCTGCAGCGCGCCGCCGTTGAGACTGACCTGCAACGCCTGGCCGGCGCTGCCGATTCCGCTGGCGGCCTGCAGATCCAGGCCCTGGGTGTCGACCGAGCCTTGCGCTGTCTGCGTGATGCTGCCCTGGCTGGACGTGATCGACGTGGGCCCGCCCGGGTTGTACAGGCGCCCGGCGATGCTCACCGCGGCGTCGGAGTCCACGGTGATGCTGCCCTGCGGGTTGCCGGTGAAATCGATGCCGATGGGGTTGGAGGCGTCGATGCTGCTGGTCAGGGTCAGGGTCGCCCAGTCCACGATGTGGTAATGCCAGGGATTCGGAGGCTCCGGGAAACCCCAGTTGCCTTTGTGGTACTGCACGTTCTCGGTGTAATAGCCGTAGGAGCCCGAAATGTTCTCGGTGAAGAACTGGTTGGGGTTCGAGTTGTCCTGGCCCTGCAGCACCTGGCTGCTGGTGTACCAGATGGGCTGCCCGCCGGTCGACGCGCCGCTGTCGTCGGTCCACACCCAGTTGCTCACCGAGGCCTGGAACCAGTTCGAGCTCGGCGGGGTGTAGGTGCGCCCCAGGTAGGTGGTCTCGGTCCACTGGTAGCGCTGCCCGGCCAGCGGGTCGTAGCTGGCCGTGGTGGCGGTGGGCGAGTAGGAGAGCTGCTCGGGGCAGGCGCCGAGCTGCGCGCAGCCACCGAGTTCGCTGGCCCCGTTGTTGGCGTTGTCGTAGGTGTAGAGCCCGTCGCCCAGGCGGTAGACGTACCAGCTGGTCAGCGGCCGTCCCTGGTAGCCCGTCCTGGCCGTGTCGACGATCTTCACCTCGGCCGAATTGGCGTTGCCGGTGGAGATGTTGTCGACCACCACCGGCACGCCGGTGCTGTTGCCGACGTAGACATGGCCGTAGCCGTCGCTGACCGTGACGTGCCCGCTCTGCGTGGTGCTGAGAATGTCCCCCTGCAGCAGCACGTAGCCGCCCCCGCCGGAGTGCACCGAGCTCAGGATGATCTGCTTGTTGACCGCGTCGTACTGCGCGCCGATGACCTGCTGCTGGCAGCCGGAGCAGTTGGCCGCGTAGACCTGCAGGCCGCTCAGGGTGTAGAGCGAAGGGCCGCCATGGGCGTCGTAGGCGCTCTGGTCGGAGCCGATCTGCTGCGCGATGGCGCTGTCGAGGTTGACCGACCAGTCGTTGTAGCGCCCGCTGCGGATCTCGCCGTTGACGTCGACGTAGCGCGCGTTGATCGCCACCTCGCCGCCGAAGGTCGCCGCGCTGGTGCTGCCGGCGGGCTGGTACGCCGCGCTGCGGTACAGCGATTCCACAAGCACCGGCTGGTAGTAGAACGCGCCGTGGAACTGGTAGGTGTAGACGGAGGGCGCGGGGTTCGTACCGGCCGAGTTGTTGCCCAGGTTGTAGAACAGCACGCTGGTGTCGCCCGCGGTGCCGGAGTTGAGCAGGTAGCCGGTGAAGTCGGCGGCGTGCGCCGCGCCGTCGAACACCGAGTTGGCGACGTATTCGATGGCATCGTTGATGCTCGCCGGGAACCACTGCACCCCGCTCCACGCCGAGATCGGCGAGCTGACCTGGTAGAAACCGCCGGGGTCGTTGACCACGTAGGTGCCGTTGGGCGCGTACAGCGTGACCTGCGCGCCGCTGACGTCGCCGAACTGGAAAATGCTTCCCGACTGGTTGGTGACCTGGATCTGACCGCCCAGGTTCTCCACGGCGCCGTTGAGGAAGATGTTGGGGGCCGGCGAACCCGACACGCTCGCGCTGTCGTCGATGCGGATCACCCCGGGCGCGTTGGCGGTGGAATCCTGCACCTGCATGCCCGTCGGCGCGGCGGCCGCCAGCCCGGTGTAGAACACGTTGCCGCCGCTGTTGTCGGGAATGTTCAGCGCGTTGAAGTACAGGTCGTAGTTGCTCGCGTTGGAAATGCTGATGGTCGGCGATCCATGCGCCGTGATGCTGCCCCCGCCCGCGAGGTCCTGCGCATGGATGGTGACGTTTCCGCCAGCGGCGAAGATGTCGTTGAACAGCAGCGCCGGGGTGGCGCTGTCGCTCACCGCCTTGAGCTGCACCTGCAGCACGTTGATCTGGTTCTGCAGGTTCTGGTAGGTGGTGCTCGCCGGATCGAGCCCCTGCTCCTGCTGCTGCAGCTGGACGATTTCCTGCTGCACCTGGGTGTAGGCGTTGATCTGGTCCGACTTGTAGCCGATCTGGCTGCCCGGGTCCTGGGTGACGTTGCCGGCCGCGTCGATGCTCAGCGTCTGGTCGTGCAGGATGCCCGCCTCGACGCTGCCGTCGAGTTGCAGCGTGGCTGTGGCGCTGGCGTCGCTGTGATCGTCGTGGCTGGTGGCGTTGACCACCTGCAGATAGGGGTTGTGGCCCGAACCCTTGCCGGTGGGCGAGACCTGGCCGCGATACGCGCCCAGGTAGCTGTCGAGCACCGAGCGCAGCACCGCGCCGGACTGGACGTCCAGCTCGGCGTCGGCGCTCACCGACGCGCTTCCCGTGTTGGTCACGGTCACCGGCACGGCGGTCTCGTTGTAGACCTCGGTGGTCGCCACCGGGGTCAGCACGGTGCTCCACAGGCCCTGCGGACTCTGCCCGGCGTAGACGTCGAGGTTGCCGTCCGCGGTCAGGCTGTCGCCTCCGGCGATGGTCACGTGCTGCGTTGCCGTCACCGAGTTGCTGCTGCGCCCGCCGCCGGCGCCGACACCGCCATAGATGTGCACGTCGGTCGAGGTCGTCGCCGTGTCCTGGCTGTAGGTGCCCACCATCAGGTTGCCCGCGCTGGACGCCGACACGCCGGCGCCGAAGCTCACCGAATCGTCGAAGGTGGCGGCCAGGTCGGACTCGGCGTAGGCCCCCTCGATGGCGCCGCCCGTGCTCAGCACCGCGGTGTCGGCGCCGGTGGCACGGTTGTAGGCACGGATGGTCATGCGCCCGGGGTTGTCCAGCGGGTTGCCGATGACCTGCAGCAGCGTCGTCTGGTGGGCCGCCGGGTCGAGCCCGATGTCGACCCGCGCCGAGTCCTGGATGCTCGTGCTGCTGTAGACCGCGGTGCCGTTGGCGATGCCTCCGGAGGCGCCGTCGGCATTGGCGCCGCCGTCGGGCGTGGCCAGCTCGTTGCTCAGGTCGGCCGCGGTGATGTCCAGGCCGGCGCCGATCAGTGACGCCCCGGCGGCGACGCTCAGCGCCGTGCTGGAGGCGATCTGGTTGGTCGCCAGCGCCCCGCTGGCGCCGACCGCGCCGGCGTTCACGCTGTTGCTCTGCGCCACGTAGTTGGTGGTGTGCTGGGCCTTCAGGCTGATCTGCCCGGCCGTGAACACGTTGGTGGCCGGCACCTGCACCGTCGTGCTCGAGCGGTCGCTGGTGCTCGAGCTGGCCGCATCCCCCGCCACCACGCCGCCGCTGCCGGCGGTGGCCAGCGCGACGTTGGTGTCGTTGCCGACGGCATCCACGCTGAAGTCCCCGCCCAGCGGCACCGGCTGCCCGCTGCTCAGGTCCACCGGGAACAGCAGGCCGCCGCCGATGCCGGCGCTGGTCACGGTGGCCGCGTCGGCCTGCGCCGTCGACGCACCCACGGCCAGCGCCCCGCCCACCGCCAGGCCGCTGGCGTCGGCCCATTGCGAGGTGGTGTCCAGGCCCTGCACGACCACCGCGCCCAGCGGCAGCTGCACGTCGTTGCCCAGGCTGGCCGCGACCTGCGCGGTATTCGTCGCGGTGGCGGTGGAGGCGTCGGCGCCCACCAGCAGGCCGCCGGAGCCCGCCGTCGAGTCGGCCTCGGCCTGAGGCGCCCCCGTGGCGAGCAGCTCGGCGCTGATCTGCAGGCCACCATCGCCCGCCAGGACCGCGCCGTCACCCACGCTGGCTTGCACCTTGGGCGCGACGCTGGCCGTGGCCACCGAGGCCCCCAGCGCCGCCGAGCCCGACAAGGATGTGCCGGTGGCGCTGGCGACGGCGCGCGGCGTATCGCTGGCGCGGATCTGCACGCCATCGCTGCCGATGCCGGTGAACGACGCGTTGGCGGCGAAACCCGCGGTCTCGGCGGACTGGTCCTGCGCGCTGGCCACCGCGGCATCGCCGGAGACGATGCCGGCGGCCGCGCCGGTGACCTCGCTGGAAGCCGAGCCGGCTCCGCTGGCGGCGATGTTGGCGCCCAGGTAGTCGTTGGCCTGGGAGGCGAAGCCGGCGTCCACCGAGCTGCTGCGCGAGGCATCGCCCACCACCACGCCGACCGCCACGGCACCCAGGGCCGCGCCGACGCCGTCGGCATGCACCGACTCGTCGTCCTCGGCGGTGATGCTGATGCTGCCTTGCGCCGGCGTGGCGGCGCTGCCTCCGCTGCCTCCGCTGCCTCCGCTGCCTCCGCTGCCTCCGCT
>JAKCDM010000017.1:13126-38654 GCA_021841865.1 Pseudomonadota bacterium
CCGGTGCCTCCGGTGCCGCCGGAGGTCGTGACGTCCGTCAGCGTGCCGCCACCGCCGGGAGTGGGAGCCCCCGGCAGGCCGCCGCTGGGCACGCTCACGGTGGTCTGTCCGCCGCCCCCACCACCGGTGGTGGGCGGCGGTGGCGGCGGCTCGCCGGTCAGCGAACCGCCGCTGATCTCGGCCCCCACCGTGTTGTCCACCGCGCCGTCGGCCACCGCGGCGCCCAGGCCGAGCGCCAGGCCGGCGCCGCCGGCATACGCCGCGGTGTCCACCGCATGGCCGGCATAGGCGCTGCCATCCTGGGCGAGCGCCGACACCTGCACCGCGGCGGCCGTCACGGCGGCGTCGGTGATCGAGGCCTCGACGGTGTCGTAGACCCGGCTCACCGCGATCGCCGCGCCCAGTCCGAGGCCGCCGCCGAGCCCGACGGCGCCGGCGACGTTTTCGGTGGACGTGGTGTCGCTGGCCTGCACCTGCACGCTGTCGGCGTTCAGCGAACCGCCGTCGACCGTCGCGGTGGTGGCGTCCTGCAGCGGCGCGGCGACCGCGCCGGACAGGTCGAAGCTGCCGGCCGCCGAGATCTGCGATTGCTGCGAGGCGCTCAGGCTGGAATCGGCGCTGGCGCTGTTGCCGGCGCTGCTGGCCTGGCTTTCGCTGGACAGCGTGCCCGAGCCGTTGGAATCCAGCACGCCCATGGCGTTGCCGGTATCGCCGGAACCCAGCAACAGCAGGCCGGCGGCACCGCCGATGCCCACGCTGCCGCCGGCCGCGCCGGTGGCGGTGACCAGTTGCGCCTGCTTGCTGGCATCGGCCTTCACCAGGATGGTGCCGCTGGCGGCGACCTGGCTGTCGTCGATGGCCGCGGCCACGGTGTCGTGGAACACGCCGATGCTGGCGCCCGCGCCGACTCCGGCGGCGCCGCCCAGGGCCAGCGCCCCGGCGTAGGTCTGCAGCGTGGTGTCGTCGCCGGCCTGCACCGTCACGCCCGACGCCCCGCTGACCCCGGCGTGCGTGATCGTCGCCTGGGTCGTGTTGTCCAGCACCACCGCGCTGGCCTGGCCGGCCACCGCGGTGGCCCCCGCCGCGGCGCCGCTGATGGCCAGGGTCCACAAGGTGTTGTTCGATTGCGCCTGCACCTGCAGCGCGCCGCCGGACAGGCTCAGGCTGGTCGTCGTCGCGCCGCTGGCGTCGCCCAGCCAGGCTTGCGTGGTGTTGCTGCCGTCGACCATCAGGAAGGTGCCGGCCGCTCCCACCGCGCCGGCCGCGAGCGAGCCGCTGAGCAGGTTCATCGACGAACGCCCGTCGGCATCGATGGACATCGACCCCGCCGACAGGGTGGCGCCCTGGGCCCAGGCCTGGGTCGTGGCGTCGAACACGTCGATCATCGCGGTGCCGGCGGCGCCGGCCAGCGCCGCCGACAGCCCGGCGCCCAGCCCCAGGCTGTCCTGCGAGGCGCGCGCTTCGATGCTCAGCGCGCCCAGCGGTTGCACCTTGCCGCCCAGCACATAGGCCTTGGTGCTCGCGTCGAAGCTGTCGACACCGAGCGCGCCGCTGGCGGCCACGTCGGTGGCCCCGGCGGCGGCGCCGAACACCAGGTCGGCGGCGAAATCGTGGCGCCCCGCGAGCACGCTCAGGGCCTGCTGCGCGGCCGCGCCGCTGGCGGTGTCCAGCGACGCGCCGTCGCTGTAGGCGCTGGTGCTGCCTGCCAGCACATTGGTCACGGCGCTGGCGTTGAGGGCGCCCGAGCCGAAGGGGTCGAAGGCCATCGCCGCCGACGCGCTCAGGCCGGTGACCGTGTTGAGCGACTGCGCATCGATCGCCAGGCCGTGCACCGTGGTCGTGGCCTCCTGCAGGTCGGGCGCGGCGAAGCCGGCGTAGCCGGTGGTCGCCTGCACATCGGGGTTGCTGGCCAGTTGCCCGCCGTCCACCTGCGCGCCCTGCGCGCCCAGCGCCAGCGCGTCGACCGACGTGGCACCCGAACCCGCGCCGATGAAGGCCTGCGTGGTGTCCTGCAGCAGGTTGACGGTGACTCCCAGTCCCAGTCCGGCGCCGGTGAGCCCCACGCCCAGCGCGCCGGTGGACGCGGTGATGGTGTTGTCGTCGCCCGCCAGCACGTCCACGTTGTTGAGCGCGCTGACCTGCGCGCCGCCGGCGATGTCGGCGGTGGTCGTGCCCTGCAGCACGTCGGTGGCCAGCGCGCCGGCGCCGCCCGCCACGCCCGAGATCGCCACCCCCGCGGCCAGGGTCGAGATGGCGCGGCTGGACGACGCCTGCAGGGTCACGTCCTGCGCCTGCACGCTGCCCCCGCTGAGCGACGCCGTGGTGGTGTCGGAGATGTCGTTGACAGCGACGCCCAGCCCTGCCGCCACCGTGCCCGAGCCGGCGACACCGACGGCGAGCGACTCGATCTGCGGGTTGTCGGACGCGGAGATGTCGAGTTCCAGCCCGCTGCCCGTCAGCGTGTCGCCGCTGGCGCCGGCGCTGACCCCGTTGTCGATCAGGTCGACCGCGGCGGCTCCGGCCAGTGCCACGTCCCCGCTGCCGGCGACGGCGCCGGCCAGCGAGCCCATCTGCCCGGTGGCCGAGGCGCCGATGTCCAGCGCGCCGTCGACCTGCAGGTCGGAGGAGTCGAGGGAGGCCTGCACGTTCTGCGCCAGCCAGCTCACGGTCACCGCGCCGCCCAGGCCCGCGTTGCCGCTCAGCGCCGCCTCGCCGCCCAGCGCGTACACCTGCGCCGAGTCCTGCGCGCTCAGCTCCAGGCTGCCCAGGCTGGCGGCCAGCAGCTGACCCTGCGAACCGGTGCCGCCGTCGACCCCGCTGATGCTCGCCTGCACCTGGTCGTCGGCCACGTTGGCCACCACCGCCAGACCGGCGGAGATGTCCCCGCTGGCGCCGCCGCCCAGCGCGCCGGCGACGATGAAACCCTCGCGCGAAGCCTTCACCGTCGCCGCCTGCCCGGCGGCCGACAGCGTGGAATCGGTGAGGGAGGCGTCCACCTGATGACGGGTCACGTTGACCGCCGCGGCGATGCCCACGGCGACGTCGCCCGCCGCGGCCAGACCGCCGGCACCGTCCCAGATCCGGTCGCTGTCGTCGGCGGTGTCGAGCAGCGCGCCGCCCAGGTTCAACGCCGCGTCGGTGATCTGCGCCTGCGTGCTGCCGGTGTCGATGGTCAGGTCGAGGGCTCCGCCGATCCCGGTGTTGCCCGATGCGCCCACCGCCATGGCCCCGGTGGGCAGCATGGACTGCGATTGCGCCTGCACCGACAGCGCCGCCGCGTCGACGCTGGCGCGCGCCAGTCGCGCCAGCGTCGACGCGCCTGCCAGGTTGAGCGACAGCGCCGCTCCGACCCCGGCCTGGTCGCCATAGGCGAAGCCGCCCGCGGCCGACCAGACGGTCTGGCTGTCGCCGGCCTGCACGCTCACCGACGGAGCCGCGGCGCCAGCGGCCTGCACGCTGGTGGTGTCGGTGGCCGCGCTCGCATCGCCCAGGCTGGCATCGGTGGAGCCGCCCAGGTTGTTGATGGCGAAGGCTCCGACCGCGGAGAAGTCCCCGGTGGTGCCGCCCGCGCCCACCGCCACCGAGATCACGCGGGCGGAGTTGCCGGCATCGATCTCCAGCGAGCCGGCCTGCGTGGCGCCGCCGAGCTTCACCGTGGCGTCGGCCACCGACGCATCCACCTGGTCGTCGATGCCGCCGTACACCGCCGACAACCCGAAGCTGGCCGAGCCGCTGCCGCCCTGCACGCTGCCGGCCAGCGTGATCACGCTGGCCCCCGGGCTCGACGGGGACGCCGTGCTCGCCGCCTGGAAGGTCGGGCTGCTGTTGCCCTGGCTGGCGCTGCCGCTGCCGCCCAGCGTGCCCGACAGCGTGGGCAGCGCCGACGCCGTGAAATCGAAAGGCAGCGTATAGGCGCTGGGCAGCAAGGCATCCAGCGACGACGCGTCCTGCGTCGACGCCTGCACGTTCATGTCGCTGCCCAGCGTCAGGCTGGCTCCGCCGTCGACCGTGGCCTGCGTGGTGTCGGCGATCTGGTCCACCGCCACCGAGCCGGCGAGCGAGAGCTTTTGCTGCGAGCCGCCCCAGCCGCCCACCGCGGCGGCCGACACCAGCTGCGTCGGGCTCAGCGCCTGCACGCCCAGCGTGGCCAGGCCGCCGACACTGCCACCGTCGATGTGCGCGGTGGTCTGGTCCGCGCTCATCGCCACCGTCACCGCGATGCCGATGCCGGCCTTGCCCCCGGCGTACAGCGCGCCTCCTCCGGTGCCGATGCTCGTGTTGTCGTAGGCCTGCACCAGCGCGCCGCCGGTGGACGTGGCCCCCGAGCCTTCGACCTGGCTGGCCGACAGCAAGGCGCCGGTGGTGTCGCGCGCGATGCTGGCCGAGCCGGAACCGGCGATCGACGCCAGCGCATTGCTCCCGCTGCCGGTGTTGACCGCCAGCCCCAGGCCCACCGCCACGTCCTGGCCGCCGGCGAGGGCCTGCAGTTGCAGGCCGCCGGCGCCGTCGTCGAGGACGATGCGGCTGTTGTCCTGTACCTCGGCCTGGGTGCTGCTGTCGAGCAGGTTCAGGCCCAGCGTGCCGGCCACGGCCACCGAGTACTGCGATCCGCCGCCTCCGCTGCGGCTCAGCGCGGCGCTGCCGGCCGCCGCGAAAATGCTGGTGCTGCGCAGCGCCTGCACGCTGGCGCCGTCGCTGCCCGACAACTCGATGCGCGCGCCGTCGAGCAGCGCGGTGGTGTCGATCTGCGCCAGGTTGACCGCGGCGCTGCCGGCGCCGGCCAGGCTCATCTTCGGCTGCGAGCTCGACGACGAGCCCGACGACCCGGCGGACTGCGAGTCCAGCTGCTGGTTGCCCTGGTAGTCGCTTTGCAGCGAACCCTGCGCGCTGTCCTGGCTGGAGGTGTTGGTGTTGGCGTCCGACAGTTGCTGCTGGGCGTTGCCCAGCGCCGACGAGGTCTGGCCGATCCCGCCGTCGACGCCCTGGCCGCTGCCGCCGTTCTGGTCGGTGACCGTCTGCTGCTCGCTGGTGAAGGCGTTGAGCACGGTGTCGAGCAGGCTGGTGCCCGATCCCGACGAGCCGGAGCCCCCGCCACTGCCACCACCACTGCCACCACCGCCGCTGCCGCCGCCACTGCTGCTCGAGCCGCTGCTGCTGGCGCCGGCCACCGCCAGCGTGCCCACGGCGCCCTGGGTCTGTGCCCGCACCTGCAGGCTGCCCGCGCTCAGGCAGGTCGTGCCGGTGCAGTCGGCGGCATTGCCGGCGCTGTCGCCCACCGCCTGGCTGAGCGTGGAGGTGTCGGCGATTTCCGCGGTGATCGACGGATCCACCATGTCCACCGCCACGCCGACGCCGAATCCCGCCGCCTGCGCGCTGACCAGCGCGCCGGCCAGGCTGAAGGACTCGAGGTTTCCGAGGGCGTCGATGTTCACCGCGCCGCTGCCGGCGTCGACGCTGGCCGCCTTGTCGACCGCCGCCGTGGTCTGGTCGGCGATGCGCGTGAAGGCCACCGCGCCGTTGCCGGCGTAGCCGGAGCCCTGGCCGCCGCTGGGCACGTAGCCGAAGGTACGCGCCGCGTCGGCCGCCTGCACCGCGAGCTCGTTGGACGCGCTGTCGAGCGTGGCGCCGTCGGCCACCCAGGCCTGGGTGGTGTTGGCGAAATCGGTCCAGTCGAAGGCGCCGCCGAGCCCCACGCTGTTGGCGCCACCGGAGCTCTTGACACCGAAGGGGCTGAAAAATCCGTTGCCGGCTCCCGCCAGCACGATCGCGCTGTGCTGCGCCTGCACCACCAGCGGTGCGCTCCAGTCGAAGCTCTGGTCGCCCAGGCTGCTGCTCCAGGCCTGCTGGCCCGCGCCCAGCGCCGCGTTCAGCGTGACCTTCGCACCCGGCGCGATCCACGCCTGCGTGGTGTCGGCCAGCGACAGGTAGTCGATGGCCCCGGCCAGGCTGGCCTTGCTGGCGTCGCCTTGCGCGCGCGCGAACGCGGTCATGCCATTGGGGCCCAGCCCGTCCTTGATCTCGCCGTACAGGCTCTGCGCCTGGCTGTACTGGCCCTGCAGCGTGGAAATCGCGTCCAGCGCGCCCTGCGCCTGCGGCGCCAGGGTCTGCAGCACCCCGCCGATGCCGCCCAGCAGGGATTGCGGATCGGACCAGATGGAATCGATCGACGAGCTGCCCAGATTGCTGGCCACCTGGCCGAGCACGGCCGAGCCGGCCTGCATCAGGGTGTTGGCGTTGAACGCCTGCACGAAAGTCTGCACCGCGCTTTGCTGGGCCTGCGTCAGGGTGTTCCACTCACTGGAGCTGATCACCTGCTGCGCCAGCTGCCAGGCCTCCAGGTACGGCTTGAGGAACGACAGCGGCAGGTCGTTCTGCGCCCCCACCGCCACGCGCGCGGCGCTGAGCGTGGCGCCGCTGCCGATGAAGGCCTGCGCATCGTGGGCCTGCCAGCCCAGCGCCACGGCCAGGCTGACGCCGTAGTTGCTGCTGCCGCCGCCGGAGCCGCCGCCCGGCGCGGTGGATGCGACATCCGAGGTGGCCACGTTGTGCAGCCCCGGATCGGTGGTGGCCGCGTCGACCACCACGTTGCCGGTGGAGCTGACGTCGGTGCCGGCGGCCACGCTGGCCTGCGCGGCCTGCTTGCCCAGCGACAACGCCAGGTCCGAGCCCAGGCTCAGACCGGTGGTCGACGGGCTCGACGAGCCGCCGGAGCCAGTGCCGCCCGCGGGCGCCGCGTTGTCGCTGCCGGACGGATCCGACGCCTTGCCCTGCACCGCGCCCAGCACGGTGTTGAACAGGCTCGACAGGAAGCCCTCCTGCGAACCCGAGGTGTCGTTGCCGCCGCTGCCCGACGGCGTGCCGCCGGCGGTGGCCCCGCTGTCGGCGATGGTCTCGTTGCTGTCGGTGTTCGACAAGGCGGTGATGTTGACATCGCCGATGCCGCTCAGGTTGGCCGCCTCGGTGGCCGTGGCGCTGGTGTCGAGCCAGGAGACAGCCGCCGCCACGCCGGCGTTGGCGGTGCTGTTGCCGTCGGTGGTGGCCGAGGCCGTAGCCGTGACCTTGAAGCTCTGCTCGTTGTCGGCCAGCAGTTGCAGGCTGCCGGCATCGATCACCGCGCCGCTGTCGAGCAGCGCGCTGGTGCTCACGTCGGCCCGCCCGTAGGCCACGGTGGCACTGGCTCCCGAGCCCGTCAGCGAGCTCGACGCCTCGATGTCCAGGCTGGGTTCGGATTTCGCGCTGACACTGAGCAGCCCGCTGGTGCTGACCTGCGCGCCGGAGCGGATTTCCGCGGTCGACGTGGCATCGACCGTTCCCGCCAATGCGCTCAGGTACTGGCCTTGCGGCGCGCCGCCGAGGTCGATCACCGGTTGTGCATCGCTGCTCAGCGACAACGACTCGGCGTGGATCCGCGAGCCGTCGTGCAGGGTCACGGTGGCCGTGGCGCTGCTGTCGTAGACCTGGGCCTGCAGCACGGTGGCATCGCTGATGCCCAGTTTGCTCTTGAGCGTGTCGGCCACCGACGTGGTCTGGGCGTTGCTGTTGAAGGTCGACGTGGCCTGCGCGCTGGCCGACAGCTGCACCTGCCCGCCGGTGATGCTGCCGTACACATCCACGTTGGCCGTGGCGCTGGGATTGGCCACGTCGACCAGCACCGGACTGACGCTGTTGAACAGGTTGCCCGGATCGGACGGGTTGCTGGTGTTGCTCACCTGCTGCGCCGCGCTGAGCGTGATCGCCCCGGCGGCCCCGCTTTGCGGCGAGCTGTCCAGCGTGGCGCCGGCCGGCAGGGTGATCGAGCCGCCGGCGTTGACGGTGATCGCCCCGCCGGCGGTGTGAATGCTGCCCAGCGTCACCTGGCCGCCGCCGCCGGCGGCCACGGCCCCCTGGAAACCGGCGCCGGCATCGATCTCGACCGAGCCTCCCGCGGTCTCGATCGACGCGCCCGCGCCGAAGCTGATGTTGCCCAGGCCGCTGCCCTGGCCGGCCTGCAGCGTCAGGCTGCCGCTGGTCAGCGCCGACAGGTTGACATCGGTGCCGGCGGCGATGGTGATGGAATTCGAGGCCTGCAGGGTGATGTTGGTGTTGCCCAGGGCCTGCAGCGTGCCCACGCCGAGGCTGCTGGTGCTGTCCGCGAAACCCACCTGCGGCGACGAGCCCGCCAGGCTGCCCGCCGTGCCGCCGACGATGCTCAGGTCGGCCGGGTCGAGCAGCAGGCTGCCCATGGCGCCGTGCGCGGCGCTGGTGTCGACCTGCCCGCTGAAATCCAGCCGGCCATGCGAGGACACCTCGACCTGGCCGCCGTTGCCGGTGGCGGCGCCGCCACGCGCGTCGATGCTGCCGGCGAAGTCGGTGGCGCGCGAGCTCCACACCACGACCTGGCCGCCGTCGCCGCTGGCGCCGGCCGACGCGTCGAGCCGCGCGCCGGCGGCCACCGTGGTGTCGCGCGCCTGCGCCAGCGGACCCTGGCCGTGCTCGCCGCCCCCCAGCTCGATGCTGCCGCCGCCCTGCGCGCCGGCGGCCGACACCCGGGCGTGGGAGCCCACTGCCAGCTGCGGTGCGCTGATGCGCACGCTGCCGCCATGCGCGCCGGCCGCCTGCACGCCGCCGTCGATCGCCACCTGCGAGGCGCCGAGGATGGAAATGCTGCCGTCGCTCTCGACCGCCCGCGTGGCCTGTTGCAGCCCCTGGGTGTTGACCGTGGCCCGGAACAGGGCCATGTGCAGGCGTGCGGCGTCGCCCGCGCTCATGCGCGCGCCCGCCGCCTCCAGCACGCCGGCGGCGCGCAGGCTGATGCCGCGCAGCGCGTTGACGCGCCCGGCGATGGCAATGCGCCCCTGGGCGGACAACGGAGCGTCGCCCGCCAGCAGGCTCGCCACCGCGGCGTCGTCGATGTGCCCCCCGGAAAGCATGCGCCGCATGAACGCGCGCGTCGGCGTGGACACCGCCAGGCTGCCCACGTTGACCACCCCCGAGGCGCCGACCACCATGCCCTGCGGGTCGGCGAACACCACGTTGCCCCCGATGTGCCCGTGGTGGATGGCATTGAGCACGCCGTCGATGAGCACCGGCCCGCCGCTGACCAGGTTGATCAGGTGGCTGGCCGCGTCGGGCACCACCAGGTTGACCAGTTGCCCCTGCGCCTCGCGGAACTGACTGAAGGAGTTGAAGGCATTCGAGCCGCGAATGGTCGACGTGGTGATGGTCGTCACGCCGGCTGCGCTTTGCAGCCGGGTCGCCGTCTGGCCGGTGGGCACGATCAGGTTGGCCGCGGCCTGGGCCGCCGGCGTGGCGCCACAGGCCGCCGCCAGCGCGGCGGCGAGGCGCTTGAGCGCCGGGCGTGGCGTGGCGGCCCCGGGAAAACGCGCGCTGCGCGCGCGCCGGCTGCTGTGATCGGTCTTCGTGCCCATGATGCCCCCTCCGGCGTCGCGTCGCATGCCTGGTCGCGCGTGCCTTGTTGTTGTCGTCGGCTCGTTCGAGCTCGTGCGTGGTCGCTGCCTTGCTCAGTTGGACAGTTCGCGATGCCGCGGCAGCCTGCGCAGCAACGCGCTCGTCTGTCCCAGCGACATCAGGTGAGCGTGGATCCAGGCCAGATAGCCATTGCGCAGCCACGCGCCGACGGTGGCGTCGTCGAGACCCTGCAGGCGTTGCTCGTCGACGACCAGGAAACCGTCCAGTCGCAGGGCCTCGCCCGACGCCGTGGTCACGTGCAGGCTGCGCTGCACCAGCAGTTCGCGCTCGGCCAGCGCCTGCACGAAGTCGTGGGTGGCCTGCAGTTGCTGCTGGTAGCCGCGCAGGAAGTCCAGGGCCTCGCGCAGGAAGCGCGCGGGTTCGCCCTGCTCGTCGAACAGCGCCTCGCCATCCTGGCCCGGTCCGATGCCGTCGAAGGCCTCGTCGACGCACACCGTGTAGGGCTGCGCCGCCGCGGTATCGGCCTGCGCGAGCACGAAGGGATAGCGCCGCGCGAAAGCCGGGACATAGCAACCGTCGAGCCAGTGGCCCTCGGCGTCGACGAACAGGTTCTGGGCATCGCGCAGACCCACCAGCACGGCCGGAAGGGCCTGCGCGGCGATCGTTCCCGCGAACACCACCGGGTACTCCAGCGCGGCTCGTGCGAACTCGGCCCCGACCACCGGCAGGGAGTTGGTGGCGGCCGCGAACTCATAGCGCGCGACGCTGCGGCGGATGCGAAAGTCGCGGTGCGCCTGGCGGTTCAGCGCGACGGGCCGTTGGTAGAACAGGAGCATGGCGAGCGCGGGTCGGTTGCGGATCTTGTCGCGAAACCGAAAAGTGGCCCCCACAGGCCCGCCGATTGCAAGCGCAAGCGACAGACTCTACGAAATGTCACCTTCCAGGCGGTTTCGCGCATTTTGCGCAAGCATCGACGCATGCCAACACATCGTCAATCCCGCATGAATGGGGTGGGGAAAACCCACCCCGACGCCGCGCCCGGCCGGCCGGCCAGCCGTTGCCGGGGCTACGGCAGCAGCGCCTGCTGCCCGCCCAGGTACGGGCGCAGCGCCTCGGGGATATCCACTCCGCCGTCGGCTCGCTGGTAGTTCTCCAGCAGCGCCACCAGCGTGCGGCCCACCGCCAGGCCCGAGCCGTTGAGGCTGTGCAGCCACTGCGTGCGCCCCTGCGCGTCGCGGGTTCGCGCCTGCATGCGACGGGCCTGGAACGCGTCCATGTTGGAACAGCTCGAGATCTCGCGGTAGGTGTTCTGCGCCGGCAGCCAGACCTCCAGGTCGTAGGTCTTGGCCGAACCGAATCCCATGTCGCCGGTGCACAGCAGCATCGTGCGGTACGGCAGGCCCAGGCGTTGCAGCACGGTCTCGGCATGCGCGGTCAGCTGCTCCAGCGCCTGCTGCGACTGCTCCGGCGCGCACAGCCAGACCAGCTCGACCTTGTCGAACTGGTGCTGGCGAATCATGCCGCGGACGTCGCGCCCGTAGGAGCCGGCCTCGGAGCGAAAGCAAGGCGTATGCGCCACCAGGCGCATCGGCAACTGCTCCGGCGGCACGATGCTGTCGCGCACCAGGCTGGTCAGCGGCACCTCGGCGGTCGGGATCAGGTAGAAGTTGCCCAGCTCGCCGCGCGGCACCTTGAACAGGTCGTCCTCGAACTTCGGCAGCTGCCCGGTGCCGCGCAGGGTTTCCGCGCTGACCACGTAGGGAACATAGGCCTCGGTGTAGCCATGCTCGGTGGTGTGCAGGTCCAGCATGAACTGCGCCAGCGCGCGGTGCAGGCGCGCCAGCGGCCCGCGCAGCACGGAAAAACGTGCCCCGGACAACCTGGTGCCGGCGTCGAAGTCCAGGCCCAGCGGCGCGCCGATGTCCACATGGTCGCGCACCGCGAACTCGAAGCGCCTCGGCTCGCCCCAGCGCCGCACCTCCTGGTTGGCGCTTTCGTCGGCGCCCACCGGAACGTCGGGGTATGGCAGGTTGGGAACGCCCAGCAGCATGTCGCCGAGTTCGAGCTGGATCTGCTCGAGGCGCGCCGCCGAGGTCTCGAGCTCGGACTTGATCGACGCCACCTCGCGCATCTCGTCGGCGGCATCCTCGCCGCGCGACTTGCGCTGGCCGATCAGGCGCGAGATCTGGTTGCGCCGGGCCTGCAGTTCCTCGGTGCGGGTCTGCAGTTGCTTGCGCTCGCCCTCCAGCTCGCCGAAGCGCTGCACGTCGAGAAAGCCCTGGGGCTGCTTGCGGGTGTTCAGTCGGGCGACGACGTCGTCCAGGTCCTTGCGCAACAGATTGATGTCCAGCATGGCAAACAGGGGGATTGCGAGGAAAGGCGGACGGGCCCGGCTCGGCCCGCCCGGTTCGGCAGGTGCCGCCGCGCGGCGGCCCGCGGTGTCAACTTCGCGCCAGTTTCGGGCTCAGGCCCCTGGGCAGCGGAAAACGCAGGGTCTCGTCGACGCCGTCGAGTTCACGCACACCGGCGGCGCCGAGTTCGCGCAGGCGGTCGATGACCTGCTGCACCAGGTGCTCGGGCGCCGACGCGCCGGCGGTGACGCCCACGCGGCGCGCGCCTTGCAGCCAGTCGGCGCGCAGGTCGGCGGCGGTGTCGACCATGTAGGCCGGCCGGTCCAGGCGCGCGGCGACTTCGCGCAGCCGGTTGGAATTCGAACTGCTGGGGCTGCCGACCACGATCACCACGTCGACCAGCGGGGCCATGAACTTCACCGCGTCCTGGCGGTTCTGCGTGGCGTAGCAGATGTCCTGGCGCTTCGGGTCGCGCAGGCGCGGGTAGCGCGCGCGCAGCGCCGACACGACGGCGGCGGCGTCGTCCACCGACAGCGTGGTCTGCGTGACGTAGGCGACCTCGTCGTCCCGCGGGAACGGCAACTGCGCCACGTCGTCCTCGCTCTGCACCAGGTACACGCCCTCGGCCTGGCCCATCGTGCCCTCCACCTCGGGGTGGCCGGCGTGGCCGATCATCACCAGGTGCAGACCCTCGCGGCGCATGCGAGCGACTTCGACGTGGACCTTGGTGACCAGCGGGCAGGTGGCGTCGAACACCTTCAGCCCGCGTGCCTGCGCCTGCTCGCGCACCTCGCGCGAGACCCCGTGCGCCGAGAACACCAGCGTCGACCCCGGCGGAACGTCGTCGATCTCGTCGACGAACACCGCGCCCTTGGCGCGCAGGCTCTGCACCACGGTGGTGTTGTGCACGATCTCGTGGCGCACGTAGATCGGCGCGCCGAACAGCTCGAGCGCGCGCTCGACGATGTCGATGGCGCGGTCCACGCCGGCGCAGAAGCCGCGCGGGCTGGCCAGCAGCACGTCCATGTCGTCGGCGCGCGGCTCGCTCACAGCACCCCCAGGATGTGCACGTCGAACACCACCGCCTTGCCCGCCAGCGGGTGGTTGAAGTCGAGCTCGACGACGTGTTCGTCGGCCGCCGTCACGGTCGCCGCGGCACTCGCGCCGCTGGCCGAGGTCAGGCCGGCCAGCTGCACCGCGTCGCCCACCGCCAGGCGCACGTTGTCGGGCACGTACTGCGACAGCAGGCTGCGCGGCACGCGCTGCACGCGCTGCGGGTCGTGCGGACCGAAGGCGGCGTCGGGTTCGAGCTCGAAACGCGCCTGGGCGCCCTCTTCCAGTCCGAGCAGGCACTCCTCGAGCGCCGGCGCGAGCTGGCGTGCGCCGAGGGTCAGCGTGGCCGGATTGTGGCCGAAGGTATCCACCCAGGCGCGACCGTCCGGCGGAGCCAGGCGGTAATGAAGGGTCAGCAGCGAGTCGGGTCGAACGTGGGCCACGGTGTCGATAAACTGTGTTGCAGCGAAAGCGAAAGGCTTCGCGCCCGCCGGGGCCAGCACCGGGTGCGCGCACGAGCCGCAAACGCCCATTGTAGGGATCCGCCTGCATGTCCACCCGCATCGCCGACCTACCCCCCGCGGCACGCCCCCGCGAGAAGCTGCTGCAGCGCGGCCCGCAGTCGCTGGCCGACGCCGAGCTGGTGGCGCTGCTGCTGCGCAGCGGGGTGCGCGGCTGCAGCGCCTTGCAGCTCGGCCAGCTGCTGCTCGACACCTTCGGCGGCCTGCACGGGCTGCTGCACGCGCCCGCGGCACGCCTGCGCGCGGTTCGCGGCCTGGGTACGGCCAAGTACGCCGAGCTCGCCGCGGTGCTCGAGCTGGCGCGGCGCGCACTGGCCGAGCCGATGCGCGAGCGCCAGGTGTTCGACACGCCGGAGGCGGTGTCCGACTATCTGCGCCTGTGGCTGGGCGGCAGCCCGGTGGAGGTGTTCGCGGCGCTGCTGCTCGACCACCGCCACCGCCTGCTGCACGCGCAGCAGCTGTGGCGGGGCACCCTGTCGCACACCTCGGTGTACCCGCGCGAGCTGGTCAAGCTGGCGCTGGCCCACGACGCGGCCGCGGTGATCGTCGCGCACAACCATCCGTCGGGCTCGACGCAGCCGTCGCCCAGCGACCACCAGGTCACCGCGCGCCTGAAGGCCGCGCTGGGCCTGCTGGACATCACGCTGCTCGACCACCTCGTGGTCACGCGGCAGAGCACCTTCTCGTTCGCTCGCGAGGGGCTGCTTTGACGCCGCACCCGCGCGAGGTCCGCCGATGAGCCGGCGTGTTCCGCGCCACCAGCGCCGGCGCGCGGCGGCCGGCGCGCCGGCGCCAGCCGCCGCCGTGCCGGCGGATGCCGTGCCGGCGGATGCCGCGCCGGCAGATGCCGCGCCGGCCTTCCCGGCTGGCGAGCCGGACCCCGAGCTCGCGCTGTTCCGCGACGCGGTGGCCGGCGCCCAGGTGCTGGCGCCCCCCGATCGCGTGTTGCTGCGCCGCGCGCCACCGCCGCCGGTGCCGCGCCAGCGCCTGCGCGACGAACGCGCGGCGCTGCTCGAATCCCTGTCCGACAGCGTCGACCTCGACAGCCTGCTGGAAACCGACGAACGCCTGTCCTACCGTGCCCCCGGCATCGGCCCCGACGTGCTGCGCAAGCTGCGCCGCGGGCACTGGGTGATCCAGGCCGAGCTCGACCTGCACGGCCTGCGGCGCGACGAGGCGCGCGCGGCCTTGCTCGAGTTCACCCACGACGCGCAGCAACGCGGCGCGCGCTGCCTGCGCGTGATCCACGGCAAGGGCCTGGGCTCTCCGGGACGCGAAGGCGTGCTCAAGCACAAGGTGCGCACCTGGCTGCTGCAGATGCGCGACGTGCTGGCGTTTTGCCAGGCGGGCCCGCACGACGGCGGGGCCGGCGCGCTGATCGTGTTGCTGCGTCCTGCGCTGCCGCCGTCCGCGCAGGCGCGCGGCGCGGGCTGATCGAGCGGATACCGCGCGCGGCGCCTCAGCCGGCCTGCTGCCCCGGCTCGGCGCGGTTGCGCATCCAGTCCGCAGTGCCCGCGAAGGCCTCCTGCAGTCGCCGCGACAGTTCCGGGTCCACCTGCTGCTCTTGCAGCGCCTGGCGCATGCAGGCCATCCAAGCGTCGCGCTCGGCGATGCCGATGGCGTAAGGAAAGTGCCGCATGCGCAAGCGCGGGTGGCCGAAGCGCTGCTGGTACATGTCGGGCCCGCCCAGCCAGCCGCTGAGAAACCAGTACAGCTTGTCGCGCGAGCCGTCGAGCGAGGTCGGATGAATGGCCCGCAACTGCGCGTAGCACGGCTCCAGGTCCATCAGGTCGTAGAAGCGGTCCACCAGCGCGCGTACGCCGGGATCGCCGCCGAGGAGTTCATAGGGAGTCGCGGCCTGGGCCTGGGTGGGAGCATTCATGGGAGACGACGCACTGCGCGGAACGGGGAAAACGAGGATGTCACGCCGCTCCCATTGTCGCGGCGCGGCGCCGCGGGTGCTTGCGCGGGATCAACGCGCGGTCGCCCGGGCGCGCTCATCGGCTGCCGCGCAGCAGGCGCAGCGGCGGCGTGCGCAGCACGTGGCGCAGGCTGGCCCAGCCCACGAGCAGGGCGAGTGCCGCGCCAGCGGCGGCGCCGCCGCCCAGCCACCACGCCGATGGAGTCCACGCGAACTCGAACACCTGGCGCGCCAGCAGCCACGCGGCGACGCCGGCCCCCACCGCGCCCAGCGCCCCGGCGAGCAGCCCCGACAGCAGCAACTCGACGGCGAGCACCCGGCGCAGCAGCCGATCGGAGGCCCCCAGCACGCGCCACAGCGCCGTCTCGCGTTCGCGTTCGCGGCGCCCGATCACCAGGCAGGCCACCAGCACCGCCAGCCCGGTGCCGAGGGCGAGCACGAACAGCACCTGCACGGCCGTGCCGATCTGGCCGAGGAGTTCGCGCAACTGGGCCAGCAGTTCGGCCAGGTCGATGATGGTGATGTCGGGAAACATGCGCCCGAGGCGCCCGTCGAGCGCCGGGGACGACGCCGCCGGCTCGTGGAACGCGGCCAGCCAGGTGTAGGGCTGGCGCTGCAGCACGGCCGGTGGCGCCAGCACGAAGAAGTTCGCGTGCATCGAGCCCCAGTCCACCTTGCGCAGGCTGGTGATGTCGGCGCTCAGCGTGTCGCCCGCGATGTCGAAGCGCAGGCGGTCGCCGAGCTTGAGGCCGAGCAGCTTCGCGATGCCCTGGTCCACCGACAGCCCGCGTGCTCCGGGGCCCGCGGTGGCCGCCCACGAGCCGGCGACGATGCGGTTGTCCGAAGGCAGCCGGGTGGTCGACGACACGTTGAACTCACGATCGATCAGCTGGCGCGCGCGCGGCTCGGCATAGTCGCGCCCGAACACGGCCCGGCCGTTGATCGCGACCAGGCGCGCGCGCACCATCGGGTACCAGTCGAAGCGGGTGATTCCGGCTTCGCGCAGTGCCTGGCGGAAAGCCTGCCCCTGCTGCGGCTGCAGGTTGATCACGAAACGGTTGGGCGCGTCGGCGGGCAGCGAAGCCTGCCAGCCTGCGAGCAGCCCCGAACGCAGCATGCCCACGAGCAGCAGCGCCATCAGCGCCAGCCCGAGCGCGGCGACCTGGGCCACGGCGGGCAGCCCGCGCGCGCCGAGCTGGCGCGCGGCCAGCGCCCAGACGCCGCGACCGCGCTCGCCGGCCCGGCGCAGCAAGGCCAGCGAACCCAGCGCGGCAAGCGCCAGCACCAGCGCTGCGCACGCGAAACCGCCGACCGCGATCAGCCCGAGCCTGCGCTCGCCGGCGAGCAGCATCAGCACGCCGACGAACAAGCCCAGGCCCAGCACCGACAGCAGGTACGACGCACGGTGCCCGCCGAGCGCCTCGCGGCGCAGCACGCGCAGCGGCGGCACGCCCGCCAGGCGCACCAGTTGCGGCAGCGCGAACGCGAGCAGCAACGCGAAGATGGTCAGCAGGGTCCACGCCGGCGGCTGCCAGCCCGCGGCGCCGAGCTCGCCGCTGCCCAGCAGGCGCTGCAGCAGTGCCAGCAGCAGCGCCTGCAGGCCCAGTCCGGCCAGGCTGCCCAGCAGCGCGGCGCTCAGGCCCAGCAGGCCCAGCTCGGCGCCGATCAGCGCGAGCA
Source organism: Pseudomonadota bacterium (assembly GCA_021841865.1). Classification (GTDB taxonomy): domain Bacteria; phylum Pseudomonadota; class Gammaproteobacteria; order Burkholderiales; family Burkholderiaceae_C; genus Thiomonas_A. The sequence continues at coordinate 30,058 of JAKCDM010000017.1, forward strand.
CGCCGCGTCGCGAAAGCCCGAGCGCCTTGAGCAGCGCGACCAGCGACTGGCGCCGGCGCGCGAAGTCGCGCGCGGCCACCGCCACCGCGACTCCGGCCAGCAGGGCCGCGAGCAGCGCCACCAGGCGAAGGTAGTCGGCGCCGCGGCGCAGGTTGCGATCGAAGCCGTTGCCGTCGCCGTTCGGCGTGCTCAGCTGCACGCCGCGAAGCCCCTGGCGGCGGATGGTGTCGCGGGCCCACGCCGCATACGCCGCCACCGCCGCGGGCGGACCGGTCCACGCCAGCGTGTAGGTGACGCGGCTGGCCGGCTGGATCAGGCCCGTGGATGCGAGGTCGGCGGCGTTGAGCATCACGCGCGGCGCCAGTCCCGGAATCCCGGCCCCGCGATCGGGCTCGCCGGTCACCAGCGCGGCGATGCGCAGGCTGCGCGTGCCGAGCACGATGGGGCCCTGCGGCGGCGCGCCCAGGCGCTGAGCCAGGTGCGCGGACACCCACACCGTGCCGGGCGCCGGAATCGGCGTGCGCGGCAGCGCCATGCCGGGCGCCACCGGGCTGAGCTTGACGTGGCCCAGCAGCGGGTAGCCCGCGCCGACGGCCTTGACCACGACGAGCTGGCTGCGCGCCTGCGGCCCCGGGCCCAGCGCCATGCTGGCGAACAGTGCCACCGACGCCTCGCGCAGCCCCGCGGCCCGCGCGCGCTGCGCGAACCGCGGCGCCAGCGGATGGTCGCCGCGCAGCAGCAACTGGCCCCCGAGCAGCTGCGCGGCGTCGCGCTGCAGCCCGGCGTGCAGGCGCTGGGCGACGAAGCCCACGCCGGACAGCGCGCTTGCGGCCAGCAGCAGCGCGAGCCAGATCAGCCCGAGTTGCGCCGACAGCAGCTCGGCTCGCAGCAGGTGCCGGAAGCCTCGGGCGCGCATCGCGACGCGACCCTCAGGCCGCCAGGTCGGCCCCGAACACGCGCCCGGCGTGCTCGCGCAGCGCGTGGAACGACACCTGCGGCCAGCGCTCCTGCAGCACGCGCAGCTCGGCCGCGTGGGTCAGCATGACGGCCGGCGCATCGACCACGTCGTAGGCGATGCGGTGCGCGTTCTCGTCGATGAAGCGCTTGAGGTCGCGCTCGTCGTCGCAGTGCACCCAGCGCGCCACGCGGTACTGGGTGGCGGCCAGTCGGGCGGCCACGTTGTACTCACCGCTGAGCCGGTGCAGCACGACGTCGAACTGCAGCGCGCCGACCGCTCCCAGCAGCAGGCTGCCGCTGAAATGCGGGCGAAACACCTGGATCGCGCCCTCCTCGCCGAGCTGCATCAACCCGGTGCGAAGCTGCTTGCTGCGCAGCGGGTCGGCGATCTCCACGGCCTGGAACAGTTCCGGCGCGAAGAACGGCAGCCCGGTGAACTGCAGGCTCTCGCCTTCGGTCAGCGTGTCGCCCAGGCGCAGCGTGCCGTGGTTGGGAATACCGATGATGTCCCCTGCCCAGGCCTCGTCGAGCAGTTCCCTGCGCTGCGACATGAACGCCACCACGGTGTTGGGGCGGATTTCCTTGCCGCTGCGCCCGACGCGCAGGCGCATGCCGCGCGTGAAGCGCCCGGAACACACGCGAACGAAGGCGATGCGGTCCCGGTGCGCCGGGTCCATGTTGGCCTGGATCTTGAACACCACGCCGCTGAACTTGGGCTCCTCGGGGCGCACCACTCGCTGCAGCGCCGGGCGCGGCTGCGGCGGCGGCGCCAGGTCGACCAGCGCGTCGAGCACCTCGCGCACGCCGAAGTTGTTGATCGCCGAGCCGAAGAACAGCGGCGATTGGCGCCCGGCGCGGAACTCCTGCAGGTCGAGCTCGGCGGTGGCCTCGCTGAGCAGCTCCAGCTCCTCGGCGGCCTGCGCATGCTCGGCGCCGAAGCGCTGCGCCAGTTGCGGATTGTCCAGTCCGTCGATGAATTCGTCGTCGCCGTCGTCGACGCGGTCCTCGCCGGGGCTGAACACGCGCATGCGCTGTCGCCGCAGGTCGAGCACGCCGTGGAAGTTCTTGCCCATGCCCACCGGCCAGCTCAGGGGAATGGCGTCCATCCCGAGGTGGCGCTCGATCTCGTCCATCAGGTCGAGCGGGGCGCGCACCTCGCGGTCCATCTTGTTGACGAAGGTGATGATGGGCGTGTTGCGCGCGCGGCAGACCTCGAGCAGGCGCAGGGTCTGCGCCTCGACGCCGTTGGCCGCGTCGATCACCATCAGCGCCGCGTCGACGGCCGTGAGCACGCGGTAGGTGTCCTCGGAGAAGTCCTGGTGGCCGGGCGTGTCGAGCAGGTTGATGACGCAGTCGCGCCATTCCATCTGCATCACCGACGAGGCCACCGAGATGCCGCGCTGCTTCTCGATCTCCATCCAGTCGGAGGTCGCGTGGCGACTCGCCTTGCGCGCCTTCACCGAGCCGGCGATCTGGATCGCCCCGGAGAACAGCAGAAGCTTTTCCGTCAGGGTCGTCTTGCCGGCGTCGGGGTGGGAAATGATGGCGAAGGTTCTCCTGCGCCGGATTGCATCGGGATTCGCGCCGGTGGACATCCAGGACTCTCTTGTGGGGCGGACGGCCCCGGCGCGCAACCCGGATCGCCCGAGGCGACCGCGCTGGCGCCCGGACCGCCACGGTTCGAGCAACCCCACAGTGTACCCGGTCAAGGCATGCTCCGTGAGCCGCGCGACAAAGGCTGGTTATCGAATCCGTAAATCAAATAACCACTGGTCAAACCAAGGAACTTAACCAATATCGCCCATAGGGAATTGAGGCCCTGGAAAATCGCGGCACGATTATCTTCGCAGCGATGCAAGGGCCCCGACCACCATGGCATCTCCAAGCACCACACGTTGCATCACCGGTTTCCTGCTCATGCTGTGCGGAGTCGCCGCGAGCGCTGCCGCTGCCGCGGAGCCGGCGCCCGTGCGAACCCTGGTGTACTGCTCGGAAGCCAATCCCAACCAGTTCCAGGGCGCGCTGGCGGGCGACCAGACCAGCCTCGACGCGGGCCCGCGGCAGATCTTCGACCGCCTGCTGCGCCTGCGCGAACGCGACGGCAGGCAGGTCCTCGAGCCTTCGCTGGCGACGTCGTGGACGGTTTCCGCCGACGGCCGCACCTACACGCTGCAATTGCGCCGTGGCGTGCGTTTCCAGGCGAATCACGGCTTCACGCCGACACGCGAATTCAATGCCGAGGACGTGGTGTTCAGTTTTCGGCGCATGATGGACAGCAATCACCCGTACCACGACGTCTCGGGCGGCATCTACCCGACCTTCCAGGCCCTGGGCCTGCCGCGCATTGTGCGCAGCGTCGACGCGCCGGACCCGCACACCGTGCGCTTCGTGCTCGCCACGCCCAACGCCCCCTTCCTGGCCGACCTGGCGATGGACTTCGCGTCGATCAACTCGGCCGAATACGCGCAATGGCTGCAGCAGCGCGGCCGCAAGGCCGACCTCGACCTCAAGCCGCTGGGCACCGGACCGTTCGAGCTCGTCTCCTACCAGAGCGGCTCGGCGATTCGCTACCGGGCCTTCGCCGCGCATTGGCGCGGAGCGCCACGCATCGATCACCTGGTGTTCGCGATCACCCCGAACCCGGCCGTTCGCTGGGCTCGCCTGCGCGCCGGGGAATGCCAGGTGATCGCCGACCCCAACCCGGCCGACCTGCGTGCCATGCGCGCCGACCCGAACCTGCGCGTGCTCAGCGCGCCGGGCAGCGACATCGCCTACGTGTCGCTCAACCTGCACCGGCCGCCGCTGGACAACGTGCTGGTGCGCCGCGCGCTGGCGATGGCGGTGAACCGCAAGGCCATCGTCGAGCATGTCTACCAGGGCGGCGCGCGCGCCGCGGTGAACCCGCTGCCGCCCACGCTGTGGTCCTACGACAGCGACATCGCCGCGCTGCCCTACGACCCGCAGCAGGCCAGGCGCCTGCTGGCCCAGGCCGGCCACCCGCAGGGCTTCGACATCGACCTGTGGGCCATGACGGTATCGCGCCCGTACCTGCCCGACGCGAGGCGCGTGGCGCAGATGATCCAGGCCGACTGGGCCGCCGTGGGCGTGCGCGCGCACGTGGTCAGCTTCGACTGGGGCGAATACGTGCACGGCCTGCAGCAGCATCTGCAGGACACGGCGCTGCTCGGCTGGGCCGGCGACAACGGCGATCCCGACTATTTCCTGGGCAACCTGCTGTCCTGCGACGCCGCGCGCACCGTGCGCAACGCCTCCGGGTTCTGCAACCCGCAGTACCAGCGCGTGATCGAGCAGGCTCGCGAGACCATGGAGCGCGGGCAGCGCGCCCGGCTGTACCGGCAGGCCCAGCGCATTTTCCAGCAGCAGCTGCCGTGGATTCCGCTGGCCTACCCCGACGTGGTCGTGCCGATGTCGCGTCGCGTCCACGGCTACGTGCTGCCGCCGAACGGGGGGCACGAGTTCGACGGCGTCTGGCCGCAGTGAGCCCGCCGCAGCCCATCGCCGATCGCCGCTCGCAGCTGCTGCCCGCAACCATGTCGCGCTTCCTGCTCGGACGCCTCGGCCCGCTGCTGGCCGCGCTGCTCGGCGTCAGCCTGCTGAGCTTCGTGCTGGTCCACCTGGTCCCCGGCGACCCGGTGGCCCTGCTCACCGGCCAGCAGGGGCTGCCCCCGGCCGAACACGCGCGCCTGCTGCACAAGCTGGGCCTCGACCTGCCGTGGTGGCGCCAGTACCTGGGCTTCGTGCTGCGCGCCGCGCACGGCGACCTCGGTGTGTCGCTGTTCACGCACGAGCCGGTGAGCGCGGAGTTCGCGCAGCGCCTGGGGGCCACGCTCGAGCTGTCGACCGCGGCGCTGCTGGTGGCGCTGCTGGTGGGCGTTCCCGCGGGTGTGCTGGCCGCGCTGCACCGCGGACGCGCGGTGGACCACCTGGTCATGTCGGTCAGCCTGGGCGGCTATTCGATGCCGGTGTTCTGGTGGGGCCTGCTGCTGATCCTGCTGTTCTCGGTCGAGCTGGGCTGGACGCCGGTGGCCGGGCGCCTGGCGCCGCAATTCTGGATCGAGCCGCGCACCGGGCTGATGCTGCTCGACACACTGCTCGCCGGCGATCTGCCGGCGTTCCGCGATGCGCTGCGCCACCTGCTGCTGCCCGCCCTCACGCTGGGCACGGTCGCGCTGGCGGTGATGGCGCGCATGACACGCTCGGCGATGCTCGAGGTGCTCGGCCAGGATTACGTGCGCACGGCTCGCGCCAAGGGCCTGTCCGAGACCCGCGTGGTGGTCGTGCATGCGCTGCGCAACGCGCTGATCCCGGTGCTCACCGCGCTGGGCCTGCAGGCGGGCTCGCTGCTGGGCGGCGCAGTGCTGACCGAAACGGTGTTCTCCTGGCCCGGCATCGGGCAATGGATGGTGCAGGCCATCCAGCAACGCGACTATCCCGTGGTCCAGGGCGGCATGCTGCTGGTCGCCTGCCTGGTGATCGGGGTCAACACCCTGGTCGATCTCGGCTACGGCCTGCTCGACCCGCGAATTCGCCATGCCCGCTGAGCTGTCGATGTCGCAAGCCGCGGCCACGCGTGCGTCGGGCGAGCCCGTGCCCGGTGCGTTGCGAGCCGCTTGGAACGGGCTGCGCGCCAGCCGCTCCGGCATGCTCGGGCTCGGCCTGTGCCTGGCGCTCGGGCTGGCCGCCGCCGGCGCACCGTGGCTGGCCGTGCACTCCCCGATCGTCGCCGACCCCTACTCCGTGCTGCGCGCGCCGGTGTGGCTGGGCGGCAGCTGGAGCCATGTCCTGGGCACCGACGGGCTCGGGCGCGACCTGCTGTCGCGCCTGCTGTGGGGCGCACGGGTGTCGCTGGCCATCGGCATGCTGGCCGTCACGCTGTCGCTGCTCGTGGGCACCTTGCTGGGCCTGCTCGCCGGCTACTGCGGGCGAGCCGTCGACACCCTGATCATGCGCGGGGTCGACATCGTGCTGGCGCTGCCTTCGCTGCTGCTGGCGATCGCCGTGGTCGCTGTGCTCGGCCCGGGCCTGCTCGATGCCGTGGCCGCGATCGTCGTGGTCAGCATTCCCGGATACGTGCGCCAGGCGCGTGCCGCGGTACTCGCCGAGCGCGAGCGCGAATACGTGCTGGCGGCGCGCCTGGCCGGTGCCGGACACGCCCGCGTGCTGCTGCTGACCCTGCTGCCCAATTGCCTGGCCCCGCTGATCGTGCAGGCCACGCTCGGCTTCTCCAACGCCATTCTCGACGCCGCCGCGCTGGGCTTTCTCGGCCTGGGCGCGCAGCCGCCGACTCCCGAATGGGGCAGCATGCTGGCCGACGCGATGCAGTTCGTGCAAAGCGCCTGGTGGGTGGTGACCTTTCCCGGGCTGGCGATCCTGCTCACCGTGCTCGGCTTCAACCTGCTCGGCGACGGACTGCGCGACGCGCTGGACCCGCGCCTGCGCCGATGAGCCCGGCGACACCCGACCCGCTCACGCCGGCGGCGCCCCGGCCGCCGCTGCTCGACGCGCGCGGCCTGCGCGTGGAACTCGGCGCCCGTGCAAGGCCGCTTCGCGTGGTCGACCGTGTCGACCTGCTGCTCGAGCCGGGCCGCGTGCTGGGCCTGGTCGGTGAATCGGGGTCCGGCAAGAGCGTCACCGCGCTGGCCCTGATGGGGCTGCTCGGGCCAGGCGCCCGCGTGCGCGCCGATTCGCTGCGATTCGACGGACAAGAGCTGCTGGGAATCAGCGCGGCGCGGCGCAGGCGCCACAACGGCCGCGACATGGCCATGGTGTTCCAGGAGCCGATGAGCAGCCTGAACCCGTGCTACACGATCGGCTGGCAGCTCGACGAAATGCTGCGCCTGCACGGGCGCGCGTCGCGCCGCCAGCGCCGCGAGCTGGCAGAGCAGTTGCTGGCACGCGTGGGCATCGCCGCGCCCGGCGAGCGACTGAAGGCCTATCCCCACCAGTTGTCCGGGGGCATGAGCCAGCGCGTGATGATCGCGATGGCGCTGGCCGGCCATCCGCGACTGCTGATCGCCGACGAGCCCACGACGGCGCTCGACGTAACGGTGCAGGCGCAGATCGTCGAACTGCTGCTGGACCTGCAGCGTCAGCGCGGCATGGCGCTGCTGCTGATCAGCCACGACCTCGGCCTGGTCGCCTCGGCCGCCGACCAGGTGGCCGTGATGTACGCCGGGCGCGTGGTCGAACTCGCCGCGGCCGCCGACATCTTCCGGCGCCCGCGGCACCCCTACACCGCGGCCCTGCTCGATGCCCTTCCCGAACGCGCGCGCGCCGGTGCGCCGCTGCGCGCGCTGCGCGGCACCATGCCGGCGCCGGGGCAGCTGTTCACGGGATGCGCCTTTCATCCCCGTTGCCCGCATGCGCGCCCAGCGTGCGCGGTGGCCGAGCCGGCGTTGCAGCAGGTCGCGCACGACGCGCTCGTGCGCTGTTTCTTTCCCTGGCATGGCCCCGGGTCCGACGCGCTGGACACCCGGCCATGAAAGCCCGCCAGACCTTGCCCCCGGAGCCCTGCGCGCTGCAGGCCGAGAATCTGGAGCGCCGCTATGCCCAGCCTGGCCGGCGAAACAGGCGCGACGCGACGCTGCAGGCCCTGCGCGGTGTCTCGCTTTGCGTGCCCTCGGCGCAGGTGCTCGCGGTGGTGGGCGAATCGGGCTGCGGCAAATCGACCCTGGCGCGCCTGCTGAGCTTCGCCGACACCCCGGACGGCGGCGTGTTGCGCGTGCGGGGGGTGGCCGTCGACCCGCGGCGGCGCGACGACCTGCGACGCGCGCGCGCCGCCGTGCAGATGGTGTTCCAGAACGCTCGCGGCTCGCTCGATCCGCGCCAGCGCGTGGCGCGCGCGCTCGAGGAGCCACTGCGCATCCACACCCGCCTGGCATCCGCCGAGCGCGAAGCTCGCGTGCTCGACATGCTGCAGCGAGTGGGGCTGCAGGCGCAGCATGCCAGCCGCTACCCGCACATGCTGTCCGGCGGCCAGCTCCAGCGCGTGGCCATTGCCCGCGCGCTGATGCTCGAGCCGGCGGTGCTGGTGGCGGACGAGCCGGTGTCGGCGCTCGACGTCTCGGTGCAGGCCCAGGTTCTCAACCTGCTGCTCGAACTGCGCAGCCAGCTCGGGCTTGCGCTGGTGTTCATCTCGCACGACCTCGCCGTGGTGCGCCATGTCGCCGACAGCGTGGCCGTGATGTACTGCGGCCGGGTGGTCGAGAGCGGTGCGCGCGAGCCCGTGCTGCAGCAGCCGCTGCATCCGTACACGCGCGCGCTGCTCGCCGCCACGACCACGCTGCACGGGCCGGGGCCCGCGGCGGCCGCGCGCATGCGCGCGGCGGTCCGCGGCGAGCCGCCGTCGCCGCTGTCGCCGCCGCCCGGCTGCGCCTTTCATCCGCGTTGCCCGCACGCGCAACCGCGCTGTCGCGACGAGCAGCCGGCGTTGCGCCAGCTGCTCGGGCGACAGGTGGCGTGTCACCGCGCTGAATTCGTCGCCGGATTGTCGACGTCCACCGGCGCATCGGCCGCGGGCAGCGCCTGCACCGATGACAGCGCATCCGGCGGCTGGTCGTCTGCGACGAGCTCGTCCGGCCAGGGCCCATCGCCCGCCGCCGGCGCCTCGACCGACTGAG
>JAKCDM010000121.1 GCA_021841865.1 Pseudomonadota bacterium
GCGTATTGCACGAAGGCGTTGGCCACGCCCATCTGCGTGCCTCCGGGCAGGTAGGTGGCGTCGCTGCCGCCGAGCAGCGTGACCGAGCCGCCGAAGCCGCTCGACGGCAGGTACGACGCGGTCAGCGAGGCCTGGTTGAACGTGAAGCCGTTTTGCGTCGTGTCGAACTGGCGCAGCGCCGGCGTGGTGTCGAAATGGGTGTAGGTGCTGGCCAGGTAGCCGGTCAGGCTCAGGCCCGGCGTGGCCGCGATCACCGCGCCCAGGCTGGGGGCCGGCGCGCTGCCGTCGGCGTGGGCCAGCGCGGGAAATGCGAATGCCAGGGCCAGGCTGGCTGCGACAGTGGCTTGCTTCATCAGGATTCTCCTCAGGGCGGAACGGTTGGCGGAATCGGAAGCGGGGTCGGTGTCGAGAAGCACGATCTCCCGCCGGCCATTCGCTTCTGCAGCTTCCGTGCCAGGGGGGCCCGGACGCGATGCACGCCCCGTTCCGGGGTTTCGCGGGGTCATTGCGCACCACTACGGTGCGTCGCCTCGGCACCTTGCGCAACCCTGGTGCGGCCAGGGCCGAGACGCACCAGCCCGGCGTTTTCCTTGCGTCACGCACTGGCAATGCGCGAGCTCGTGGGCAGGAGGCACGCTTGGCGCGACAATGCAGCCTGACAAAGCCGCCGCCGGCCGCGCCCCTGGCCGGACCGTGCCGGACACCGCCGAACCGTTCCAGGGCCCGCGCATGCCGCGCGGCCCATGTCAGCCGAGGCAACCATGATCGACACCACGCCCCCTCCCGATCCGACATCCGCCGGCGGCTCGCCGCACGCTTCCATGCCGCCGAATTCGCCTCGCGCGTTCCTGCGCCGCGCCGCGCAGGCGCTCGAGCAGTCGCCGCTGAAGGACGTTCAGCGCAATGTGCGCGCACTCGCCCATTCGGCTGCAGGACGCCTCGATCTCGTCACCCGCGAGGAGTTCGACGCGCTGCAGGCCATGCTCAACGCGTCGGCGCAGCGCGTGGCCCAGCTCGAAGCCCAGGTCGCTGCGCTGGAGTCGCACCTGGCGGCCCAGGCGCGCGGCGCGGCCGAGCAAGCCCCGGCGCAGCGCAGCGCCGACTGAGAAGGTGTGACCGGCAGCGCCGACCCGCCTGACCATGCCGCTGGCGGTCGTCGCGAGCCGGGCCCTGCAGGGTCTGCAGGCACCCCCGGTGCAGGTGGAAGTGCACCTGTCGGGCGGGCTGCCCAGTTTTTGCATCGTCGGTCTTCCCGACACCGAGGTACGCGAGGCGCGCGAGCGCGTGCGCAGCGCACTGCTCAACAGTTCGCTGCCGTTCCCGTCGGCAAGGCGCATCGTGGTCAACCTGGCGCCGGCCGACCTTCCCAAGGAATCCGGGCGATTCGACCTGCCGATCGCGCTGGGCCTGCTGGCCGCGCAGGGCGTGATCGACCCCGCCGCGTTGCGGGGACACGAGTTCGCCGGGGAACTTTCGCTTTCAGGCGACCTGCGCCCCGTGCACGGCGCGCTGGCCATGACCTGCGCATCGCACGCGGTGCGCGAGTCGCAGGAGCGTCTGGTGCTGCCGCTGGCCAGCGCCCGCGAGGCAGCGCTGGCCGCGCCCGCCGCGGTGCTCGGCGCGGGGCATCTGAGCGACGTCGTCGCCTACCTGGCCGGGCAGCTCGACCCCGCCGAACTGCGGGTGTCGGCACAGCCCTGCGGGGCGGCCGAGCCTTTCGCCGACCTCGCCGACCTGCGCGGCCAGGCGCAGGCGCGGCGTGCGCTGGAGATCGCCGCCGCCGGGGAGCATCACCTGCTGCTGGTGGGCCCGCCGGGAAGCGGCAAGTCCATGCTCGCGCAGCGCCTTCCAGGCCTGCTGCCGCCGTTGAGCCACGAGCAGGCCCTGCAAAGCGCAGCCATGCTCAGCCTGTCGGGCTCGTTCCGGGCCGAGGCCTGGGGCCGGCGCAGCCTGCGCAGCCCGCACCACGGCTGCTCCGCGGCCGCGCTGCTGGGAGGCCTTGGGCCCGGCGGCCTGCGTCCGGGCGAAGTCTCGCTGGCGCACCACGGCGTGCTGTTCCTCGACGAACTTCCTGAATTCGACCGGCGCGCGCTGGAGGGGCTTCGCGAGCCGCTCGAGAGCCGCCGCGTGCATCTGGCGCGGGCAGCCCAGCGCGCGGAGTTCCCGGCGAGTTTCCTGCTGGTGGCGGCGATGAACCCCTGTCCCTGCGGGCAACTGGGCAACCCGGCACGCGAATGCCATTGCAGCCCGGCGCAGGTCACGAGGTACCGGGCACGCCTGTCGGGCCCGCTGCTCGACCGCATCGACCTGCGCGTCGAAGTCGCGGCGCTGGCCCCCGATGCACTGCTCGAACTGCCCCGCGGGGAACCCAGCGAGCCGGTCGCCGCGCGGGTGCGCGAAGCGGCGCGGGTGCAGCGCGAACGCCAGGGCCTGCCCAACGCCGCGCTCGACGGCGCCGCGCTGGAACAGCACTGCCGTGTGCGCGCCGACGCTCGGGCCTGGCTGGGCTCGGCGCTGACCCGCATGGGCAGTTCGGCGCGCGCCACTCACCGCGTGCTGCGCGTGGCACGCAGCATCGCGGACCTCGCGGGCGCCGAGGCGATCACCCGCGAGCACCTGGCCGAGGCGCTGCAACTGCGCCGCGCACTGGGCCCGGCCTGAGCCTGCGGCGCGCGCGCGTCAGGCCGCCTGCAGCGCCTGGTCGAGGTCGGCGATCAGGTCGTCGACATGCTCGATGCCGATCGACAGGCGCACCATGTCGGCGCTGACACCGGCTGCAACCAGCTCAGCGTCGTTCAACTGGCGGTGCGTGGTGGTCGCCGGATGGCAGGCCAGGGACTTGCAGTCGCCGATGTTGACCAGGCGCGTGAACAACTTCAGGGCATCCTGGAAGCGCGCGCCGGCCTCGCGCCCGCCGCGCAGCCCGAAGCTGAGAATTCCCGACGCACGACCGCGCATCAGACGCTGCGCGATGTCGTGGTCCGGATGGTCGGGCAGTCCTGCGTAGCGGACCCAGGCCACCTTGGGGTGCTTGCCCAGGTGCGTGGCGATGCGCACCGAGTTGTCGCAGATGCGGTCCATGCGCAGCGGCAGGGTCTCCAGGCCCTGCAGCAGCAGGAACGCGTTCATCGGCGACAGCGCTGCGCCCATGTTGCGCAGCGGAACGACGCGGGCGCGCGCGATGAACGCTGCGGCCCCGAAGGCCTCGGTATAGCTCACGCCGTGATAGCTCACGTCGGGATCGACCAGCAGCGCGAAGCGGTCGCGGTGCGCGGCCCAGTCGAAGCGGCCGCCGTCGATGATGGCCCCGCCCACGCTGTTGCCGTGGCCGCCGATGTACTTGGTCAGCGAGTGCACGACGATGTCGGCGCCATGCTCGAAGGGCCGGCACAGGTACGGCGACGGCACGGTGTTGTCGACGATCAGCGGCACCCCCGCGGCATGCGCGACCGCGGCCAGCGCGCCGATGTCGGTGACGTTGCCCAACGGGTTGCCGATGCTTTCGCAGTACACCGCCCTGGTGCGCGCGTCGATCAGCCGGGCGAAGGCCTGCGGATCGGCGGGATCGGCGAAACGCACTTCGATGCCCTGGCGCGGGAAGGTGTGCGCGAACAGGTTGTAGGTGCCGCCGTACAACCGGCTGCTCGACACGATGTTGTCCCCGGCCTGCGCGATGGTCTGGATCGCCGCGGTGATCGCGGCCATGCCCGAGGCCACCGCCAGCGCGGCCACGCCGCCCTCGAGCGCCGCCACGCGGGCCTCGAGCACGCCGGTGGTCGGGTTCATGATGCGGGTGTAGATGTTTCCGGCCACCTTCAGGTCGAACAGGTCCGCGCCGTGCTGGGTGTCGTCGAACGCGTAGGAAACGGTCTGGTAGACGGGCACGGCCACCGCGCGGGTGGTCGGATCGGGGGAATAGCCGGCATGCACGGCCTGGGTCTCGAAGCGCATCGAAGTCTCCTGGTCTGTTGATCGTGAAAGAGGGTCTACGGTTCCTCGAGTGCCGATTGTGCAGCCAGCTGCGTTCGGGACGCGTTGGCGCGCCGCATGGCGCCGAAGTACGCCGCCGGGGTCGTGCCCAGCGCCAGCCGGAAGGCCTTGATGAACGCGCTGACGCTGTCATAGCCGAGAGACAGCGCCACGTGCTTGACCGCCTGGCCGGTGGCCAGCCATTCCAGCGCCTGCGTCAGGCGTGCCCACTGGCGCCACTGGCCGAAGCTCATCCCGGTCTCCTCGACGAACTTGCGGCTCAGGGTGCGCGCGCTGATGTCGGCGAAGCGCGCCCACTGCTCCAGGCGCCGGCTGCTGGCCGGGTTGGCCAGCAAGGCCCTGGCCACCACCAGCAGGCGCTCGTCGCGCGGCCACGGCAGTTGCAGGGACTGCGTGCCGGCCTGGCCGAGTTCGTCGAGCAGCACCTGCAGCAAGCGCCTCCGCGCTTCGTCCAGCGCCTCGCCCACGGGCCAGTCCAGGGTTCGCTGCACGAGCAGCGAGGCCAGCGCGCTGGCCTCGAACTGCACCGGATGTGGCGGCAACTCGCTGCAGCAGCGCTCGGCCAGGAACAGGCCGACCCCGGCCGTGGGACCGAAGGACTGCACCGCGTGCGCCTCGTGCGGAGGCATCCAGCCGATGCTGCGCGGCCCGGCGATCATGCGCCCGCGCGAGGTCTGCACCGCCACCAGCCCCTCGCTGAGCAGGAACAGCACGCCGCGCGGCAGGCGCTGGTCGCTGTTGTCCAGCGGGACGTCGTTGCGAACCCGCAGCGCGATGAGTTCGGGGCCTTGCGGATCGTGGATCAGCGCGAGCAGTGACTCGGGAATGCTCATGGCGGGGTGCTCAGCGGACGAGGCGCGGGCATTTTGGCGATTTTGCGATATTACTTGGCTGGAAGCAGCAACTTCGCCAACAGGCGAGACCCTACCATCCATCAGGTTCTTCTCCACACTCCCGATCAGGATCGTTTCATGCTGCGCTGCTCCGTTGCCCCGCGCGCCGGCTGGTCCGTGCTGGCCGCCGCGCTGCTCGCCGGTTGCACCACGGTGGGCCCGGATTTCAAGACTCCGGCTGCGCCCACGGCCACGGGCTACACGGCGGCCGCGATGCCCGGCTCCACCGCGTCGTCGCCAGGCCTGCTCGGACAGTCGCAGCGACTGGTCGCCGCCGACGCCGTGCAGCAGCAGTGGTGGCGCGCGTTCGGCTCGCCGGCGCTGGACGGCCTGGTGCAACAGGCCCTGGACAACAGCCCCACGCTCGCGGCGGCACAGGCCACGCTGCGCCAGGCGCAGGAGACCTACCGCGCGCAGGCCGGCTCGACGCTGTACCCGACGGTCAATGCCAAGCTGGGCGCCAGCCGCAACGCGATCAACGCTTCGTCGCAGGGCGTCGACAGCAGCAGCGGCAAGATCTTCAACCTCTACAACGCCGGGGTCGCGGTCAACTACAACCTCGACCTGTTCGGCGGCAACCGCCGCGCGCTGGAGGCGCTGGCCGCGCAGGCCGACTACCAGCGCTGGCAGCTTGCCGGTGCGCGCCTGAGCGTGGCCGGCAACGTGGTGACCACGGCCTTCGCGCAGGCGCAGCTGGCCGCCCAGGTGGCGGCCACCGAGGCCATCGCGAAGGCGCAGGCCGACGAACTGGCGATCACGCGCAAGCGCGAGCAGCTCGGCGCCGCGTCGCGCGTCGAGGTGCTGAGCCTGCAGACCCAGTACGAGCAGACCCTGGCCAGCCTGCCGCCGCTGCGCAACAAGCTTCAACAGGCCGACCACCTGCTGGCGCTGCTGGTGGGGCAGGCCCCGCAGCAGTCGAGCATTCCGCGCTTCGAGCTGTCGCAGTTCCACCTGCCGGCGCAGCTGCCGGTGGTCGTGCCGTCCGAGCTGGTGCGCCAGCGCCCCGACGTGCAGGCGTCGACCGCGCTGCTGCACGCGGCGACCGCGCAGTACGGCGTGGCGGTGTCCAACCTGTACCCGCAGATCAATCTCAGCGCCAGCCTGGGCACCCAGGCGCTGACCACCGGCGCGTTGTTCGGCCCCGGCACGATGATCTGGAATCTCGCCGGACAGCTGGCGCAGCCGCTGTTCAACGCCGGGCTGCACGCCGGCGCCAGCGCGGCCGAAGCCAACCTGCAGGCGGCCGGCGCGAACTATCGCCAGACCGTGCTGCAGGCGCTGCGCAACGTGGCGGACGCGCTGCGCCAGCTCGACAACGACGCGCAGACCCTGCAGGCGCAGGCGGCGGCCGACGACGCCGCGCAGCAATCCCTGCAGCTCGTGGAACGTCAATACCACCTCGGCGCGGCCAGCTACCTGCAGTTGCTGACCGCGCAGCAACAGGCGCAAAGCGCTCGCATCGGCCTGCTGGCGGCGCAGGCCGCGCGCCTGGCCGACAGCGCCGCGCTGTACCAGGCCATGGGAGGCGGCGCGCCGTCGGGCAAGCCCGCGGCGGCCTCCTGAGGACTCCCGGCATGCGGCGCCGGCCCCGGCCGCGCCGCAGCGCCACGACACCGACCCGCGCCGCAACGGCGGCGTGGATTCGATTCCTGATTCTTTGATTGGCAGCACCTGAACGCTACGCACATGTCGACGACAGCCCGCACCTCCATACGCATGATCATCATGCTGGTCATCGCGGCCGTGCTCATCGGAGCCGTGACCTGGTTTCACCTGTTCAAGGACCGCATGATCGGGAACTACATGAAGAGCATGGCCAACCCGACGCAGACCGTGTCGACGGCGAAGGCCACGCTCGAGACCTGGCAGCCCACGGTGCAGGCGCTCGGCACGCTGCGCGCCAGCCAGCAGGCCAGCCTGAGCACTCCGGTGGGCGCGCTGGTGACGGCCATCCGCTTCGACTCAGGCCAGCATGTGCGCGCCGGCCAGGAGCTGGTGGCGCTCGACCCGGCGCCGCTGCAGGCGCAACTGCACCAGCTGCAGGCGCAACTGCAACTGGCGCAGCTCAATCTCAAGCGCGACCGCGCGCAGCTGGCGGCCCAGGCCGTGAGCCAGGCGGTGGTCGACACCGACGAGGCCACCGTGCAGGCCGACCAGGCCGGCATCGCGGCGCAACAGGCCCTGATCGCGCAGCACATCATCTCGGCGCCGTTCTCCGGACGCCTGGGCCTGCGCCAGGTCGACCTCGGCCAGTACCTGCCGCCGGGCGGCGTCGCCGTGACGCTGCAGAAGCTCGACCCGATGCTCATCGATTTCAACGTGCCGCAAAGCCAGATCGACATGATCCGCGTCGGCATGACCGGCGAGCTGACCACCAACGCCGTGCCGGGCAAGACCTTCACGGCCAAGGTGCTGGCCATCGAGCCCCAGCTGGACACGGCCACGCGCAACCTGACCGTGCGCGCCGAGGTGCGCAACCCGGGCGAGAAGCTGCTTCCCGGAGTGTTCGCCAGCGTGCGCCTGCAGCAGGGCGCGCCCAGGCAGTACATCACGCTGCCCAACGCTGCCGTGACCTACAACCCGTTCGGCGAGACGGTGTACGTGATCAAGGACGAGGGCAAGGGCGCCGGCGGCAAGCCGCACCTGGTGGCCGAGCAGCGCTTCATCACCACCGGCCCGCAGCGCGGCGACCAGGTCGCGGTGCTCAAGGGCCTGAAGGCCGGCGACACCGTGGTGACCTCCGGCCAGCTCAAGCTGCGCAACGGCACGCCGGTGGTGGTCGACAACAGCGTCGAGCCCAGCAACAGCCCGGACCCCAAGGTCCAAGACAACTGATCCGCGGCGGCCAAGCAGCATGGACAAGAAATTCACCGACATCTTCATCCAGCGCCCGGTGCTCGCCACCGTGGTCAGCCTGGTGATCCTGGTGCTGGGGCTGCGCTCGGCGGGCTTGCTGCCGGTGCTGCAGTACCCCTATACCCAGAACGCCGTGGTCACCGTGACCACCGCCTACCCGGGCGCCGACGCTGCCACCGTGGCGTCGTTCATCACGACGCCGCTGGAGAACTCGATCGCGCAGGCCAACGGCATCGACTACATGACCTCCACCAGCGTGCAGGGGGTCAGCACGATCACCATCAACCTGCGCCTGAACTACGACCCGGACAAGGCGCTGACCGAGATCAACACCAAGGTCAACGCGGTGCTCAACCAGTTGCCGCCGCAGTCGCAGACGCCGACGCTGACGGTGTCGATCGGCCAGACCATCGACGCGCTGTACATGGGCTTCTACAGCAACGTGCTGCAGCCCAACCAGATCACCGACTACCTGACGCGCTCGGTACAGCCCAAGCTGCAGGCCATTCCCGGCGTGCAGACGGCCGAATTCATCGGCGCGAAGAACTTCGCGCTGCGCGCCTGGCTGAACCCGGACAAGCTGGCGGCCTACGGCCTGACCGCGGCCGACGTCTACACCGCGCTGGCCGACAACAACTACATCGCCGCGGTCGGCCACACCAAGGGCCAGATGGTGCAGGTCAACCTGGCGGCCAACACCAACCTGACCTCGCTCGACGGATTCCGCAACCTGATCATCAAGACCGTCAAGGGCAAGGTGGTGCGCCTGGACGACGTGGCACGGGTCTCGCTGGGCGCCGACGACTACGACACCTCGGTGGCATTCGACGGCAAGTCCTCGGTGTTCATCGGCATCCAGGTCGCGCCGGGCGCCAACCTGCTCGACGTGATCAGCCGCGTTCGCAAGGCCTTCCCCGACATCCAGGCACAGCTTCCGCAAGGCATGAGCGGGCGCATCGTGTACGACTCGACCAAGTTCGTCGACGCGTCGATCAACGACGTGCTCAAGACCCTGGTCGAGGCGGTGCTGATCGTCGCGGCGGTGGTGTTCATCTTCCTGGGCTCGCTGCGTTCGGTGGTGGTCCCGCTGGT
>JAKCDM010000122.1 GCA_021841865.1 Pseudomonadota bacterium
CACCTGCGCGCCACCGAGGACTCCCTGCTCTACAACCCCCGTACCGCCAGCGCCGACCTGCGCGAGGCGCTCGGCCAAGGCGGCGGCTAGCCGCAAGCGTTCCCTTCCGCGATGAGCCCTTCCGAACCGATACGACTACCCCCCGACTACCCCCGCGACCTTGCCGGCTACGGCCGCCACCCGCCGCAGGCCCGCTGGCCCGGCGACGCACGCATCGCGGTGCAGTTCGTGCTCAACCTCGAGGAGGGCGCCGAGAACTCGGTGCTGCACGGCGACGCCGGCAGCGAGCAGTTCCTGTCCGAAATGTTCAACCCGGCCAGCTACGCGGCGCGCCACCTGAGCATGGAGGGCATCTATGAATACGGTTCGCGCGTGGGTGCCTGGCGCATCCTGCGCGAATTCGAGCGCCGCGGGCTGCCGCTGACGGTGTTCGGAGTCGGCATGTCGCTGCTGCGCCTGCCCGAGCTGGCGCGGGCCTGCGTGGAACTCGGCCACGAGGTGGCCTGCCACGGCTGGCGCTGGATCCACTACCAGCAACTCGACGAAGCCACCGAGCGCGAGCACCTGCGCCTGGGCCTGCAGGCGGTGCGCCAGGCCTGCGGCGTGGACGCGCTGGGCTGGTACACCGGGCGCGACAGCCCCAACACGCGGCGCCTGGTGGCCGAGCATGGCGGGCTGCTGTACGACAGCGACTACTACGGCGACGACCTGCCGCTGTGGCTGCAGGTGCGCACGTCGTCCGGGGAACTGCGCCCGCACCTGGTGGTGCCCTACACCCTCGACACCAACGACATGCGTTTTTCGCTGCCGCAGGGCTTCGCGCAGGCCGAGGATTTCTACGTCTACCTGCGCGACAGCTTCGACGCGCTGTACGCCGAGGGCCAGGACACGCCCCGCATGCTCAGCATCGGTATGCATGCACGCCTGCTCGGGCGCCCCGGGCGAATCCGCGCGCTGCAGCGCTTCCTCGATCACGTGCAGCGTCACGAGCGCGTCTGGGTGGCGCGCCGCGTGGACATCGCGCGTCACTGGCGCGAGCACCACCCCTTCGATCCCGCCACTGCCTTCATCTGGAACTGAGTCTCGCATGCTGGACCTGTCGACCCTCAACACGAGCTCGCGCGCTGAATTCGTCGCCCGGCTCGAAGGCATCTACGAGCACTCGCCGTGGATCGCCGAACGCGCATGGGATGCGCGTCCCTTCGTCTCGCTGGCCGCGCTCAAGGCGCGCCTGGCGCAAGTGGTGCGCGAGGCCTCGCGCGACGAGCAGCTCGGACTGATCCGTGCCCACCCCGAGCTGGCGGGCAAGGCGGCCGTCGCCGGAGAGCTCACGCCCGAGTCGACAAGCGAGCAGTCGCGCGCCGGCCTGGCGCACTGCACGCCGCAGGAGTTCGAGCGCATCCGCCAGCTCAATGCGGAGTATTCGAAGCGCTTCGGCTGGCCCTTCATCCTGGCCGTGCTCGGCCCGCGCGGCAACGGGCTCAGCCGCGCGCGCATCATCGACGAAATGCAGCGCCGCGTCGACCATGGCGCCGATTTCGAGTTCGCCGAGAGCCTGCGCCAGATCCACCGCATCGCCGAGATGCGCCTGAACCTCAAGTTCGGCTGGAGCCCGGCGCTGGGCGAGCAGGTGCACGACTGGTGCGATCAGCTGGCCGCGCATTCCGAGTCGCCATGGCGCGAGCAGGGCCAGCTTACCGTGACCTACCTGACGCCGGCGCACCGCGCCTGCGCCGCCGACCTGCAGGGCTGGATGCGCGAATGCGGCTTCGACGAGGTCGAGCTCGACGCCGTCGGCAACGTGGTGGGCGTCTACCACGCCAGCCGGCCCGACGCGCCGCGCCTGCTCACGGGCAGCCATTACGACACGGTGCGCAACGCCGGACGATTCGATGGCAGGGTCGGGATCTTCGTGCCGATGGCCTGCGTGCGCGAGCTCGCGCGCAGCGGGCGCCGCCTGCCCTTCGGCATCGAGGTGGTGGGCTTCGCCGAAGAGGAGGGTCAGCGCTACAGCGCCACCTTCCTGGGTTCGGGCGCACTGGTCGGCGAATTCGACCCGGCGTGGCTGGACCTGCGCGATGCGCAGGACCTGAGCCTGCGTCAGGCCATGCGCGACGCCGGCCTGCCAGGCGACCTGCAGGCTATCGGCGCGCTGCGTCGGCACGCGTCGAAGTACCTGGGCTTCATCGAGGTGCACATCGAGCAGGGGCCGGTGCTCAACGCGCTGGACCTGCCGCTGGGTATCGTCACGTCGATCAACGCCAGCGTTCGCTGCACCGGCGAGGTCGCCGGCATGGCCAGCCATGCCGGCACCACGCCGATGAACGCCCGTCGCGACGCCGCCTGCGCGGTGGCCGAGATGATGCTGCTGGCCGAACGCGCGGCGGCTGCCGAACCCGACGCGGTGGCCACCGTGGGCCAGCTCGAGGTGCCCGGCGGCTCGATCAACGTGGTGCCCGGGCGCTGCCGCTTCAGCCTGGACGTGCGCGCGCCGAGCGACGCCGCGCGCGACCGCGTGCGCGAGGCCGTCGAGCAGGGCCTGCACGCCTTGTGCGCGCGCCGCGGCGTACGCGGAGCGCTGCGCGAGACCATGCGCGAGCATGCCGCGCCCAGCGACCCCGCGCTGCAGCAGCGCTGGGAGCGCGCGGTGTCGGCGCTGGGCCTGCCGCTGCACCGCATGCCCAGCGGCGCCGGGCACGACGCGATGAAACTGCACCGCCTGCTGCCGCAGGCCATGTTGTTCGTGCGCGGCGCCAACGCCGGCATCAGTCACAACCCGTTGGAGTCCAGCACTGCCGACGACCTTCACCTGGCCTGCCTGGCCTTCACCCAATTTCTCGAGGAGCTAGCCGCATCATGCTGACGGCCACCCATCACGCAGCGCTTGAGCGCTGGATCGACGCGCATTTCGACGAGCAGGTTCGCATGTTGCAGGAGCTGGTGCGCGTGCCCACCGATTCGCCCCCCGGCAACAACGCTCCGCATGCCGAGCGCACCGCCGAGCTGCTCGGCGCCTTCGGGCTGCAGGCCGAGCGCCACCCGGTTCCCGAGGACATCGTGCGCGAGCACGGCCTGCAATCCATCACCAACCTGATCGTGCGCCGGCGCTACGCCGACGGCGGCCCGGTGATCGCGCTCAACGCCCATGGCGACGTGGTGCCGCCCGGCGAGGGCTGGACCCACGACCCCTACGCCGGCGAGATCGACGACGGCAAGCTCTACGGCCGCGCTTCGGCGGTGAGCAAGTGCGATTTCACGACCTACACCTTCGCGTTGCGCGCGCTGGAGGCGCTGGGCCTGCCGCTACGCGGTGGCATCGAGCTGCACTTCACCTACGACGAGGAGTTCGGCGGCGAGCTCGGGCCGGGCTGGCTGCTGTCGCACGGGCTGACCCGCCCGGACCTGGAGATCGCCGCGGGCTTTTCCTACCAGGTGGTCACCGCGCACAACGGCTGCCTGCAACTGGAGGTCACCGTGCACGGCGTGATGGCCCATGCCGCCATCCCGCACACCGGGGTCGACGCGCTGCAGGCCGCGGTGGACATCCTGCACGATCTGTACGAGCTCAACCGGGGCTACCAGGCCGTTCGCTCCGAGGTGCCGGGCATCGAGCATCCCTACCTCAACGTGGGAATGATCGAGGGCGGAACCAACACCAACGTGGTTCCCGGCAAGGTGGTGTTCAAGCTCGACCGCCGCATGATTCCCGAGGAGGATCCGGCGCAGGTGGAAGCGTCGCTGCGTGCCTGCATCGACAGCGCGGCAGCGCGCCATCCCGGCACCCGCGTCGACGTGCGGCGCATGCTGCTGGCGCGCGCGCTCAAGCCGCTGCCGGGCAATCGCGCGCTGGTCGATTCGCTGCAGCGCAACGCCGAGCAGGTGTTCGGTGAGCCGATTCCCGTCACCGGCACGCCGCTGTACACCGATGTGCGCCTGTACTGCGAGCACGGCGTGCCGGCGGTGATCTACGGCGCCGGCCCGCGCACCGTGCGCGAGTCCAACGCCAAGCGTGCCGACGAGCACATCGTGCTGGAGGACCTGCGCCGCGCCACCAAGGTCGTGGCGCGCACGCTGCTGGACCTGCTCGGTCCGTCGGCGGCGTGACGGACCCGGCTCCCTATCGGGTAATTACGCATACTGAGTTGTATACAAAACAAAAATAATGGCATGCAGCGCGGAGTCCCGCGCTGGAACAGGCCGCGGCGCCATCGCGTCGCCTCGGAAGGAGTGGGGAATCGGCGGCGCCGGATCGGACACGGTGCCAGCCTCCACCCCTCCCAGGTTCCCGACCCTGGAGGAAGACATGGCAGCAAGTCCCGATATCGAACGTTGCAGCGAGGTGGACGAGGTTCCCCCGCCGCATCGACTGGCGGCCCTCGGGCTGCAGCATGTGCTGGTGATGTACGCGGGCGCCGTCGCGGTGCCGCTGATCATCGGCAGTGCGCTCAAGCTGCCGGCCGGGCAGATCGCGCTGCTGATCAGCGCCGACCTGTTCGTGTGCGGACTGGCCAGCATCATCCAGTCGCTCGGCCTGACCTCGTGGGCAGGCATCCGCATGCCGGTGATGATGGGCATGACCTTCGCGTCGGTATCGCCGTTGATCGCCATCGGCACCGCGCCCGGCATGGGCCTGCAGCACATGTTCGGAGCGGTCATCGCCGCGGGCATCTTCGGCCTGCTGATCGTGCCCTTCGCGTCGCGCCTGATCGGGCTGTTCCCGCCGGTGGTGACCGGCTCGGTGATCACGGTGATCGGTATCTCGCTGATGCAGGTGGGCATCGAATGGGCCGTCGGCGGAGCCTGGCTGACCCCGCGCATCCCCGACACCGCCGCCGGCGCAGCTCCCGGGGCGATGATTCCCAACCCGGCCTACGCCTCCTTCGAGAACCTGGGACTGGCGTTGTTCGTGCTGCTGGTGATCCTGCTGATCCACAAGTTCGGGCGCAATTTCCTCAAGAACATCGCGGTGCTGGTCGGCCTGGTCGCCGGCAGCGTGCTGGCGGCCATGCTGGGACTGATGCACTTCGACGCCTTCGCCAAGGCCGCGTCCTTCCACCTGGTGACCCCGTTCCAGTTCGGCGCGCCCAGGTTCTCGATCGGCCCGGTGATCACGCTGTGCATCGTCGAGATGGTGGTGTTCGTCGAGTCCTCCGGCATGTTCTTCGCGCTGGGTGACATCGTCGGCGCTCCGGTCGACCGCGCCGCGCTTGCGCGCGGGCTTCGCGTGGACGCCATCGGCACCATCCTCGGGGGGCTGTTCAACACCTTTCCCAGCACCTCGTTCTCGCAGAACATCGGCCTGGTCGGAATGACCGGGGTGCGCAGCCGCTGGGTGACGGTGGCCGGCGGCGTGATCATGCTCGTGCTGGGGCTGATCCCCAAGCTGGGCGCGCTGGTGGCGGCGATCCCGCAGCCGGTGCTGGGCGGCACAGGGGTGGCCATGTTCGGCATGGTCACGGCCACCGGGATCCGCATCCTCAGCGAGGTCGACTACCGGGCCAACCGCCACAACCTGATGATCGTCGCGCTGGGAATCGGCTTCGGCATGATCCCGCTGGTGGCGCCGGAGTTTTTCATCCACTTCCCGCAGGCGCTGGCCCCGGTGCTGCACAGCGGGATCCTGCTGGCGGCAGTCGTGGCCTTTGCGCTCAACGCCTTCTTCAACGGCACCGGGCGCGGGCAGCGCGACGTGCGGGAGCTCGAGCACTCGGCGATGGACGCTGCGCAGTTGCGCTGAGCCACGTTTTCATATTCCGGACATGCATGGGCATGTCCGCAAGCGCCCCGCGGCGGACCTGCAGGTCTTCGCGGGGCGCAACTGTTTTCACGCGGATTCGGCATTCCGCAAAGGCATAAGCGATATGCATGCAAGGCCACTACCCTGCCGGTCCTGGCCTGCGCACAATGGCGGCGTGCCGGCCCCGCGCCGGGGGTTTTCCCACGGGAGTGAGTCGATGCGCAGATCGCGTCAAGCCAAGATCGTCGCGACGCTGGGGCCGGCCAGCAGCGACGCCGCCACCATCGAGTGCCTGTTCGATGCCGGCGTGGACGTGTTCCGGCTGAATTTCAGCCATGGCTCCCGCGACGATCACGCCGAGCGCGTACGCATCCTGCGCGAACTCGAGCGCGCGAAGGGCCGGCCCGTGGGCATCCTGGCCGACCTGCAGGGCCCGAAGCTGCGCGTGGGGACCTTCGCGGGCGGGCCGGTGCAACTGCAGCCCGGACAGGCCTTTCGCCTGGTGCTCGGCGACGTCGCCGGCGACGCCACGCAGGTGCGCCTGCCGCACCCCGAGATCTTCGCCGCGCTGCGGCCCGGTGCCCATCTGCTGCTCGACGACGGGCGCATCGAGCTGCGCGTGCTCGGCTGCGACGCCGGGCACGCCGACTGCGAGGTGGTGGTCGGCGGCACGCTCTCGGAGCGCAAGGGGGTGAACCTGCCCGGTACGCTGCTGCCGATCTCGGCGCTGACCGACAAGGACCGCACCGACCTCGACTTCGCGCTGGGCCTCGGGGTCGACTGGGTGGCGCTGTCCTTCGTGCAGCGCCCCGACGACGTGGCCGAGGCGCGCGGCCTGATCGCGAACCGCGCCAACATCGTGGTCAAGCTCGAGAAGCCGCAGGCCATCGAGCAACTCGAGCCGATCGTGGAACTCGCCGACGCGGTGATGGTCGCGCGTGGTGACCTCGGCGTGGAACTGCCTGCCGAGCGTGTGCCGGCGATCCAGAAGCGCATCGTGCGATTGTGCCGGCGCCTGGGCCGCCCGGTGATCGTCGCCACGCAGATGCTCGAGTCCATGGTGCAAAGCCCGGTGCCCACGCGCGCCGAGGCCTCCGACGTGGCCACGGCGGTGTACGACGGCGCCGACGCGGTGATGCTGTCGGCCGAGTCGGCCTCGGGGCGCTATCCGGTGCAGGCGGTCACGATGATGGACCGCATCATTCGCCAGGTCGAATCCGATCCGCAATATCGCCAGACCATCGACGACTCCCATGCCGCTGCGCGACCTGGCGGCGATGTCACCGAGGCCGTGTGCTGCGCGATGCGCCGTGCCAGCGCGCTGCTCGAGCCGGCCGCCATCGCATGCTTCACGAGTTCCGGGCACACCAGCCTGCGCGCCGCGCGCGAACGCCCCAAGTCGCCGGTGCTCAGCCTGACCCCGAGCCTGCAGGTCGCGCGGCGCCTGAGCCTGGTGTGGGGCGTGCATTCGGTGCACACGGCGGACGTCGACGACGGCGAGCACCTGGCCGAGGTGGCCACCGACACCGCGCGCCGCGAGGGGTTCGCGCAGCCCGGGCAGGCGGTGCTGATCATCGCCGGGCTACCGTTCGGCAGCCCCGGGACCACCAACCTGATGCGCATCGGCGTGGCCTGAGAAGGTGTGAACGAATCCGCCATGCCCGCTGGACCGCCCCTGGACGCCGCCCTGTGCGTTGCAAATCCTCGCCGTAGCAGGTGCTACGACTGCGGTTTGCGCCTTCATGGCAGCGCCCCTGGTCGGCCCCTCGGCCACGGCCGATTCATTCACACCTTCTGAGTGCACGGTGTGCGAAAAAAAGCCGCCTCCCGGGCCCGGCCCGGGAGGCGGCTTGCGTCAGTCGACGAGGGCCGGCGTCAGGCCAGTTCCTCGTACAGCGGCAGGGTCAGGAATTCGGTGAATTCCGCGCCGGTGGCCATGCGCTCGAAAATCTGCGCGGCCTTGTCGAACTCGCCGTCGGCACCGGTGGCCTTGACCTTGGCCAGCTCGTCGGGGATCAGCGCGCGCACCATGTCGGCGCTGACCTTGCGGCCGTCGTCGAGCACGCCCTTCGGGCTGTGGATCCACTGCCACACCTGGCTGCGCGAGATCTCGGCGGTGGCGGCGTCTTCCATCAGGTTGTGGATCGGCACCGCGCCGCTGCCGGCGAGCCAGGCGCCGAGGTAGTGGATTCCCACGTTCACGTTGTTGCGCAGGCCGGCCTCGGTGATCGGCGCTTCCGGACGGAAGTCCAGCAGGTCGGAAGCGCCGACCTTCACGTCCTCGCGGGTCTTGGCGATCTGGTTCGGCTTGTCGCCGAGCACGGCGACGAACTCCTCCATCGCCGGGCCCACCAGCCCCGGGTGCGCGACCCAGCCGCCGTCGTAGCCGTCGGTGGCGTCGCGGCGCTTGTCGGCGCGAATGCCTTCCATCGCCTTGGCGTTCTTCTCCGGGTCGTTCTTGATCGGGATCAGCGCGCTCATGCCGCCGATGGCCGGCGCACCGCGGCGGTGGCAGGTCTTGAGCAGCAGCAGCGCGTAGGCCCGCATGAACGGCGAGGTCATGGTGATCAGCGAGCGGTCGGCGAGGCAGAAGTCGCGGTCGCTCTTGAACTTCTTGATGGCGCTGAAAATGTAGTCCCAGCGACCGGCGTTCAGTCCCGCGCTGTGCTCGCGCAGTTCGTACAGGATCTCTTCCATCTCGAACGCGGCGACGATGGTCTCCACCAGCACGGTGGCCTTGATGGTGCCGCGCGGCAGGCCCAGCTCGTCCTGCGCGGCGATGAACACGTCGTTCCACAGCCGGGCCTCGAGGTGGCTTTCCATCTTCGGCAGGTAGAAGAAGGGACCGGCGCCGCGCGCGATCTGCTCGCGTGCGTTGTGGAACAGGAACAGCCCGAAATCGAACAGGCCGCCGCTGACGCGCTTGCCGTCGACCAGCACATGCTTCTCGTCCAGGTGCCAGCCGCGCGGACGCACCTGCAGCACGGCGATCTTGTCGTTCAGCTTGTAGGTCTTGCCGTTCTGTTCCAGCGAGATGGTGCGGCGAATGGCTTGCGACAGGTTGATCTGGCCG
>JAKCDM010000018.1 GCA_021841865.1 Pseudomonadota bacterium
CGCATCGGCGTCGAGCTGTTCCTCGAACAATGCGCGCAAGGCCGCGACACTCAGCGGCTGGGTGGCACACAACAGCGCGGTCTCGACAACCCGCTTGGCCCATGCAGTATCCATGCCTGAAAAGGATTCGAGCGCAGGATGCGCCTGTGCCGGCCCTCCCGAGCCGGTCTTGGTCACGAATTCGGTGTTCGCATTGATTCGCAGCACGGCGGTCGACAGGGCCGAGGGGGCCGCAAGCCACAGGCCACCTCGCCCACGGGCTCCGATGCCTTCCGGAACCCGCACGGCCACTGCACTCGAACCTGCAAGCCGGTCCGGCCTGCGAGGCCCATGCCTCGATGCCTCCCGGCTCATCGCATCGGGTGGTCAGGCCACGGCCACCGCGGGCTTGTCGCCCGGGCCGCGCCAGAGCCCTTCGCGGCTTCGGATCTCGACTTCGAATCGAGGCCCTGATTTGCCGCGACGCCACCTTTGCGACGCAAAATCAGCTCATATTGTAAACCACGCAACGCGGCCGCAGCCCAAAACTCCAGCCAGGCGCATGGCCACGTAACGCTCGAGCAACGAATGCCTTCTCATTCAGCCCCTGGCGCCAGCGCTGCCGGGGGGTAGAACGCGTCGGCGTGCACGTCCCGGGGCAGCACGCCGCGCGCCAGCAATTCCCCGCTGACAGCGTCGACCATCGCCGGCGAGCCCGCCAGGTACACCTTGGCGCGCTGGAAATCCGCCACGTCGGCGAACAGCGCATCTCCGACGCGCCCTCCGCGCATGCCCTGGCCGGCGTCGAACTCGACGACGACATGCGCACGGAAATTGCGGTGCTGGCGTGCCAGCTCGTGCAGCACATCGACCCCATATACCTCGCAGACCTGGCGAAACCCTGCGTACAGCACCACGGGGTCGGTCTTGCCGTTGTCCAGCGCAGTGCGGACCACCGAAAGCATCGGCCCCAGCCCGGTTCCGGCGGCCACCGCGTACAGCGGGCCCTCGTGCCGCGGCCGAAAATACGCGGAGCCCATCGGCCCGTCGAGCTGCAGCTCGCTGCCGGCGACGACGTCCCTGCCCAGCAGGCCGCTGAACGCGCCGGTCGGAGTGCGCCGGATGTGGAATTCGAGCTCGCCGTCGTATTCTGCCTCCACCGGGGTGCCGGCCATCGAGAAATCGCGACCGATCCACTGCCCGTGCGAGTCGAGGACGCGCAGGTGCGCGTACTGCCCCGCCGAGAACATGAAGGGGGCTCCCCCGTCATCGCCTCCGACGATGCCCAGGCGCAGCGCGAAGACTTCCGGCGCCAGTTCGCGCAGCCACAGCACGCGGCACTGCAGGTGGCGCTGCGGGTGCTCGATGAAGTCGTCGCTGTCCACCAGCGCGAGCTGCACGTCGCCCACGACCTTGCTGCTGCACGCCAGGATCAACCCCTGCTCGCGCTGTCCCGCGGGCAGTGCGCCGGGCTGGTAGCCCTCCAGGCGTACCTCGCCCTGCTCCAGCACGCACTTGCAGGTGCCGCACTCGCCACGCTTGCACGACCAGGCGATCGGCACCTTGTGGCGGCGCAGCACCTTGAGCAGGTTTTCGTCGACATCGGCCTGCAGACGCAGGCCGAGCGCGGGAATCGAGATGATGGGCATGGCGCGAAACGGGCGACTGTCGCGCGCAGCGCGCGACCGGCGGGCCAAAAGCGGGCATCATACGGGCCACGCGAAAGCTTTCGCGGCAATCCTGCAAGCACCGTGCCGATGTATCGTCCCCTGATCCAGCATTGCAACCTGTGCGGAGCTCCGGTGCAGCACCGGGTGCCCGCCGGCGACACCCATGCGCGGGCCGTGTGCACGGCCTGCGAGCACATCCAGTACGAAAACCCGCGCAACATCGTGGGCACGCTGCCGGCGTGGGAGGACAAGGTGCTGCTGTGCCGGCGTGCCATCGAACCGCGCCACGGACTGTGGACCCTGCCGGCCGGGTTCATGGAACTCGACGAGACCACCGAACAGGGCGCGCTGCGCGAAACCCTGGAGGAAGCCGGCGCCGAGGTGCGCATCGACGGCCTGTACAGCGTGGTCAACGTGCGCCCGGTCAGCCAGGTCTATCTTCTGTACAGGGCCCGACTGCTCGAGCCGCGCTGGGATCCGGGGCCGGAAACCCTGGAGGCACGGCTGTTCGCGGCCGGCGAGGTGCCCTGGGACCGCATCGCGTTTCGAGCCGTGTCCGAAACCCTGCGGCGCTACTTCGACGAACTCGCAGGTGGCGGCCGCTGGCGCGTGCAGGCCTTCGACATCGACTGACAAGGCCGCGGATCGGGGCGAGCCCGCGCCGCCGGCTCCCGCCACCCGCGCGCTACACGAAGCAGTAGCCGTGCAGGCTGGGCAGGCCGCCGGCATGCAGCAGGCGCCACAGTCCCCACGCGGCGAAACCGATCAGGATCGTTCCCGCCGCCAGGCGCGACGCGCGCGCCGTGGCACGCTGGCTCAGGCGGCGCAGCAGGTGTCCGGCCAGCAGCATGTGCGGCAGCGTGCCGAGCCCGAAAGCTGCCATCGCGAGCGCGCCGCCCGCGGCACTGCCGCTGAACAAGGCCAGCGACAGCGCCGAGTAGACGAGCCCGCAGGGCAGCAGTCCCCACAGCAGGCCGGCGCCTGCGCGCCGAGCCGCGTTGTCCAGCGGCAACAGGCGCCGCAGCAGGCGCGACGCGGCGGCCGTCAGGTACGAGCGCAACGACTGGGTCCAGGCCCGGCGCGGCCTCGTCCCCGCGGCGCAGGCCGCGCCCGGCGCGCGCAAGGCCATGCGCAGCAGCCACGCGCCGCTGGCGCCCAGCACCAGGTTGCCCAGCACGAACAGCGAGACCTGCACGCCCCGGGCCTGCACGGCCCACAGGCCCGACCCCACGGCGCCGGCGACCAGCCCGAGCAGGCTGTAGGTGGCCACGCGCGCGGCCTGCAGTTGCAGCGATCGGCGCAACAACGAGCGCGCGGGCCACAGCACCTGCTCGCCCCCGGCGGGCAGCATGGCGCGTTCGCTGGCGACCACCAGTCCGCCGCACATGGCGGCGCAATGCAAGCCGCCTGTCAGGCCCATGAGCAACAGTGTCAGAAAAAGGCTGATCTGCATCAGGAAATATGCGCAATTTCCGTGATATAACGAATCTCGGAACCAATCATCGCCGAACCATGAAAACCACGCCCGCCGCCACCATCCACCGCATGGACAAGCCGCATCCCTGCGATGTCTGTTTCCAGAGTCGCTTCTGCCTGCCCATCGCGCTGCCGGCGGATGAAATGTCGCGCATGCGCGACATCATGCAGAACACGATCCGCATCGCGAAAGGCGAGCGACTGTTCGAAAGCGGCGAGCCGATGGACAAGGTGTTCTCGGTGCACGCAGGCTCGTTCAAGTCGGTGGTGACCAGCCCGGACGGCCGGCAGCAGATCGTCGGCTTTCACGTCCCCGGCGAGATGATGGGACTCGAGGGGTTTTCCACGCGGGTGTACATGACCGACGTGGTCGCGCTGGAGGACAGCGAGGCCTGCGAGATCGACGTGCGGGCCCTCGAGAACACCGCGCGCGAAATGCCGACCCTGCAGCATCAGATCCACTGCCTGATCGGCAACCGTCTGGCGCGCGCCCAGCAGGACCAGTTCGTGCTCGGCAGCATGCAGGCCGACGAGCGACTGGCGCGTTTCCTGCTCGACCTGTCCGAGCGCTACAAGGCTCGCGGCCTGTCGCCCGACGAATTCGTGCTGCGCATGAGCCGCGAGGAGATCGGCAGCTACCTCGGGCTCAAGCTCGAGACCGTGAGCCGACTGATGTCGCGTTTTCACCAGGCCGGCCTGGTCCACGTCGCGCAACGCCAGGTGCGAATCACCCATCGCGAAGGCCTGGTCGAACTGCTGTCGCACGAGGCCTGAACCGGCATCGCCGCCGGCGCCCGAGCTCAGTCCGGCTGACCCTGCTCGAACACGTCGCCGGAACCCGGCGGGCGCGGCCCGAGCAGCCACAGCGTCAGCACGCTGGCGCCCCAGCAGGCCAGCCACTGAAGCAGGAAACCCAGCGAATACAGCAACTCGGGCGGCCATGCGCGCATCTGCCCGTGCAGGCGCAGTTGCGCGGGATCGAGCAGCCCGAACCAGATCGCGCTGATCAGCAACGCGACCAGGAAGGACGGCCACGCCGCCCGCAGGTAATCGGCTTGCCAGGCTCGCATCAGGGCTCTCCCGGGACTTGCATCGCGCGATGCGGATCATGTGCGGCGTGGCGACTGCGGCGGCCGCGGCGGCGCGGCGCGCGGCGGTCCGATGTGCATCACCGGGGGCGCCGCGTCCAGCTGCTGGTCGGCGGCGTGGCGGGCGATCCAGACGGTGGCCAGGCTGGCTGCCAGCACGCTGCCCAGCAGCGCGATCAACAGCCACAGCACGGGCACCCGCCACCACGGCGCGGGACTGGCGCCGCGGCCCTCAGGGGACGATGAAGGTGCTGTCATGGTGGACCACTACGGGATCGGGATCGTCGCTGCGCGCGGTGATCTCCACGTGATAGACACCGCTGCGCGCGTTGTCGGTGGGGATCGCCAGCTCGACCGGGCGCAGCAGGTTGCTCGATGCCTCGAGATCGACGCCTTCGCGCGGACGCACGACGAGCAGCCCCGGCGGCCCCTGCACCTCGAAACGCATGCGCCGCGGCTTGTCGGAGGCGTTCATCAACTGCACCTGGTAGACGTTCTCCAGCAGTCCTCCGGGGATTTCGCGGGCCAGCACCCGGCGGTCGCGCATGACGTCGAGCTTGACCGGCTGGCGCATGATCAGGCCGCCGACGAACACACCCACCAGCGCGAGCAGGATGGCGCTGTAGATCAGGATGCGCGGGCGCAGCAGGTGCGACCACTGCTGCTTGCGGGTCCAGCGGTTGTCCAGCGCGTTCTCGCTCGAATAGCGGATCAGCCCGCGCGGCGTGTTCATCTTGTCCATCACCTGGTCGCAGGCGTCCGCACAGGCGCCGCAGCCGATGCACATGTACTGCAGGCCCTCGCGGATGTCGATGCCGGTCGGACACACCTGCACGCAGATCGAGCAGTCGACGCAATCGCCCTTGCCCTGCTCGCGCGCCGGAAGCTCGCGGCGGCGCTTGCCGCGTGGCTCGCCGCGTTGCGGGTCGTAGGTCACGATCAGCGTGTCGCGGTCGAACATGACCGACTGGAAACGCGCGTACGGGCACATGTACTTGCACACCTGCTCGCGCATGAACCCGGCGTTGCCGTAGGTGGCGAAGCCGTAGAACAGGATCCAGAACATCTCCCAGCCGCCCAGGCTCAGCGTGGCAACCTCGCGCGCCAGGGTGTCGATCGGGGTGAAGTAGCCGACGAAGGTGAAGCCGGTCCACAGCGCCAGCGCGACCCACAGCCCGTGCTTGAGCGCCTTGCGCGACAACTTGCGCAGGCTCATCGGCTGCGAGTCCAGGCGGATGCGCGCCAGGCGGTCGCCCTCCACGCGGCGCTCGATCCACATGAAGATCTCGGTGTAGACCGTCTGCGGGCAGGCGTAGCCGCAGAACAGGCGCCCGGCGACGGCCGTGAACAGGAACAGCCCGTACGCGGAGATGATCAGCAGCAGGGCCAGGAAGATCACGTCCTGCGGCCACAGGATCAGCCCGAAGAAATAGAACTTGCGGTGGACCAGGTCCAGCAGCAGCGCCTGGCGCCCGTCCCAGCGCAGCCACGGCAGGCCGTAGAAGATGATCTGGGTGAACCAGACCATGGCCACGCGCCAGCGCGCGAAAAAGCCGCTGACCGAGCGCGCGTAGATCTTGCGCCGCGCCTCGTACAGGACTTCCTCGGTGGTCTGCAGGTCGTCGGGTTGCGGCTGGGATGCTGGGCTGTTCATGGTGCGTGCGCGTCCCGGACCCGCGGGTCCGGGTGGATGGAGGTCATTGCGACGCGTGGGCGCCGTGGCTCAGGCCGTAGACATAGGCGGCGAGCACGTGGATCTTGTCGGCGCTGAGGTTGCCCTTCTGCGCCGGCATGTGCCCGTTGCGCCCCTGCTCGATGGTCTGCTCGATGGTCTGCAGGCTCGAGCCGAACAGCCAGTTGCTGTCGGTCAGGTTCGGCGCCCCGAGCATCTGGTTGCCGGTGCCGTCGGCGCCGTGGCAGGCCGCGCAGTTGGCGGCGAACAGCGCCTTGCCGCGCGTGGCAAGCCCAGCGTCATGGCTCAGCCCCGACAGGCTGCGCACGTAGTTGGCCACCGCGACCACGCCATCCTTGCCGCCCACCGCCTGGCCCATCGGCGGCATCATGCCCATGCGCCCCTCGGTGATGGTCTGAACCAGCGTCGCCGGCTGGTTGCCGTACAGAAAGCTCTTCTCACCGTGCACGGTCAGGTTCGGGAAGCCCTTGCTGCCGCCGGCGTCGGAGCCGTGGCACTGCGCGCAATAGGTCAGGAACATGCGCTGGCCGGTCGCCATCGCAGCCGGATCCTTCGACAACTGCGCGACGTCGAGCTTGTCGTAGGCGGCGTAGATCGGCGCGATGCGCTGCTCGTAGGCTTGCGACTCCTGCTGGTACATCCGGTCGCTGGTGAAGCCCAGCACGCCGCCCCAGAACCCGAGCCCGGGGTACAGCACCAGGTAGAGCGCGGCGAACAGCAGGGTCAGGATGAACAAGCCCATCCACCACTTAGGCAACGGGTTGTTGAACTCCTGCAGGTCGTCGTCCCAGACGTGGCCGGTGGTGGCGATGACCTTGCCCTGCTTGTCGCGGAACACGGTCTGGCGCGCGGTGGCGCGCAGGAACACGAACAGCGCGATCAGCGACACGATGGTCACCGCGCCGATCCAGTAGCCCCAGGCCGGGGAAGTGAACTGGTTCATGGTTTGTCGGGCTCGCTCAGGAATTCGGGTCGGACTCGCCGCCGGCGCCGGAGCCCGCCGCGGGCAATTGCGAGTCGAGGAAGGGAATCATCGCGTCGCGGTCGTGGCGCGCCGCGAAGCGTGGCGCGTAGGCCATCCAGGCGATGCCGATGAAGGCGACGAAGGCCATCACCGTGGTCAGGCTGCCGAACAGGGCCAGGGTGTCGTTCATGGTGCGTGTCTCCCGGGTTCAGGAATGCGGCGCCGACAGCGCGCGGCCCAGGCTCTGCAGGTAGGCGATCAGCGCGTCCTCCTGGGTCTTGCCCTTGAGCTCGTCGGGCGCCGCCGCGATCTCGGCGCTGGTGTACGGCACGCCCAGCGTGCGCAGCGCGCGCATGCGCTGGCGGATCAGGCCGTCGTCGGCGGGCTTGTGCTGCAGCCATGGGTAGGCCGGCATGGTGCTTTCCGGCACCACGTCGCGCGGTTCGCGCATGTGGATGCGCAGCCACTCGTCCGAGTACTTGCCGCCGACGCGCGCCAGGTCCGGGCCGTTGCGCTTGCTGCCCCACTGGAAGGGGTGGTCCCAGACCGATTCACCGGCCACCGAGTAATGGCCGTAGCGTTCGACCTCGGCGCGCAGCGGGCGGATCATCTGCGAATGGCACAGATAGCAGCCCTCGGACACATAGACGTCGCGCCCCGCCAGCTCCAGCGCGGTGTAGGGCTTCATCCCCGGCAGCGGGGTCGTGGTGGCCTTGTCGAAGAACATCGGCAGCAGCTGCACGAAGCCGGCCACGCTGACCACCAGCGCGACCAGCACGATCATCAGACCGACGTTCTTCTCGATGGACTCGTGGGAGAGTTTCAGGCTTGCCATGATGGCGTTGCTCCTTGTCGTCGAGTTGCGCGCATCAGGCGTGGGCCGCCGCGATCTGCGGCACCGGCGCATCCACCGCCTGGCCCTGGCGGATGGTGCGCCAGGAGTTGTAGACCATCAGGCACATGCCGAACAGGTAGATCACGCCTCCCAGCAGCCGGATGTAGTACAGCGGCTTGACCGCCACGATCGACTCGATGAAGCTGTAGGTCAGCGTGCCGTCCGGCTGCATCGCGCGCCACATCAGGCCCTCGGTGACTCCGGCCACCCACATCGACGCGATGTACAGCACGACGCCGATGGTGGCGGTCCAGAAGTGCCACTCGATCAGGCGCACGCTCCACATGCGGGTCTGGCCCCACAGGCGCGGGATCATGTAGTACAGGCTGCCCATGGTGATCATGCCGACCCAGCCCATGGCGCCCGAGTGCACGTGACCGATGATCCAGTCGGTGTAGTGGGCCAGGCCGCTGACGGTCTTGATCGACAGCATCGGACCCTCGAAGGTCGACATGCCATAGAAGGACAGCGCGGTGATCAGGAACTTCAGGATCGGGTCGTCGCGCAGCTTGTGCCACGCTCCCGACAGGGTCATGATGCCGTTGATCATGCCGCCCCAGCTCGGCGCCAGCAGGATCAGCGAGAACACCATGCCCAGCGACTGCGCCCAGTCGGGCAGCGCGGTGTAGAGCAGGTGGTGCGGGCCGGCCCACATGTAGACGAAGGTCAGCGCCCAGAAGTGGACGATGGACAGCCGGTACGAGTAGATCGGGCGCTCGGCCTGCTTGGGGATGAAGTAGTACATCATGCCCAGGAACGACACGGTCAGGAAGAAGCCCACCGCGTTGTGCCCGTACCACCACTGGATCATCGCGTCCTGCGCTCCGCCGTAGGCGGAGTAGCTGCTGAACGACAGCAGGCTGACCGGCAGCTTGATGTTGTTGACGATGTAGAGCAGCGCGATGGTGATGATGTAGGCGCCGAAAAACCAGTTGGCCACGTAGATGTGCCGGGTCTTGCGCTTGATCACCGTGCCGAAGAACACGATGGCGTAGGCCACCCACACCAGCACGATCAGGATGCTGATCGGCCATTCCTGTTCGGCGTACTCCTTGCCGCTGGTGTAGCCCAGCGGGTAGGTGATCGCGCACAGCACGATCACCGCGGTCCAGCCCCAGAACGTGAAGTCGGCCAGGCGCGGCGCGAACAGCCGGGCCTGGCAGGTGCGCTGCACCACGTAGTACGAGGTGGCGAACAACGCGGTGCCGCCGAAGCCGAAGATGACCCCGTTGGTATGCACCGGACGCAGGCGCCCCCAGCTCAGCCACGGCAGGCCGTAGGTCATGTCGGGCCAGATCAGCTGGGCCGCGATCACGATGCCCACCAGCATGCCCACGACGGCCCAGACCAGGGTCATGACGGTGAACTTGCGGACCACCGCGTAGTTGTAGGTTTGCGGACTCAAGGCTTGCGCGCTCATTGCATCTCCATCCCCATGGGTATCGCTTGTCGAGTGAGTTCTTGAACACCAGGCGCGCGGGAGGCGCGATGCCGAGAAGGTATCCGAGCGTTACACCACGCCTGTTGACATGTATCAAGGCGCTTGGGGATGCGACGATGCGCGTCTTTTTCTAACCGGATGTTTGCGAATCCGCAGCCTGCGAAGCTGCTTGCGCCGGGGTCCTCGGCGCCGGCGCGACGGGGTTGTCGTCGTCCATCAGGATGGCGTGCGCCGGGCCCTCGAGATCGTCGAACTGGCCGCTGCGCGCTGCCCACCAAAGCACCATCAGGATCAGCGCGACGACCAGCACGCTGATCGGGATCAGCACCATCAGCGACGCGTCCATGCGTCCTCCCCGGCGGCGCGCCACGACAGGCGCGCCGAATTGAGCACCACCAGCAGCGACGACGCGCTCATGCCGGCGGCAGCCCACAGCGGCGAGATGCGCCCGGCGGCGGCGAGCGGAACGAACACCGCGTTGTAGAGCAGCGCCCAGCCCAGGTTCTGGCGCATCACGCGCTGGGTCCGGCGCGCCACGTCGACCAGCAGCGGCAGGGCCCGCATGTCGTCGCGCACCAGCACGACATCGGCGCCCGCGCGGGCGATGGGCGCGGCATCGGCGAAGCTGACCGAGACCTCGGCGGCGCCCAGCGTCGGCGCGTCGTTGACCCCGTCGCCGACCATGGCCACGTGACGCCCCGAGGCCTGCAGCTGGCGAACCCGCTGCAACTTGTCCTGCGGCAGCATGCCGGCATGCGCGTCGTCGATGCCGACTCGTCGCGCCCAGCGTTCGACGCTGTCGGGCTTGTCTCCGCTGAGCAGCATCAGGTCTGCGCCACCCGCCGCCAGCTCGCGCACGGCCTCGCTGGCGCCCGGGCGCAGGCGCTCGCGAATGTCGATGCGCGCGAGCAACTGCCCGGCAGGCCCCCCGTCCCACGGCAGCACGGGCTGCGCGCCATCGTCGGTCCGCGGCAGGCGGCGCAACTCGAGGCATACGGCGTCGGCGTCGGCGTCCCGCGCAGCCCGCCCCAGTGCGTACCAGTGTCCGTCCACGCACCCGATCACGCCGCGCCCGGGGACCATGCGCACGCCCTGCACCTGTTGCGCCAGCGGCACCGGCGCCCGTACCGATCGCGCATGCTCGAGCAGGGCCCGCGCCAGCGGATGCTGCACGCCCTGCTCCAGCGCGGCGGCGATGCCGCAGGCCTGCGACTCGGCTTGCGCGTCGGCGGCATGCACGAGCACGTCGTGGTCATGGCCCAGGGTCAGCGTGCCGGTCTTGTCGAACACCCAGGTACGCACCCGCGCGGCGGCGTCCAGCGCATGGCCGCGCGCCACCAGCACGCCGGCGCGCGACAGGCGCGCGGTCGCCGCCGCCAGCGCCGCCGGAATGGCCAGCGACAAGGCGCATGGACAACTCACGACCAGCACCGCGATCACCGCCGGCAGCATGCGCGACGGGTCGACCAGCCCCCAGTAGGCGGCGGTCGCCGCGGCCACCGCCAGCAGGCCGGCGGTGAACCAACGCGCCGCGTGGTCCGCCAGCGCCGCGGCGCGAGGCTTGTGGGCCAGCGCGCCGTTGAGCAATTCGACCATCTGGGCGATGCGCGTCGCCTGCCCCGCCGCCGCGGCGCGCACCACCAGCGGCGAATCCAGGTTCATGCTTCCGGCCAGCACCTGGTCGCCGCGCGCCTTCGGCACGGCCTGGCTCTCGCCGGTCAGCAGGGCCTCGTCGGCATGGCTGGTGCCGTCGACGACCTCGCCGTCCACCGGCACCAGCGAAGCGCTGGGAACCTGCACCACGTCACCACCCCGCAGGCGCGTGATGGCCACCGTCTGCCAGGCGCCCGTGGCGTCGCGCCGGCGTACCGCCGCCGGCAGCTGCTGCAGCAGCTCGTCGGCGGCGTTGGCGCTGCGCTGGCGCAGGCTGCTCTCGACCAGGCGTGCGCTGAGCACCAGCGCCAGGAACATCGTGACAGAGTCGAAGTAGACCGGCCCGCTGCCGCGCAGCACGCTGACGGCACTGGCGGCAAATGCTCCCCACAGCCCCAGCACGACGGGAACGTCCATGCCGAGGCGGCGCATGCGCAGGTCGCGCAGGCTGCCGCCGAGGAAGCTCCATCCCGAGAACAGCAAGGCCGGCAAGGTGATCGACAGGCTCGCCCAGCGGAAGATCGCCGTCTCCGCACCGGTGAGCTGGCCGCCGGCGCTGTACGAGGGCCACGCCATCATCATCACCTGCATCATCGCCAGCCATGCCACCAGCGTGCGCAGCAGTTCCAGGCGCGCGGCACGCCGCTGGCGCGCCTCGCTGGCATGACGCACGTTCGGCGACGGCTGGTAGCCGATGCGGGCCAGGGCCTCGAGCACTGCGCCCAGGTGCACGCGGGTGTCGTCCCACTCCAGCAGCACGCGGCGCGTGGCGTAGTTCACGGCGGCCGTGCGTACCCCGGCGATGCCCAGCAGGTGGCGTTCGATCAGCCACACGCAGGCGCCGCAGTGGATGCCCTCGACGGCGATCATGGTGCGCCAGACCCCGCTCCCGAGATCGGAGGCGAAGGCACGCAGGAACTCGGGGTCTTCCAGCGCCTGCCACTGCTCGCGCAGGCGCTCGATGGTCTCGGCAGGCAGCGCGGGCAGCGCGTTGCCGCTGTTGCGGTCGTAATAGGCGCACAGCCCGCCGGAGGCGATCACCTGCGCGGCCGCGGCGCAGCCCCCACAGCAGAACCGGCGTTCGACGCCGTCGATCCCGGCGCACGCCGGCTGCGCCGGCAGCGCGGCGCCACAATGGAAACAGCTCCCGGCCGGCGCGGCCGGGAGCTTGCGCGCGGCCGCGGCCAGCCCGGCGCCGGCAGCGGGCCATGCCGTGCGCGCGACGCCTGCGATGCTGTCGTGCCCTTGCATGCCCGCATGCTAGGCAAGCGGGCAGCCGGGCATATTGCGTTGTATCAATGCTTTGCGATGTGCAAGCAGACGCTGCGCATCGCCGCTGCGGCCTCGCCCCGGCTCAGCCGGTATTGCCCACCACCACCTCGCTGATCTGGATCACGGGCTCGAGGTCGGTGTAGTTGGGGATGTCGGCCATGATCTCCTGCGCGTGCGGGCCGAAGGACGACTGGAAGGCTTCCGGCGAGTCGCAGAAGATGTGGCAGGACGCCACGTAGGTCGCGGGCGCTCCGGGGGCGCCGCCCGCCAGGCCCCGGTCGACGGTGTAGAACTTGCACCCGTCTCCCATGCGCGCCTTCACCAGCGGCATGTGGCGGTCGCGGTAATAGGCATGGTCGAATCGGGCGCCGGCTTTGTTCGGGTACAGCACGCTCACCTTGATCATCGCTTGTCTCCTTGTTTGCTTGGCTTGGGATGCTGCGGCAAAGCGCGAAGGCCACCTCGTCTGTCGCTGGTTGAACCGTCGCGCAGCGCCTATTGTGCCAAGTTGCTGCCTCACGCGTGGCAGCGCGCGATCCCTGCGGGCTCCAGAGCTGGCCGTGTTCGCATTGCGCGCAGGTCCGTCGGGACGGACAATTTCAGGTTGTTTCCCGGCCGGCACAGGGGTGCCGGATCCATTGACGGAGTCCTTCATGAACCCAGGTCCGAGCGATTCGATGCCCGGCTCGAATGGCGAACCCACCGACCTGCGCGCGCAGGCCCTGCGGGATGTCCCCGAGGACCGGCGCGCCGTGCTGGCGCGCCAGCGCGCGCTGGTCGACCAGGTCAGCGCCGGCGCCACGCACGCCGCGTACGCCATCGCGCGCAGCGCCTACGAATCCCGCGAGGCGCTGGCGCGCACGCAGGCCCATGCGCGGGAACACAGCGCGCAGATCGAGCAGGTCAACGTCGAACTGGGCGAGATGCTGCAGGCCACCGGCCAGACCTGCTCGCGCATGCAGCAGTTGCAGCGGACCCTGGAGCAGGTGAACTCGCTGGCCGGCCAGGGCGCCGGACAGAGCGGCGCCATGCGCGACGTGTTCAGCTCGCTGGTCGAGCGCAGCACCGCAACGCATGCGGACATCGGCACCCTGCAGCAGCAGTTCCGCCAGGTCGTCGACCAGATGCAGTCGATCCGCGAAATCGCGCAGCGCGTGAACCTGCTGTCGCTGAACGCGGCGATCGAGGCGGCTCGCGCCGGCGACGCCGGGCGCGGCTTCGCCGTCGTCGCCGACGAGATCCGCAGCCTCTCGCGCATCACCGAGCGCACGGTGGAGGGAATCTCCGGTGCCGTCGAGACCATCGAAGGCACGCTGCGCCGCACCGCCGGCACGGCCCAGGCGTTTCGCACGCAGATGGATTCCAGCGGCACCCAGGTGCAGCAGTTGCACGGCCACTTCGAGCACATCGCGCGCGACATCGACACCGTGGCGCGCGAAGCCGCGCAAACGGCGCAGATCTCGACCGGCCAGGCGCAGGCGCTCGAGCGCCTGCAGGAGCATTTCCACGGCATGGTCGGCAGCGTCGGCGCGTTCGTCGACGATGTCGTGGCAACCACCGCGCGCACCGGAGAGTCGCTGGGCAGCGCGCTGCAGACCAGCCAGGCACTGTTCGAGGCCACCACCGGCTACCGCACCGATTCGACAGCCAGTCGCATCGTGCAGGAGCTCGAGCGTCGCGCGGCGCAGGTGCAGGCCCTGCTGCAACGCGCGGTGGACGAGCACGAACTGAGCGAAGCCGAGTTGTTCGACGACGTCTACCAGCCGGTCGCCGGCACCGACCCGCCGCGCTGCACCACGCGCTTCACGGCGTGGTTCCGGCGCCATGTGCAAGGCGTCGAGGATGCCTACCTGGAGAGCTCGCCGGCCTACCGCCTGGCCCTCGTCGTCGACCGCAACGCCTACGTCGCGGTGAGCAACACCATCACCGACCAGCCGCTGACCGGCGACCCGCGGCACGACCTCGTGCACAACCGCTCGCAGCGCGTGTTCACGGAGCCGGCGATCGTGCGCGGCTGCGCCAACCAACGCGGGGTGATCCTGCAGGTCTACGCTCGTGACGGCGGCGCGGTGATGAGCCTGCTGGCGCACCCGCTGTGGGTGTGCGGCAGGCACTGGGGCGCGCTTTTCCTGGGCTTCGTCGACGCTTGAAGGCTCCGTGCCGGCGCGCGAGCGTCTCGCGCGCCGGCACGGCTCAATCGCGCCCCTTGCCCAGGCGGGCGAAAGCCGCGGCCATCGCCGACTCGACCTGCCGGGGCGACTGCGCACCGCCGGGGCCCTGCCCCTGGCGGGCGCCCGCCCCCCGGCGCGGCCCCGAGGCCGCCCTGGCCGCGCCAGCGCCCACTTCCGGGTTCTTGCGCATGCTCAGTCCGATGCGCTGTCGCTGCACGTCCACGTCGACCACGGTGACCTGCACGATGTCCCCCACCTTGACCACGTCGGCGGCGTCCTTGACGAAGCGGTCGGCGAGTTGCGACACGTGCACCAGCCCGTCGCAATGCACCCCGAGGTCGACGAAGGCGCCAAAGGCGGCCACGTTGGTGACCGTGCCTTCCAGGCGCATGCCCGGGCGCAGATCGGCGATGCCCTGCACCTCGTCGCTCAGGCGCGCGACGCGGAACTCCGGACGCGGGTCGCGGCCGGGCTTTTCCAGTTCGGCCAGCACGTCGCGCACCGTGAACAGGCCGAAGCGCTGGTCGGCGAAGTCCTCGGGGCGCATCGCGCGCAGCTTCGGCGCGTCGCCCATCAGCAGCTGGATGGGCTGCCCGGCGGCAGCCAGGATGCGCTCGACCAGCGGGTAACTCTCCGGGTGCACCGCGGAGCGATCCAGCGGATTGTCCCCGTCGTTGATGCGCAGGAATCCCGCCGCCTGCTCGAAGGTCTTGGGCCCCAGGCCGGAAACCTCCAGCAGCGCGGACCGGTTGGCGAAGGCCCCCGCCTGGTCGCGGCGGCGAACGATCTGTTCGGCGATGCGCGCGTTCAGTCCGGCCACGCGCGACAGCAGCGCCGGCGACGCGGTGTTGACGTCCACGCCGACGCGGTTGACGCAGTCCTCGACCACCGCGTCGAGTCGGCGTGCCAGCAGCATCTGGTCCACGTCGTGCTGGTACTGCCCGACTCCGATGCTCTTCGGGTCGATCTTGACCAGCTCGGCCAGCGGGTCCTGCACGCGCCGCGCGATCGACACCGCGCCGCGCAGGCTCACGTCGAGCTCGGGCAGCTCCCGCGTCGCCAGTTCGCTGG
Source organism: Pseudomonadota bacterium (assembly GCA_021841865.1). GTDB lineage: Bacteria > Pseudomonadota > Gammaproteobacteria > Burkholderiales > Burkholderiaceae_C > Thiomonas_A. The sequence continues at coordinate 15,374 of JAKCDM010000018.1, forward strand.
CCGAGTACACCGAGGCGCCGGCCTCGCTGACCACGAGCTGGGCCAGGCCGAGCTCGGGATGGCGGCGCGCCAGCTCAGCGGCCAGGCGCGAGGTCTCGCGGCTGGCGGTCCCGTTGCCGATGGCGACGATACCGACGCCGTGGCGCCGGCACAGCTCGCCCAGGCGATGCAGGCTGCCCTCCCAGTCGCGCCGCGGCTCGTGCGGGTAGACGGTGGCCGTCTCCAGCACCTTGCCGGTGGGGTCGGTCACCGCGACCTTCACGCCGGTGCGGATGCCGGGATCGAGGCCCATCACGGTCTTGGCACCGGCCGGCGCGGCCAGCAGCAGGTCGCGCAGGTTGGCGCCGAACACCGCGATGGCCTGTTCCTCGGCCTGCTCGCGCAGGCGGGCGAACAACTCGCGCTCCAGCGAAAGCGACAACTTCACGCGCCAGGCCCATTGCACGCAGCGCTGCAGCCAGTCGTCGGCGGCGCGCCCGGCGTGGGCCCAGCCGATGTGCGAGGCGATGCGCTGCTGCGCCGAGTTCAGCACCCCGGCCGACACCGGGGGCTCGGGCAGCTCCAGCGCCACGTCCAGCACCTCCTGGGTTCGCCCGCGCAGCACGGCCAGCGCGCGGTGCGACGGCACGCGCGCGATGGGTTCGTCGTAGTCGAAATAGTCCTGGAAATTCGTGCCCTGCTGCTGCTTGCCTTCGCGCACCTTGGAGCGCAGCACCCCGCAGCCCCAGAGCCATTCGCGCATCGGCCCCACCAGCGTCGGGTCCTCGGCCCAGCGTTCGACCAGGATGTCGCGCGCACCGTCCAGGCAGGCCTCCGGCGTGCTGAAGTCCGAGCCGTCCTCGCCCTTTTCGGCGCGCACGTAGCCGGCGGCCAGCGCGCGAGGCTGCTGGCCCGGGTCGCCGAACAAGGCGTCGGCGAGCGGCTCCAGGCCGGCCGCGCGGGCCTTTTGCGCCCGCGTGACCACGCGCGGCTTGTACGGAAGGTACAGGTCCTCGAGCTGCTGGCGCTGCGTGGCCTGCTCGATCGCCAGCTGCAGTTCCGGAGTCAGCTTGCCCTGCTGCGAGATCGACTTGAGGATCGCGGCACGGCGCTGCTCGAGTTCGCGCAGGTAGCCCAGGCGCTGCTCGAGCGCGCGCAGGTGCTCGTCGCTCATGCCGCCGGTGGCTTCCTTGCGGTAGCGCGCGATGAAGGGGACGGTGGCTCCGCCGTCGAGCAGTTCCACGGCCGCGGCGACCTGCGGCACGCGCAACTGCAGCTCGGCTGCGAGCTGGGACAGGATCTTGCCCTGCTGTGCAGACGCGTCGGGCCGCGCACTCGGGGAACTCGCGGCAGCGGGCGCCGTGCTGTCGGCGCCGGAGGCGGGAACGGGGATCGTGCTCGGGGATTCAGGCAAGCTCATCGGTGCGACTGCGTTGACGGAAAAACCGTCAAGTCTACGTCCGACGCAATGCCGGGCCAGGCCTCACACGGCGTTGATCGGCACCTTCAGGTAGCTGCGCCCGTTGCTCTCGGGCTCCGGCAGCCGGCCGGCCCGCACGTTGACCTGGATGGACGGCATGATCAACGCCGGCATTCCCAGGCTGGAGTCGCGCTGCTTGCGGAAGCTCACGAAATCCTGCTCGCCGACGCCCTCGTGAATCTGCACGTTGCCCTGGCGCTGCTCCTGCACCGTGCAGACCCAGCGCGGCTCGCGTCCTCCCGGCATGTAGTCGTGGCACAGGTACAGCCGGGTCTGCGGCGCCAGCGCGAAAATGCGCTGCACCGAGCGGTACAGCTCGTGCGCGTCGCCGCCGGGGAAATCGCAGCGCGCGGTGCCGTAGTCTGGCATGAACAGCGTGTCTCCGACGAACGCGCAGTCCCCCACCACGTAGACCACGCAGGCCGGCGTGTGCCCGGGCGTGTGCATGACCCGCGCCTCGAGCTCGCCGATGGTGAAGGTCTCCGCGTCCCGGAACAGGTGATCGAAGGGCTTTCCGTCCCGCGGGATTCCCGGGTCGTGGAAGAGTTCGCCGAACACCTTCTGCACGTCGCGGATGTGCTCGCCGATCCCGATGCGCCCACCGAGGTGCCGCTGGATGTAGGCCGCGGCCGACAGGTGGTCGGCGTGGGCATGGGTCTCGAGCAGCCAGTCGAGCTGCAGCCCCTGCTCGCGTATGTACGAGATGATGGCGTCGGCGAAGGTGGTCGCGGTGCGGCCCGACGCGTAGTCGAAATCGAGCACGCTGTCGACCACGGCGCAGTGCCGGGTCTGCGGATCGAGCACCAGGTGGCACGCGGTATTGGTGGGCGCGTGGAACCAGCTGCGAACCTGAGGGCCGGCTACCTGGGCCAGCGGGCCCGTCGAGGCTTGCGGCAGCGAATGCATGCGAACTCTCCTGGATGACTTGGCATGCCCGAGTATCGCGCAGCTCGGAGAAATACTCCATAGGGCATATTGCGAAGCGCCCACGGGCGGGTCTGACGCGCTCAGCCAGGCCCGGGCAGGCGCAGCGTCGCACAGCGCACGACGAACGACGCGCCACCATACTCGATGCCTGCGGGCCCCAGGCGCAGGAAGCTTTGCCCGCCGCGCAGCAGCAGGCCTCGCCGGGCTCGCAGCAGCAGCTCGCCGCCGCTGCGCAGCTCCAGCCCGAGGTCGCCGAGACCATCGAGCTTTGCGGCGCAGGCGTGCAGGTGCGCCGGCCCTTCGGCCGCGAGCAGCTGCATGCCACCCCGATGCGACAACACATCCACGCCGCGAGCGCCCTGGGCCAGCAGATCGGAATGGGCGCGCAGGCCGATCTGCCGTCCCGCCCCGAGCTGCATGCCGGCTGCGCCGACCACGTGCGCGCGCTGGTCCGACGCCAGCGCGAGCCCTCGCACGGCGCCCAGGAGCAGGTCGCGCCGGCCCTCGGGGCTCGCCATGTCCGGTGCGTCCGCCTGCAACCCGGCATCCGGCGCCGTCGCGGGCTGCGGCAGGCTGCCCGGCGCCGGGTCCTGCAGCGCTGCGTGCCAGCGCCGGGCCTGCGCGAGCAGGCGCGCGGTGTGCCGCGCATCGCCGGCCTGGCCGGCTGCGTCAGGCGCGTCGGACGGGTCCGCCGACGCGAAAGGACCATGGGTGCACAGCAGCAGGCCGGCGCCCGCATGCAGCAGACCATGGCCGTCGGTGCGCAGCTCGGCTCCCTGGCCGCGCTCCTCTTCACGCCCGCTGCCGCGCAGCACGCGCCGCAACTCGCCCAGGCACAGGCTGCTGTGCAGGTGGTCGCTGCCGAACTGTGCCTGCAACGAGCCGCGCGTGTCGTCGAGCAGCAGGTGGTTGCCGCGCACCGGCGCTGGTGTCCCGGAGCCGGGCAGTTCGCGGCTGGGCACGCCTCCCAGCGCGCGGCCGCGCGGAAGCTCCCAGCCCGGTCGCCGCTGCGCGTTGTACAGGCAGCCCAGTCCCACCGGGCGCTCGGGCTCGCCGTCGACGAAGCCGACCAGCAGCTCCTGTCCCAGTCGCGGCACATGCATCCGGCCCAGAGCGTGCCCGGCCCAGGGCATCGCCACGCGCAGCGCGGGCGATGTCGCCCGAGCCATTCGTCGGGCTTGCGACCCGGGCACCGGTGCGGCGTCGCGGCTTGCGTCGCGCGCGGCGCGATCCCACGGGAAGTGCACGTGCACGCGGCCGAGCTCGTCGCAGGGCACGGCGCCGTCGACCTGCGCCTGCCCGGGGCCCTGCGCGACGACGGCCGATTGCATTCCCCAGACGCGAGGCTTCGGCAGCCCCAGGTCCGGTCGCAGCTGCGTGTCGGCGCGCTGCAGCAGCACGCGCGTGTGCAGTTGCCAGCCGCGGCCGGCGCCCCCCTCGCCAGCGCGCGCTTCGAAACTCCAGCCGCGTCCGGCATCGCCGCATGCATCGCCTTGCGCGCCAGCTTCTCCGTCGCGATGGCCGGCGGCCTGCGTGTCCAGCGGGTCGTCCGCCTGCTCGTTCCCGCCGAAGGGGTTCCGGGCGAAGCCGTCCTCGCCCGCGCCGGGCTCGTGGTACAGCGGCCACGGCAGGTCCTGCGCCGCGTCGTCGAGCAGGCACAGACGGGTGCCGAGCACCAGCCACTCGGTGTCGAGCGCCGCCAGCCGGTGCCCGTGCACTCGCACACGATGCCCGGCGAGCAGCCCGCGCACGGGGCCGTCGCCACGCGCCCGACCGACATGCTGGCGCAGTGCCTGCAGGCGCGCTCGCGCCTGGGCTTGCAATGCGCCCTCCGACAGGCCCTCGACCGACGGAGCTGCAGCGGCGGCGCCCACGCGCGCCTGCCTGGGCTGCCGCACGCCTGCGCCGCGCTGCCCGCGCCAGTGGAACTGCTCGCGAGCCGCGGCTCCACCGTCGACAGCCTGCGCGGCGCCGAACTGCGACAGCGGCTGCTGCGCGGTGTAGTCGTCGTCGCGTCCGCACCAGCCTTCGCTGAGCAGCGAATTGCCGTGGCGCAGCCTGCGCAGGCATTCGTGGTCGGGACGATCGCCGGCGGCGCCCACCCGCAGCTGCGCCCAGTCCGCGTCGTGCCCGGGCCAGGCCGAGTTGTCATCGGCCAGCACGAGGTCGTGGGCTCCGCGCCGGTGCTCGAACCAGAAATTGATGCCCCACTCGGCGGCCATTCGCGCGAAGCAGTCCCAGTCGGTCTGGTTGAACTGCACCAGGTAATCCCGCGGCAGGTAGCGCTCGCGCAGGCGCAGCACCACGCGGCCAGCCCCCGCGCCACGCAGCAGCTCCTGCAGGACCTGGGGAACCGTGCGATCGCGCCATGCGCGGCACTGGCCCCGCAGGCTCGCCCTCCAGGCCCATGGCCGAAGGCGCACCGCGTAGACCCTGCCGCGCTCGTCCGCCTGCACGCGCGCCACCTGGGAGATTTCGCCGTGGATCCAGCGTGCCCGGGAGCCCGCGGCGGCGCCGGGAATCGCCAGTTCCACGCGCACGTCCAGCCCCTTGCCGACCAGCTCGCGAGCCGTCACCTGGCCGCCACCGGGGTGATGGCGCAGCAGCAGCTGGTAGTCGAACAGGTGGTTGACGTACTCGTCGCCGCGTAGCGCCAGCGCGCTCCACGAGCCGCTGCCCCCGCTGCCTGCGAGCGCATCGCCGCTCACGCGCAGCGACGAAGCCCGCGCCTGCTGCTGTTGCATGTCACCCCTCTCCGGCCGGCTTGCTCCGGCCCCGCACCGAACAGCCGGAGATTGTGCGCAGTTGCCGAAGCAGGCGCCTCACGGCGTCGCATTGACCGCTGGCGGCAAGCCGCCCATGGCCGACATGGGCTTGCGCCGCCCGCCCGGCGGCAGGGCCGCTCAGGGGTGGGCGCGCTCGTCGAGCAGCTGCTCGCGCAGTCGGGTCTTCAGGATCTTGCCGGTGGCGCCCAGCGGGATGGCGTCGACGAACATCACGTCGTCCGGAATCCACCATTTCGCGACCTTGCCCTCGTAGAACCCGAGCAGTTCGCGGGCATCCACCTGCGCGCCGGGCTTTTTCACGACGACCAGCAGCGGCCGCTCGTCCCATTTGGGGTGCGGCACGGCGACGCAGGCCGCCATCGCCACGGCGGGGTGCGACATGGCCACGTTCTCGATGTCGATGGAACTGATCCACTCCCCGCCCGACTTGATCACGTCCTTGCTGCGGTCGACGATGCGCACGTAGCCGTCGGCGTCCACCGACACCACGTCGCCGGTCGGGAACCAGCCGTCGCGCAGCGGGCTGGGTTGGCCCGACTGGTAGTAATCGGCCATCACCCAGGGGCCGCGCACCTGCAGCTCGCCGATGGCGCGGCCATCCCACGCCACCTCCCTGCCGGCGGCATCGACCATGCGCACGTCGACGCCGAACAGCGGGCGGCCCTGCGAGGTCTGCAACTGCAGGCGCTGCTCGGCATCGAGCCCGGCATGCTTGGTCTTGAAGGAGCACGCGGTGCCCAGCGGGCTCATCTCGGTCATGCCCCAGGCGTGGCGCACCTCGACCCCCCAGTTGTCCTGGAACGCCTGGATCATCGCCAGCGGCGCGGCTGACCCGCCGATGAGCACCCGGTCGAGCGCTCGCGGGCGCCGGCCCTCCTGCTGCATCTTGGTCAGCAGGCCCAGCCAGACCGTGGGCACTCCCGCGGAGAAGCTCACACCCTCGTCGTCCATCAGCTCGAACAGCGAGGCCCCGTCCAGGGCCGGCCCCGGAAACACCAGCTTGCATCCGACCATCGCCGCCGAATACGGCATGCCCCAGGCGTTGACGTGGAACATCGGCACCACCGGCAGCGCGGCATCGCGCGCCGACAGGCACATCACGTCGGGCAGCGCCGCCGACCAGGCATGCAGCACCGTGGAGCGGTGGCTGTACAGGACCCCCTTCGGGTTGCCCGTCGTGCCGCTGGTGTAGCACAGCGACGAGGCTTCCTGCTCGTCGAGTTGCGGCCAGGCATAGGGCTGGTCGGACTGCTCCTGCAGCCAGGCTTCGTAGCTGAGCAGACCCGGCACGGCCTGTTGCAGCTCGGCAGGCAGCGCATCGGCGTCGCACAGCGCGACCCAGTGACGCACCCCCGGGCATTTGGGCGCGACGGCCTGGATGATCGGAGCGAAGGTCATGTCGAAGGCCATCACGCGGTCGTCGGCATGGTTGACGATCCACGCGATCTGGTCCGGATGCAGGCGCGGGTTGACCGTATGCAGCACGCGCCCGCTGCCCGACACGCCGTAGTACAGCTCCAGGTGCCGGTAGCCGTTCCACGCCAGCGTGCCGACCCGATCGCCGCGGCGCAGGCCCCAGTGGTCGAGACCGTGGGCCAGGCGCATCGCGCGCTGGCGAACCTGTGCCCAGTTGGTGCGGTGGCGGTCACCCTCGACGCGCCGCGAGACGATTTCGGTGTCGCCGTGGAAGCGCGCGGCGAACTCGATCAGCCCGGAGATCAGCAGACCATGCTGCTGCATCAAACCCATCATCGTTGTCTCCATTCGCTTGTGCTGACGCGGCTCGAAGCGGCCGCTGTGCCCGCGCAGTCCATGCGGCGGGCTCCTGCTTTGAATGTACTACGAGCCAGGAACACCGCGCTCGCGCGTATTCGCGCATATTCGAACTCGCCGGAAACGAAATTTCATACTACGCGGGGTTCCCGCTGCGGCGGCACGCGGCGCGGCGTTGACGACCCGCAAGCCGCGCGGCGCGCGCTGCGGGCTAAAATAGGTATTTTCCCCACATCTAAGCCAAGGCAGAACATGACATTCGTCGTGACAGAAAACTGCATCCGCTGCAAATTCACCGACTGCGTGGATGTGTGCCCGGTGGACTGCTTCCGCGAGGGTCCGAACTTCCTGGTCATCGACCCGGACGAGTGCATCGACTGCGCGGTGTGTGTTCCCGAGTGCCCGGCCAATGCGATCTTCGCCGAGGAGGACGTCCCCGGCGACCAGCAGGACTTCATCCCGCTGAACGCCGAACTGTCGCGCAAGTGGCCCAGCATCACCAAGCGCAAGCCCGCCCCGCCCGACGCCGAGGAGTGGAACGGCAAGGCCGACAAGCGCCCGCTGCTCGAGCGCTGATCGCCGACCCGAAGCGCCGTACAGCCCCTTGCACGCGAGTCCCATGGAAATGCACATCGACCCTGCGGTGACCCAGGCCGCGCAGCCAGGCTCCATCGCCCAGCCGATCGAGACCGATGCCGTCATCGTCGGCGCCGGCCCGGTGGGCCTGTTCCAGGTGTTCGAGCTCGGCCTGCTCGAGATCAAGGCGCATGTGATCGACAGCCTGCCGCATCTCGGCGGCCAGTGCATCGAGCTCTACCCCGACAAGCCGATCTACGACATTCCTGCCGTGCCGGTGTGCACCGGCAAGGAACTGACCGACAGCCTGCTCAAGCAGATCGAGCCGTTCCATCCGACCTTCCACCTCGGCCAGGACGTCACGCAGGTGCGCAGGCTCGACGACGGGCGCTTTTTCGTCGCCACCAGCAAGGGCACGAGCTTCATCACCCGCACGGTGTTCATCGCCGCCGGCGTGGGCAGCTTCCAGCCGCGCACGCTGAAGGCCGACGGCATCGATCGCTTCGAGGGCTCGCAGCTGTTCTACCGCGTGAAGAGCCCCGATCAGTTCGCCGGAAAGAACCTGGTCGTCGTCGGCGGCGGCGATTCGGCGCTGGACTGGGCGCTGCACTTCGCCACCAGCGAGGAACACCGCGCCGAGAGCGTGGTGCTGCTGCACCGCCGCGACGGCTTCCGCGCCGCGCCGAGCTCGGTGGCGAAGATGCATGCGCTGTGCGAGCAGCATGAAATGCAGTTCCTGGTCGGCCAGATCAGCGGCTACGAGGAGCGCGACGGGCGGCTCAGCGAGGTCAAGGTCACCGGCAGCGACGGCATCACCCGCCGCGTGCCGCTGGACATGCTGCTGGTGTTCTTCGGCCTGAGCCCCAAGCTGGGACCCATCGCCGACTGGGGCCTGGCGCTCGAGCGCAAGCAGCTCGTCGTCGACACCGAGAAGTTCGAGACCAGCGTGCCGGGAATCTTCGCGGTGGGCGACATCAACACCTACCCGGGCAAGAAGAAGCTGATCCTGTCGGGCTTCCACGAAGCCGCGCTGGCCGCCTTCGGAGCGGCGAACTACGTGTTCCCGGAGAAGAAGGTGCACCTGCAGTACACGACCACCAGCCCGAAGCTGCACAAGGTGCTGGGGGTGGATTCGCCGGTGTTCGACTGAGACCTGCGCAGCAGGCGTCGTCGCGCGGCATGCACGCCAGCGGCCTTTCGCGGCCCGCGCGCACGCTCCTGCATGGACCCATGCCCCCTCCGCTGCGAGCCCGGCGCCTTCCGGGGAAGGGCGCAGCGCAGGCATATGCGGCGATTTGGCGCTGCAAGCCACCCCAGCCGGTTGTGGCCATACCGGCGTCGCTTACCATCCGATGCAGGCATTCGGTTCGCGAGCGTGACCTGCGAAGGCGCCCGCGGATCGCCCGCATTTCCGGGAGCGGAGCCGACCCTCCGGGAAATTGCTCGCGCCAGCCAGTGGCTCGGGGGCGAAAGCTTCTTGCCCCTGCACCGTCAAGCCATCCACCAAGAGTGCAACAGTGACCTGGAACAAACTCGGGCTGATTGTCAGCCTGCCGGAATCGGAGCAACGTGCTTCAACGCATATGCAGGGACCGGTCGCCATCGCGATGGAAGATCGCATCCGAGTGTTCTTCGCCGCGCGCAATCGGGAAGGCAAGAGCTATCCGGCGCGCTTCGACGTAGCGCTCGACGACCCCACGCGCCTGCTGGACCTGCACGCGCAGCCCATCATGGACGCTGCACCGCGCGGTGTGTTCGATGACGAGGGCGCGATGCCGGCCTGTGCCGTCCAGTGCGGCGAAGAGCTCTGGATGTACTACAGCGGCTGGAACCGCCGCGTCACCGTCCCGTATCACAACACGACGGGGCTGGCGATCAGCCGCGACGGCGGCCTGAGCTTCCAGCGTGCGTTCGACGGACCGCTGCTCGACAGGACCCCGCAGGAACCATGGATGGCGGTAACGCCGTGGGTCATGCGCGAGGGCTCGCTGTGGCGCATGTGGTACGTGTCGGGACTCGGGTGGCTGCCATCGGGTGATCGCCTGGAACCGATCTACACGCTGCGCCAGGCCGAATCGAGCGACGGCACTCATTGGCGCCGCGACGGTCGCGACATCATTCCACGGCGCCATGAGGCCGAGGCGATCGCGCGTCCCTGCGTGGTTTACCACGAGGGTCGCTACCACATGTGGTATAGCTACCGTGACTCGGCGGACTTCCGGGACGGTGCGGGAAGCTACCGCATCGGATACGCCCATTCGGCCGACGGGTCCGCCTGGCACCGCGCAGACGATCTCGCCGGAATCGAGACCTCGGAGCAAGGTTGGGATTCGAGCATGCTCTGCTACCCGTATGTCCTGCGCGTCGGCCACCGCCTGTTGATGTTCTACAACGGCAACAGCTTCGGCCAGAGCGGGGTCGGCTGCGCAGTATGGACCGGCCCGCTGCCGAGCCTGCTCTCATGAAAGCGTCTCGCACCCGCTGCGAAGAGGTGCTCGGACCCATCGGCGGGCAGCGCGAAGCGCCTGACGATCCTCTCCCGGACACGCCCCTGCCCAATCCGGGCGCGCCGCTGGGCATAGGATTCGCACGACGGATGCTGCATACGCGCCGTGTACTGCGCTCGCTGCGGGGATGGACGCCAGCTGCCGACACCTGGGATGCGCGGCGTGATCCGCTCGTCAGTGTGGTACTGATCACCTACAACCACGGTCGCTACATCGCCGATGCGCTTGAAAGCATCCTGGCGCAGACCGGTGGTTTCAGGATCGAGATCAATGTGCTGGATGACGCGTCCACGGATGACACCCAGCGTATCGTCGAGCAATACGCCAAGCGCTTCCCCGGAGTGATCAACTGTTACTTCAATGCGGTGAACGTCGGGCGAAAGGCCACGCAGCTCAACACCTACCGCGGCTTCCAGACCGTGCGCGGAAAGTATTTCGCGCTGCTCGAGGGAGACGATTACTGGACGTTCTCCGGCAAGCTCGCCGCCCAGATCCGCTTCCTGGAAGACAACCCGAGCTTCGTCGCCTGCGCGCACAAGACCCGGAAGTTCTTCGATGACGGCTCACGGCCTCCCGAACACTTCCTGCCCTTCGAGAGTTTCCGCAAGAACGTCGCGGAGCTGAGCGACCTCATCTCCCTGAATGCGGTCTATCACATCAGCAGCACGCTGTACCGCAACGTGTTCCGGCAGAACCCGCCGCTGTGCCTGGCCGACCCGAGCAGCTGCGAGGTGACCATACAGATGGTCTACGGTTGCTTCGGGAACTTCTACTGCTTCGACGAGTACTGGTCGGCATACCGGGTGCATGAACAGGGAGTGTTCTCCGGGCGCAGCCGGGAAAACATCTGGCTGTTTCATGTACGTGGCTTCCGGCGCTTCGCCCTATACCTGGGGCCGAGCAATTGGGTGGCCTTCCTGCTGGCCATCCGCGGCTTCACGCGCCACGTCCTGGCGTCGCAGTGGACACCCGAAAAGGTTCCCCTGCGGCCCCAGGCATATTTCACCTTCCTCGCCCATTTCGCAGCCGCGACAGCACTGACACCGATCGTGACGCTGGCGCAGCTGCCAGGCGTCGTGTTCTCTCGCGCCAGCCGCGAAAGGGCCATCGCGCGCGCGCGAGCGTCGGTTCGCGTGCTGTACGATCGCGCGGCCGTGGCCGTCTCCCCTGCCCTGCGACTGCGCTACCTGGATTGGGAGCGCCGCCACCCCCGGGTCGCTTGCCTGCGCTCCCGGCTCAAATCCCCCTCGACAGCAACGGAGTTGGTACCCATCATGAACAACAGCGATCAGGACAAATCCTTTCAGATCGAAACCACGGCGAACAGCTCGCAGCTGCAGGCCCGGGAACGCCTGGTGGCGCTCTTCGAACGCAGTCCGATTCCGCTACCCGAGCGGCTTTTCAACATCGGCATGTACACGCGCAGTTCAGTGCTCGTGAAATACCTGGTGCTCAACGACATCTACCAGCGCATCAAGAATATCCCGGGACACCTGATGGAGTTCGGCACATGGTGGGGCCAGAACCTGGTGCTGCTCGAGAACCTGCGCGCCATTCACGAGCCTTTCAACAAGCAGCGAGTGATCGTCGGCTTCGATACCTTCGACGGCTACACCGAACTTAGCGAAAAGGACAAGCCGAGCGAAGTCTGGGCCGAGCAGTCTTACAACACCGGGGTCGACTACATGGCCCACTTGCGAGAGCTGCTGCAGACCCATGAAGCGAGCAACGCGCTCGGCCACCTCACCGGCAGGCATCAACTGATTGCCGGCGACGTCAGCCAGACGGCCAAGCGCTATTTCGAGGAAAACCCGGCAACCCTGGTGGCGATGGCGTATTTCGATATGGCGCTTTACCAACCGACAAAGGATGCGCTGGTCGCGCTGCGCCCACACCTGGTCTCGGGCAGCGTGCTGCTTTTCGATGAGCTGACCTGGCCAGAGTCCCCCGGCGAGGCCATCGCATTCAAGGAGGTGTTCACACGCGACGAGGTCACCATCGAGAAGTGCGCGCTCTACCCCTCGAAGGCCATCGTCACCGTCCGCTGAGGCGCCGGACCTCGCGGACACGGATGCATCACAGGCTGACTCCCGGCACGTGGGTCAGCGCATTGCGCAGGCCGGCGGCCTGGGAGCACAGGCCGAGGATGCGCTCGAGAGCGTGCAACATCGAGCCATCCAGCGGCACGGGCTCGGGGGTGTAGTCTTCCCAGGACAGGTTCAGGCCCCAAACTGGCTCCAGGACCGGCACACGCGCCCAGAACATCGAGCCCATGGGAAACCAGAAACTGTCCGGAAGGCCCTGCCACCCCATGCGATGGGCCAGGGCTTCGGCGAAGCGCCGGTTGGCGCGCCAACCCTCGGCTCGCGGATCGTCCGGAAACACCATGCCGATACCGGTATCTCCCTCCATGCGAGCCAGAATGAGGTCGAGCATCGGCGCGCGCCCACCGAGCAGGTTTTCGCAAAGAAAATCCCCCCAACGCGCGCCAAAACCCTCGTTATAGGGGCTCTTCTTGGTGTGCATGTGTCCGATGATGTCGTAACGACCGATGATCTCATCCCGGAACCCAGTGAAAAGCGGCGCGAGATCGCGCCCGCGGTTGGCCAACTCGCGAACCAGGACCCGCTGCGGATAGCCGGCGAGCTGCTCGAGCACCTGCCTTTGTGCGGTTTCGCTGGTCACGCTGACCAGCAGGTCCGGTCGGGTCTTGTTCAGCAGCAGGCACTGAAGCATGCGGGGCAGCAACTCGGGGTAGTAGACGTGAATATGCAGTGCGCACCGGACTGCGCCGGAAGCGGACGGTATGACGCCCGAAGAGGGTTCGATGAGCTCGGCGCACCACGGTCCGGACGGGTGGCCCGCAGCCAGAAAATCCATCAGCGGCTCTCGGTTCGCGTCCAGCCGCCGCATGCTCGCGTAGACCCCAGGATGGAAACCGGGAAAAGGCTTGCGAGCGTCGATGCCCCGACGCCAGCTCGCGAGGTAGAAGCGTGCCGCATCCTGCGGACGGCGAATGCGCTGGTGCAGCACGTTGGAGTAGGCACGATCCAGCGCCCCCGATGCAGCCAGCACCTCGGCAGCCGAGTCGAGTCGGCGCGGACGTGTCCAGAGAATCAGGCGGATTCGCAGTTCCTCGAACAGGAAGACGTAGAGCCAGCGCAGGCGATGGCGCAGCAGCCTGTCCGCCGCCCGTCGGACCGCCCGGAACGCGGCACGCGCAAGGCGAAGTTCGGCGTGCGGATCCGAGCTCGTCGTCATGCGCGAATCTCCGCCGGGCGAACCGCCGAACTTGCCCGCCGGCGAACCGGACGGACATGGCTGTTGTACGATCGGCGCACCACAACTCCTGTGGGGCCGGCCCGCCACGCCGGCCGGGCGGCTCTGTACCTTGCCGCCGCGGGCCCGGTTCCGTTGTGGGGATCGACCATCGCCTGTACTCCGTCAAATCGCGCCATGAAAAAGTCGAAGAAGCTCATCATCTTCGGAACCGAGGATTTTGCCGACATCGCCTACGAGTATTTCACGCACGACTCGACCTACGAGGTTGTGGGCTTCACGGTCGATGCCGCGTACTTGAAGGTCTCCAGCAAGTTCGGGCTTCCTGTCGTTCCTTTCGAAAGCGTGCATGAGCAGTTCGCATCGGACTCCCACGAGATGTTCGTGGCCATCGTGTATGCGCAGCTCAACCGGCTGCGCGCTTCGGTCTGCGAGCGAGCCCGCCAACGGGGCTATGCGCTTGCCAGCTACGTCAGCTCCCGTGCATTCGTCTGGCGCAATGTGCAGCTCGGCGAACATTGCTTCATCTTTGAGGACAACACTGTCCAGCCATTCGTGAGCATCGGCTCCAATGTCATCGCGTGGAGCGGCAATCATATCGGCCACCACTCGAGCATCGGCAACAACTGCTTTCTCACATCCCACGTCGTGGTGTCAGGCTGGTGCTCGATCGGTAACAACACCTTTGTCGGGGTCAACACCACGTTGGCCAACAACACACGCGTCGGCGAATTCTGCTGGATCGGTCACGGCTCGAACGTCGCCGGGGACATCCCGGATGGCTCGCTGGTGAAGGCCCCGGCGAGCGAGATCTCCCCGCTCAACGAGGCGGCGCTATTCCGCGTGCTGGCGCGCAGCAGCCGCAAGCGATCCGGACAATAACAGGACCTGAAGAACAAGCGCTGGCAGATGCAGCATCGCGCGCCCCGGCGACGCTCGCGGGCATCGAGACCACTAGTCCTCGAAACTTGTTAAGCGCGTGATTTCCGCCGCGATCTCGACGGGATCCTCCAGGGCCAGTCGCTGCAGCATGCTTTCAAAGCGCCCGCCATATTCCGACAGAAAGTGCAGCTTGAGTCCCGCCTTCGCGAAGCCCGATGCGTCGTAGAGCTCGCGACCTCCCGGCGCATTGACGTATTGCGTTGCGCCGACCTCGCGAGCGATCGCGATGATGCGGTCCTGAGCGCGAAGTTCTGGATCGATGTCGAGCTCACTGGAGCGGCGCATCGGGCGCCCCTGGCCGAGCACCTGGGCCTGCCAGGCAAGCGTATCGCAAAGATAATCCACCGGGCTCTCGCCGAGTTCGAACAGGCACTGCTCCAGACCGGCAACACCCTTGTCCAGGCGATCGAGCGCCGGAAAGCGGCGTGCTTGCTGGCGAAGCACGGATTGCGCGTCGTCCTGGAAAGCGAGATCTACGATGCGCGTGCTGTCGCGATCTGCCTTCCGCAGGGGCAGGGTGAACCATTGCTTGTCCCCGTTGCGGTCATCCAGGCGATTGCGATGTACCCAGCCCCTTCTGGGAAACTGAACGCAGTCGAGAGCGACGAACAGGTCGACCGCGGCGAACAGCCGGAAATACCCAGCGTAGGGAAAGAAATACGGCTGCATGATAGCGACTCTCACAGCCTTCCCCCCGTGGCACCGCATCGTGAGCGGTTACTGCTTGAAAATGCGATCAACTTGCTGTTGCTCCGGAAACCCTTCATAGTACTGCTGGCGGTGCACGCTCCGCTGATAGGCCGTCGGGTAGGCGCGGTCGATGAAAGTGGCTTCATTCGCATTGTCCAGGCGGGTAGACACCGCCAGCCGGAAGCTCCCCGGCAGCCCATGGGTCGAACTGCGATGCACCGTGAACATCGACATGAAAACGACGTCGCCCTTCTTGACGCACACCGGCCTGAAATCCGCCTCGCGATACGCCGTATCGGGCACCTCCCAAGTGAAAGCGCCGCGATCAATCATCGGCAGCAGCCCCTTCGCGTGACTGCCAGGGATGACTTCCATCGGGAAATTCGAGGCGTCGACGTCGGTCAACGGAATCCACACCACAACGCCATCGAGGCTGCCCTGCACCGATGGAAAATCCTGGTGGGGAATCAGACCGAAATATCCATTCGGGATGCGAAGTTCGTCCGACATGATCAAGGCGACCTGTCCACCAGGAACAAAATAATCGCTCCAACCAAATTCTTTGCGCATGAACCCCACGATGGATGGATGAATGCTCAGGCTGAAAACGCTCTCATGACGCCACAGGGCTGAAACCACGCGCTTGTAGCGGTCGATATCAGCCGAGTGCAACATCTTCAGCGCCTTGAAAAGGTCCACTGGATTTTCAATGATTCCCAGGTGCCTTAGTTGCGCGCGAACCACTCCGAGTAGGCCATCGTTCACCTTGCGTACTTCGTCGTCGTCCAGCAACCCCTTCGCCACGCAAAATCCGTCTCGCTTGAAATTTGCCAGAATATCGCTCATGAAGATACGCTCCCTGCATCCGAGTAGTCATTCTTCGAGACGGGCTCCGGCGAGCGCACTCGAAAATCTGAAAGAACCCTCATCGGCCACCAACCTGGAAATCGAATGAACAGAAAAATCAGCGTGCTGACCACGCTATACAACCACGAAGCATATATCGTGGAAACTCTACGCAGCTCGCTGTCTCAATCCCTGCCACCATCGGAAGTGATCGTTGTCGACGATGCTTCGACCGACGGATCCGTAGCCGCAGCCCGCACGGTCCGCGACCCACGCTTGCATATTTTAGCGCAGGAGCGCAACCTGGGGGGCGCAAATACCCGACTCGGCTTCGAGGCCTGCGGTGGCGACTATATCGCCATATTGAACTCCGACGATGTATGGGAATCCGAAAAACTCGAGAAGCAGATGGCATTTCTCGATGCCAACCCGCGTTGCGGCGCCGTGTTCACCCATGTACAGGTCATCGATGAGCACGGCGTGGCCTGGGAGCCCGGGACCAGCCACCACATGGACCTGTTCAACGTCGCCGGTCGCGACGCTGCGGCCTGGGCCCGACACTTCTTTCACATCGGCAACGCCTTCTGCGCCTCCAGCGCGCTGATTCGCAGGAGCTGCCTCGATGCGATCGGCGGGGTGCACAGCAACTTCATGCAATTGCAGGACCTCGACATGTGGCTTCGCATCGTGCTGGCCGGCTGGGAGCTGGGCCTGGTCGAGCAACGGCTGACGCGCTACCGTGTGAGCCGCGCCGGCAGCAACATGAGTGCCGAGAGCTTCGGGGCGCGAAGTGCCAACCTGTTCGAGACCACCCAGGTGCTGCAGGCTTTCTGGGGCGTGTCCTCTCTCGATCTGCTGCGCCGCGTCTTCCCGGACCTGCAGGCGTCGCCTGGGGCCAGCGACCAGCTCACCCAGTTTTACCTGGCCCGCCATGCAGCACGCAGCGAGCGGCTCGCTCATCGCCTGTTCGCGATCGAGACCATGCATCGATGGGCCGGGCACCTGCCAGCGATGCAGGAAGCCTTCGAGCTCGAGGGCTTTGACCACCGAGCCTATCGCGACTTCATCGCAGCAACGCCTCTGCAGTTCCTGATCCGAAGCGGACTCAAGGGAAGATTGTCCGCCGCCGCCGAGTCCGCGCTGCCCTTCGCCGTGGTGCAACGCCTCAAGGCATGGCGCAGGTCCCTGCGAGCTTGATGCAAGCACCAGTTCAGGCGATGCTGCTGTCCGTCGCCGCGCCAGCTTGGCGCGGCAGCCCGCAAGACCGGCGGCACAGGTAATTGATCATCCCCGCAATACGCTCGGCACCCTCCACCCCCAAGTCACCGAACATCGGCAGGCACAGCACCTCCTGTGCCGCACGTTCAGCGTGCTCGAGACGATCGCGGCGGCAAGCCATGTACGAGGGGTAGTCCGAGCAAAGCGGGTAGAAGTAACGCCGAGTGAACACGTTCCACTGCTTCAACGCGGCCCACAGACCGTCGCGACTCATACCGAACCCGGCCTCGTCGACCCGGATGACCACGTACTGCAGGCTGTCACTGACTCCGGCGCCTTGCTGGACCACACGGATGCCCGGCGTGTTCTCGAGCATGCGCACGTAGGCCGCCTTGACGGCTGAGCGCCGGGATCTCTCGCCTTCCAGGCCGCCAAGCACCTCAAGGCCGATCGCCGCCTGGATCTCGTTGAGCTTGGCGTTCGTACCGACGAGGACCACCTCATCCTCGTTCTCGATGCCGAAGTTGCGCATCAACTCCAGCTTGTGGGACAACGTGGCATCAGCGAACGCCAGCCCACCGCCCTCCGCGGTGTGGAACAGCTTCGTCGCATGGAAGCTGAACATGGTCATGTCCCCGAACAGCCCGATCGGTCTGCCCTGCACAGTGGTGCCAAACGCGTGCGCCGCGTCGAATACCAGCTTCAGGTGGTGGGCATCTGCGATACGCGTCAGCGCATCGACATCGCACGGCGTGCCATAGACATGCACGCCGAGCACGGCCGCAACGTCATCTCCGATCATGCGTTCCACAGATCGCGGATCGATGCACAGGGTTTCCGGGTCGATGTCGCAGAACACCGGCCTGGCCCCCGACAGGGCGATCGCATGCACGGTCGCCGAAAAGGTGAACGGCGTAGTCAGCACCTCGCCACGGATCCCCAGCGTCATCAACGCGATCTGCAGCGCCAGCGTTCCGTTGCTGAACAATCGCAAGTCAGGCACACCCAGGTGCGCCGCCAGCTCTGCCTGCAGGCGATCGTGCTGCGGCCCCATGTTCGACAGTCGGCGCGAGGCCCAGATGTCGGCCAAACGACTCTGCACCCGCTCGAACGGCGGAAGAAATGGCCGCGTGACATACACCGGCTCAGCGAAGGGCTCGATGCCACCAGGAATTGCGCTCATGCTCCGGACCTGACCAGTTTTGTGATTTGCAGTAGTTGCCCCGCTGCGCCCGCTGCTGCCAGTACGCCCACCGATACATGCGAGCCTCGATGTGCGACGGCGGAGCGTCCTGCGTAATGAAACGGGTCTCGGCGATCCGCCACGGCTTGATCTTATGACCCTATTGTCTTGTAGCCTCGGGCCAACCGTTTGGCCTGGATCAACGCAGGACACCCAGCGCTGGGTACAGGCAATCGGATGTCAGACATGCTGGAAATCTCGCTCGTAAGCCTGCACCACCTCGCGGGCCTCGCCAAACATGCGCGCCCGGCCGCGCTCCATCCAGAGTGCCTTGTTGCAGGTCTTCAGGATGGTTTCGCTCGAATGGATCGCGAGCACGACGATCTCCGCACGCTCGTGCAGACTGCGCAGACGCAATTCAGCCTTTTCCTGAAATGCCGCATCGCCCACGCCCAGAACCTCGTCGAGCAGGAGAATATCGGTCTCGACCGCCGTGGAGATCGCGAATGCCAGGCGCAGGCGCATGCCGTTCGAGTACGTCCGAAGAGGCAGGTCGAGATAGTCGCCCAATTCAGTGAACTCTGCAATGTCGTCAGTCTTGCGCTTGATCTCGGCGCTGCTCATGCCCAGCAACAATCCGCGCAGGCGGATGTTCTGGCGGCCGGTAGACAGTTCGTCCATGCCCAGGCTGATGTCCAGCAGTGGCACCGTCACTCCCTGGACCAGCACTTCTCCGCCCGTGGGTGGGTAGATCCCCGCCATGACCCGCAGCAGCGTGCTCTTGCCGGCACCGTTGTGACCGATCAGCCCAAGCCGGTCGCCGCTTCGCAGTTCGAGGCTCAGGTCGGAAATGGCCTTGACCACGATCACGCCGGCATTGTCCTCGGCGATGCTGTTGCGGCGCCCAAGACGCATGACCCGCCTTTTCAACGATTGGGCCGAGATGTCGTAGATCGGCAGATCCAGATGCACGTTCCGGAGCGAGACGCTTGCGGCCATGGATTCGAAAGGGATCGTGGATGAAGCACGGAGGCCTGCGCCCACCGAGCTCAAAGCCAGTAGGGAATACGCTTGTGATAACGCCCGGTCATGATGAGCGCGACCAGCCAGCCCGCCACGGCCATGGCGCCGACGAGCAGCCATGTGGACACGGGCGGCACCTGCCCGACGAGGGGCTGGCGCACCACGTCGATCAAGTACGCCAGAGGATTGAACTCGACAATCCAGCGGTGCCGTCCGCTCAACATCTGACCGTGGAACAGAACCGGAGTGACATAGAAGGCAACCTGCAGCAGCGCCGCGACGATCTGCGGAAGATCGCGAAAACGCGCGCCCAGCAAGCCGGTCAGCGCGGCGATCCAGGTTGCATTGAGCACGAACAAAACCAGGCCGGGCAGAAACAAGGGCAGCGTGGCCCAGCTCCTGACGCCGAACAGCACGAGCACAAGCAGCACGATGGCGAAGTTGTGCGCGAAGATGACCAGGTTGCGCCAGGCCGCCTGCAGCACATACAGCAAGCGCGGCGTCGACACCTGGCGGATGTAGTTGGAACTGGCGATGTACGCATTGCTTCCCTCGCCCACGGTTCCCGAGAACAGGCCCCACATCACCATGCCGATCGCCACCATAGGCACGTAGACCGACAGGTCCTGCCCGAACAGCGTGCCGTACACAAGGCCCATCATGCCGACGAGCACGCCCATGCTGATCGTCAGCCAGAACGGCCCCAGCTTGGACCGCGCGTAGCGCTGGCGGATCTCAAGCCATCCCAGCAGGCTCCACAGGCGCCACGCCCGCAGGCTGGCCAGCAAATCGACGAGGGCAGTTCGAAGCGAGTGCATCAGGTACCGGAACCAAAGGGATGCGCGATGTTAGCGGCTCGCATGAGCGCCGGAAATTTTTCGCGTCGGACTCATGCTTGCCAGTGGGCCCGATGCATGCTCAGGCTTCGACACCATGCCGGCGGAAGTCGCCGATGGGCCCGGCCCAGGCGGTAACCGAACCATTTCCCCAGGGTGCGCAGGCCGGCAGCGGGCAAGCGCCAGGGAGCGCGGCGCCACAAAAAACGCCATTCCGACAACACGAAACGCATCCCCTCCCCTTCCGGAGCCCCAAAATCGCGCAACAGCCATGCGTGATCGGCATGCAGCACGCCAATGTCGAAATAGCGACGCAACTCCTGTGCCAGGGTGTAGGCGTGCGAATGCACGACGCAGGCTTCGGCGACGTAGGCCACCGCCTTGCCAGCCTGCAGGACCCTCGCGGCGACCAGCATGTCCTCGGAGGAGATCACGCGTTCGGGAAAACCGCCGACAGCCAGCAGATCGGCGCGGCGATAGGCGCAGAAGGAATCAGAGGTGAACGCCGCCTTCATTCCCAGACGTTGCGCGTCGGCAAGCGTGCGCCGCTGGCTGCCCGGCGGATAGTTGAACAAACGCGCATGCGCCTCGATGGGGCCGGCGACAGGACGTGGCAGTTGCCGCCCGTAGGCGACAGCGACCTGCGCATCGTCGAAGACACGCAGCAAGGCACCCAGCGCGCCCGGATCGGCGAGTACAGCATCCTGCGTGAGGTAGACCAGCACGTCGAAGTCGCCGCAGCGCCGCGCCGCCATCTGGCGCGTGCCACCGTGATCGAAATCCCGCGCAGCGATGGGCAACAGCTCGAAACCGTTTTCGCGGGCAACTGCAGCGCTATCGTCCCCGGACTCCGAGTCGACCACCAGGACGTGGTCGGGCCGCCGAAGTTGCGCGCGGATCGACGCCGCGGTGCGCCTCCAGACCTCGCCGCCATCGCGCACGGGCACTATCACAGCCACGCGCAAGCTGTCGGCGGCAGCCTGCGGAACGGTCCGATCAGTAAGCATTCTTGTGCGCGAAGCCCTTGACCAGGGTCAGCAAGAGGATTTTCATATCCAAGGCCAACGACCACTTCTGGATATAGAGCATGTCGTATTCGACCCGCCGCTGCATCTTCTCCGGCGTGTCGGTTTCCCCACGGTATCCGCACACCTGCGCGTAACCGGTGATTCCCGGCTTGACCTTGTGCCGTGCGGCATAACTTGGAACCTGATCGATGTAAAGATGATGATGCTCCACCGCGTGGGGTCGTGGGCCGACTAGCGACATGCGTCCCTGCAGCACGTTGATCAGCTGTGGCAGTTCGTCCAGGCTGGTGCGCCGCAGCAGGCGCCCGAAGCGCGTGATCCGGGGATCGTCGCGCCTGGCCTGGTCAAGGCGGCCCGGGATCGGCTCGTCGTGCAGACGCATGGTGCGGAACTTGTAGATGACGAACTCCCGGCCCGACCAGCCGATCCGCCGCTGCCGAAACAGCGCGGGCCCGCGTGATTCCAGACGCACGCAGATCGCAATGATCAGCATCAGCGGGGCCGCCAGCGTCAGGAACAGGCCGCCGAACAGCAGATCCTCCAGTCGCTTGAGCAGGCGGTTGACGCCCTCCATCGGTGAAACCGACAGGTCGACCATGGTGACGCCACCGATTTCGGTCACCGCATGGTTGAGCAGTTCGTAACCGTACAGGTCGGGGAAGTAGCGTACGTTGGCGGCGCTGTGCCGGAGTGCCTTGAATGTGGCGCGAAGGTATTCCTCGTCGCGCAGCGGAACAGCCACCCAGACTTCATCCACCGGCGTGGACGCGACGTAGGCCTCGAGCCCGGGCAGCAGGCCGCTGGTTCGCAGCTCCTGCTCGGGAGGCAGATCGTGCACGCCGAACCAGGCCACCACGCGAAAGCCCAGGCCTTCGCGCGATCCGGTGATGTCAAGCAAGCGTTCCGCAGCTTCGCCGTCGCCGACCAGGCAGACGGTGCGAACGTTGTAGCCCCGCTTGCGCAGCCAGCGCAGACCCAGGCGCAGCCCGACACGCCCGACCGCAAGAAACACGCCAGCCAGCAGGAACCAGTTCCCCACCCACAATCGAGAGTATTCTGCACCGATTTTCAGCGCAAACAACAGGCCCGACAGTACCAGGAAAGAACCGGCCCAGCCCAGCCAGAGCAACCCGATCTCGCGCGCGAGGCTTCCGGCACGCCAAGACCGGTAGAGGCCCAATTCCGAAAACGCAAAGTACGCCAGCAATAGTGCGAGTGCGACGCTGGCGGCCTGGGCCGAGTTGAGCCATGGGCTGCCGAAACGCAACCACGCTGCGAGTATGGACGAGCCGATGACGATCAGGCTGTCCGCCACGCGCTGCAGGAAGGCGAACTCACTCGAGAACTCCTTGAGGCTTGCACGCTGGATCGGCATCGGGGTGCTTGGGCGGCCGCTCGTCGACCTCGTCGGCGACACGGATCGATCTGCTGGAAGTGGAAACTGCAAGGATAACCCGCCGAGTCGGGCAAACCCCACCCCTTTTGCCAGGGTGGACAAGGCGGTCGCGAACCGTAACGAACGCTACCAGCCGGATCGGGGCTCGGGCACCGCGTGGGTCGGCGCCACCGGAACTTGCGCCGGAGCCGTCACACTGAACAAAAGATCGGGCGCCCGCCACGGCAACGGCCTCCTGCCCAGGTTCAGCGAACCGCTGCTTCCCAGCAGGCAGACGCCGCGCTGCAGGCAGACCGCCTGCGGAG
>JAKCDM010000123.1 GCA_021841865.1 Pseudomonadota bacterium
AGCTCGGCGGTCGACGACCAAGGGGTGCTGGACATCTCGGCCACGACGTCGGGGGCGAGCGTCGCCAGCCTGTCCGGAAGCGCGAGCGGGGTGGTGCACCTGGGAGGGCAGACGCTGACCCTGTCGGGGGCGCACAGCACCTTCAGCGGCAGCATCGACGGCAGCGGCGGGTTGAGCATCGCGGCAGGCACCCAGGTGCTGGCCGGCGCCAGCAGCTACAGCGGTGCCACGACCATCGCCAGCGGTGCCACGCTGGCGATGGCAGGGCAGGGCTCGATGGGCGCGACGACGGTGAACGACGACGGCACGCTGCAGATTTCCGGCGCCACGTCAGGCGTTTCGATCGCCAGCCTGTCCGGCAGCGCTGGCTCGGCGGTGGATCTGGGCGGGCAGACGCTGACGCTGTCGGCGGCGAGCAGCGCGTTCAGCGGAAGCATCAGCGGCGGCGGAGGGTTGACGCTGGCGGCGGGAAGGCAGGTGCTGGCCGGAGACAACGCCTACAGCGGCGCCACCAGCATCGCCGGCGGCGCGACGCTGGAATTGGCGGGCAGCGCGTCGCTGGCCTCGTCGGCGGTGCTGGACCAGGGCATGCTCGACGTATCGAACACGACCTCCGGGGCCGCACTCGGCACGCTTGCCGGCTCCGGAGCCGTGAACCTCGGCGACCGCAGCCTGACCCTGCTGGCCGCGGCGAGCAGCTTTGGCGGCGCCCTGACTGGCTCCGGCACCTTGATCGTCGCCCATGGAGCCGAGACGCTGACCGCGAGCAACACCCTCACCGGGGCAACGGTCATCGACCCGGGTGCGGCTGTTGCGCTCAGCGGCAGCGGCTCGCTGACATCGTCGCCGGTGCAGGTCGACGGCCTGCTCGACCTGTCCGCGGCGTCGACGGGCGTGAGCCTGCCGAGCCTCTCAGGTTCGGGCGAGGTTGCGCTGGGCGCCAACGACCTGGTGCTGACCCGGGCGACAGGACAGTTCACGGGGGGGATCCAGGGCGCCGGCGCTTTGCGGCTGCTGGGCGGTGTGGAAGGCCTCGGCGGGACGCAGGCCTACCTGGGCGGAACCTTCGTGCAGCAGGCCACGCTGAACCTCGCCGATGGCGCGCAACTGGGTTCGCGGCTGCAGGTCGACTCGGCCGGCCGGGTGCTCGTGCCGGCGGCGGCCAGCGTCGCGGCCGATGTGAGCAATTCCGGCACGCTGAGCGTGGGAAGCGCCCAATCTCTCGGGACCTTGCGGGTCCTGGGAAGCTACTCGCAAAGCGCTTCGGGCACGCTGGTCGAGTCGGTCTCGCCGACGGCCGGCAGCATGCTGCTGGTGCAGGGTAAGCAGCTGAACCTGGGTGGCCGACTGCAAGTGCAACTGCTGCCGGGTAGATTCCTGCGCCGCACCTACGTGCTGGTGCAGGCACCGTCGAGCACGACCCTCAGCGGGACCTTCTCCGCGTTGCAGGTGCTTGGCGCCAGCGCGAATCAGTACACCTACGAACTGCGCTATGTCGCCGACCCGCAGGTGCTCCTCACCGTGGTGCAGGCAGCCCCCTTCGCGACCGGCGGCAGCGGCAGCGGCAGCGGCCAGGCCCAGGTCGGCCGCGTGCTGGACAGCGTGACCGCCACGGCCACCGGAGCCCTGTACGCGCGGCTCAATGCGTTGTTCGACGCACCGTCGCTGGCGAACGCCATGGATGCGCTGGACGGGCAGCTCTACGTGCAGACCCCCCAATGGATCCTGCAGGGAACGCAGCATGCCTGGAGCCGGATCTTCGACCGTCTGGACCTCGGCCAGCAGGCCGACGCTGCGCCGCGCCAGCAGGCTTTCGTACTGATGGACGGTGCGCGGGGCCGATTGCTGGGCGACGCGCGGACCGATTCCGTCCAGCAAAGCGCCAGCGCCATGACCCTGGGCCGCCAGCTGCACGTCGGCGCCTGGGAGCTGGGGGGCGCGGCCGGCACCTTGACGCTGGGCGCGAGCCGCCCGCGCATCGGCGACGGAATGACTGCCTCGCTGTTTCGGGTCGGCGTGTTCGGCGCGCGCAAGCTGGGCAGCCTGCGCGTGGGCGGGGTCCTGGGCTACACCGAAGGCCAGGTGGGCTACGCAATGGCCCAGCGGCAGGCGCGGGTGTGGACCCTGCAGTCGCGAATCGGGCGCGACTTCGTGCTGCCGGGGGGCAATGTGCTCACGCCGTTGCTGAGTCTGGACCTGCAGCACCTGCTGTTGAGCGGCAGCACCGAATCCGACCCGTTGCTCGGCTTGCGCGTCGCCGGCCAGAGCGTGAACACGGCCAGCTCGCTGGCGGCGCTGCGCGTGGTTCACGGCTGGCACTGGCGCTTGCTGCACGGGCAGTGGAGCGCATCGCTCGGCGTGCGGCATGGCTGGCGCCGCCCGCCGGGCAGCCTCGGCCTGAGCTTCGATGGAATTCCCGCGGAGTCGTTCACCACCTGGGGCGTGCCGCTTCCTCGCAACGCGCTGGAGGCTGCGCTGGGCCTGCATGCACGACTGCGCCGCCACCTCAGCGCCCAAGTGGCCTGGCAGGGCGACTACGGCCGAGGCCTGCGCGACAACGCGATTGCGTTGCGCCTGGTCTGGAGTTTCTGACATTCATCGCACGCCGCGGGGCATGCGCCCGGGGCCACCTGGAGGAGACCATGCCGATTCAACGTATGCGGATTCACGCCCTTGCGCGCGTCGCAGCGCTGCTGAACCTGTGCCTGCTGCCCTGGAGCGCTGGCGCGGCTGCGCCACGAGGCCCGGGCGTCGGCGCGCCAATGGCCGTCGCGGGCGCGCTCGCCGGGTCGGCGGCCAGGCGCTCCGACTCGGTGGTCGTGGTGCACGCCTTCGACCCCGGTGCCGGGGACGGCAGCGACCCGTTGGGCGGGCTGCTCATCGCACAGGACGGCACGGTCTACGGCACGACGACGCTCGGCGGAGTGCACGGCCTCGGGACTCTCTACAGCATCAGCCAGACCGGGCAATACCAGGTATTGCACTCCTTCGCCCGCGGCGCCGACGATGGAACGCGGCCCGAGGCCGCACCCACGCTGGGACGCGACGGGTGGCTGTACGGAACCACCTCGGACGGCGGACGCAAGGGACTCGGGATCGTCTACAGGGTGCGGCCCGACGGCAAGGACTACAGGGTCCTGCACAGCTTCACGGGTGGGCGCGACGGCGGCACGCCGAGGTCTGCGCTGCTGCTGGCCAGCGACGGCAACTTCTACGTGCTCATGGGCGATGGCAACGGTCAGATGGATGAGATCTCACCCGATGGGCGAGTCAGGGCCGTGCACCGGTTCACCGATCTGAGCGCTCCCGTGGGCGCGCTGGCCGAGTCGCGCCAGCGCATCTACGGGACCGCGCGCGGCGGGGGGCGCGACCATGTGGGCGGCGTGTTCCGCTATGACCTCGGCACCCAGCGTTTCAGCACCGCGGCATACTTCACCGGGTCCAACGGCGCGGCACCTCTGGCCGGGCTCATGCTGGCCAGCAACGGAGATCTCTACGGAACAACCAGCGCCGGCGGCGCCAGGAGCCATGGCGCGGTGTTCGAGTTCACCCCGGGAAGCGACCAGCTGCAGGCGATTTTCAGCTTCGACGGGGGGCGTGACGGCCTGCTGCCCGCGTCGCTGCCGTACCAGGGCCCCAACGGGCACTTGTATGTCACGGCCAGCAGCGGCGGCCCGCGCGCCCAGGGGACCCTGGTGCGCATGAAACCCGACGGAACGTCGGCCAGCGTGCTTTACAGCTTCGGCCGCACGGGTGCCGACGGCAGTTTCTATGCCCCGCATTCGGGAGTCACCGGCGACCCGCGCAACGGCTTTCTGTACGGCACGGCCCTTGCCGGCGGCCCCGGCGGCAAGGGCGTGGTGTACGCGCTGAAGTGAGCGGCCCGGCCATGCCCCGGGCGCGCGCAACGCCGCGGCAGCCCTTCGCCGGCTCAGCCGGCTCAGCCGGCGTCGCTCGCGCCCAGCGATGCGCCCGAGCCATGGCCCAGGTAGCTGGCCTGGATTTCCGGCGAGGCCAGCAGTTCGGCGGCCGAACCCTGCAGGCGCAGCCGCCCGGTCTCGAGCACGTAGGCGCGGTCGGCCAGCTTGAGGGCCATGCGCGCATTCTGCTCGACCAGCAGCACGGTCATGCCCTGCTGGCGGATCTGGCGCAGCGAGCGGAAGATGTCGCGAACGATGATCGGCGCCAGCCCGAGGCTGGGCTCGTCGAGCAGCAGCAGCCTGGGGCGCGCCATCAGCGCGCGGCCGATGACCAGCATCTGCTGTTCACCCCCGGACAAGGTGCCGGCGAGCTGCTCGCGCCGCTCGAGCAGGCGCGGGAACATGGTCCACACCTGTTCCAGGGTCTGCGCCGCTTCGGCGACGGCGCGCGTGTAGGCTCCCAGGCGCAGGTTCTCCGCGACGCTGAGGGTGGGGAACACGCGGCGCCCCTCGGGAACCTGCGAAATGCCCAGGCGAACGATGGAGTCGGCGCTGCTGCGCTGGATCGGCGCGCCGCGCAGCAGCACCTCTCCGCCATGTGGGCGCAACAAGCCGCTGATCGTGCGCATCAGCGTGGTCTTGCCGGCGCCATTGGCTCCGAGCAGTGCGACGATCTCGCCTTCGGCAACGTCCAGGCTCACTCGCTTGAGGGCCTGGATATGTCCATAGCGAACGTCCAGGTCACGAATTTCCAGCAGTTTCATGCTGCGGCCTCCTCGTCGTCATCGTCGTCCTTGCCCAGGTAGGCCTCGATGACGTCGGGATGGTTGCGGATGTGCTCCGGCGTGCCCTCGGCGATCTTGCGCCCGAAGTTGATGCACACGATGTGGTCGGTGACGTTCATCACCACGTTCATGTCGTGCTCGACCAGCAGCACGCTGATGCCCTGGTCGCGCACCTCGAGGATGGTGCGGTTGAGTTCGGTCGATTCCTGGTCGTTGAGCCCAGCGGCCGGCTCGTCGAGGATCAGCAGGCGCGGCCCGGCCACCAGCGCGCGGGCCAGCTCGACGCGGCGCTGCACGCCGTAGGGCAGCGAGGCCACGTCCTCGTGCGCGAGCTTGTCCAGGCGAAGCCTCTCGAGCAGTTGCAGCGCGGTGCGGCGAAGTTCGGCTTCCTCGCGGCGCTGCGCCGGCGTGGCCAGCAGGCCCTGCCACCATTGCTGGCGCGTGCGCAGGTGCATGCCGGCGAGCACGTTGTTGAGCACGCTCTGGCCCTGGAACAGGCGAATGGTCTGGAAGGTGCGGAAGATGCCGGCGCGTGCGATGCGGTGCGGCGCCCAGCCGGTGATGTCCTGCCCGGCGAAGCGCACATGCCCCTCGGTGGGTCTGTACACCCCGGTGATCAGGTTGAACGCGGTGGTCTTGCCGGCGCCGTTGGGGCCGATCAGCCCGACCACCTGCGCCGCATCGACCGCGAAGCTCAGCGCGTCGACCGCCTTGAGGCCGCCGAAGCGGATGCCGACGCCGTCGAGGCGCAGCAGTTCGCGCGAGGTCGAGCCGGCCGAAGTGCCCTGGATCTGGCTGTCGTTGCTCATCGCGAGGCCTCCCGGCGCAGCATGCGCGGCCAGATTCCCTGCGGACGCAGCACCATGATCAGCACCATCGCGATGCCGAAGGCGAAATAGCGGTATTGCGCGAAGCCGCGAAAGGCCTGCGGGACGACGAACATCAGCGCGGTGCCCAGCAGCACGCCGGGGATCGAGCCCTGGCCGCCGACCAGCACGATCGCGAACAGCGTGACCGATTCGGTGAACACGAAGGCCCCAGGGCTGACCGCGGCCATCAGCGTTGCGAACAGCGTGCCGCCGAAGCCCGCCAGCGCGGCGCCGAGCGCGAACGCCAGCACGCGGTATTTGCGGGTGTCGACGCCCATCGTCGTGGCCGCGAGCTGGTCGTGCTTGATGTAGTAGAAGGTCCGCCCCAGATGCGATCGGTCGAGGTTGCGGATCAGCAGCAGCACGGCTGCGAAGGCCACCCAGTCGAGCCAGAACTGCGCGTTCTGGCTGGCCGCCTGCCAGCCGAACAGCGACGGCACGCCGATTCCGAACAGCCCGTCCGCGCCGCCGGTGATGTGCCCGAGGTTGTTGTTGAGCGCGAGGATGAAAATGGAATTGAAGCCGATGGTGGCGACCAGCAGGTAGTCGCCGCGCAGGCGCGCGATCGGCGCGGCGATCAGCGCGCCGGCCAGCGCGGCGGCGAGCACCGCTACGGGCCAGGTGAGCAGGATCGGCCAGCCGAATGCCGTGTTCAGGATGGCCGTGACGTAGGCGCCGACGCCGAAGTACACGGCGTGTCCCATGTCGAACATGCCTGCGCGACCCAGCACGATGTCCTGGCTGAGTGCGACGATGGCGTACACCGCGAACAATGCGGCGATGAACACCCAGGTCTGGTCGAGCACCAGCGGGATGCTCAGGCCGGCCAGCCACAGCACGGCGCCGACCCAGGGGCGGGTGAGCCCATCGAGCAAGGATTTCATCAGACTTTCTCCGCGACTCGTTCGCCGAGCAGGCCGGTGGGGCGCAGCAGCAGGATGCCGATCAGCAGCGCGAACGTGATGGCCTCCTGCCAGGAACTGGACACGAAGCCGGCGGCGAAGGCGTTGAACAGCCCAAGCAGCACGCCGCCCAGCATCGCGCCGGGAATGTTGCCGATGCCTCCGATGATGGCGGCGATGAAGGCGTTGAGCCCATAAGTCCAGCCCATCGTGAAGTAAACCTGGCGGTAGTACAGGCCGATGAACAGCCCGCCGACCGCGCCGATTGCCGGTCCCAGCACGAACACGCTGGCGATCACGCGGTTGACGTTGATGCCCATCAGGCGCGCCGCGTCCTGGTCGCTGGCGGCCGCGCGCATCGCGGTGCCGTAGCGCGTGTGGTGCACGAACCAGTACAGCACCGCCATCAGCAGCGCCGAGCCGCCCATGATCAGCACCTGCACGAGGTCGATGCGGGCGCCGCCCAGGTTCCACGAGCCGCCGGGCAGCATGTGGGTGGGGAACACGCGCAGTTGCGGGCCCCAGATCAGCATGATGCCGTTCTCGATGAACAGCGACGCACCCAGTGCCGACACCACCGCCGACAGGCGGTCGGCCCGTCGTAGCGGTCGATACGCGGTGAATTCGAGCACCAGCCCAGCGGCACCCACCGCGATGGCCGCCAGCAGGAACGCTCCTCCCAGCAGCAGCAGGTGCGATTGGCCGCTGCCGGCCCCCGAGCCCAGTGCGACCAGGCCGATGTAGGCGCCGAAGATGCACAGGTCGCCATGGGCGAAATTGATCAGTCGCAGCACCCCGTAGACCATCGTGTAGCCGAGGGCGATGAGCGCATAGATGCCGCCGACGGTCAGGCCGTTGACGAGTTGCTGCAGCACGGTGCTCAGCATGGGAGCTTCTCCTGCCGGGCGCCGGCGAGAGCGGGCCGCGACGCTGGCGGCGCTTGGCCGCGGTGCGTCACGGCGCCGCCTGTCGCCGGCGCGCGCCCGGGGTGGGGCTTACTTGGCCGCTGCGGCCGGATAGGTGATCTTGTAGGCGCCGCTCGACGTCACCTCGAAGGCGACATAGGGGCTGCCGGTGCGCTCACCCACGGCATTCCACGAGAAGGTGCCCGTCAGGCCCTCGAAGTCGTGCAGCTTGTGCAGCGCCGGGATCAGCTTGGCCGGCTCCACGCTCTTGATCTGCTCGGCCGTGTACAGCACCGCGCGCAGGCCGTCGGCGTTGGTCAGCGTGAAGATGCTGGGCGGCTGGTGGCCGTAGGCCGACTGGAACTGCGACAGGAACTCCTTGGCCGCCGGGTAGGGCAGGTCTTCCGGTGCGGGCACGTTGATGATCACGGCACCGGACGCGGCACTGCCGGCGATCTTCGCGAACGCCACGTTCTGGTTGGCGTCGCCGCCGACGAACCTGGCCTTCATGCCGAGCTGGGCCATCTGCGCCTTGATCAGGCCGCCGTCGGTGTAGTAGCCGGAGAAATACACGACCTGCGGGTTCAGCGCCTTGAGCTTGGTCAGCACCGGGGTGTAGTTCTGCGAGCCGGCGCTGATGTAGGCCTTGTCGACGATGTCGATCCCGTCCTTCTTCGCATCGGCGATCACGGCCTTGGCCAGCCCGGTGGAAAAGCTCGAGTGGTCGGTGATCACGGCCACGCGCTTGTAGCCCATGGCCTTGAAGTAGCCGGCGGTGAACACGGCCTCGGCACTGTTCGGCGGGGCATTGCGGAAGAAGGTCTTGTAGCCGCGCTTGGTCAGCTCGTCGCTGGTTCCGTCGGAGGTCTGGATGACATTGGCGCGGGCGTAGATCGGCTGCGCGGCAAGCGCGGCTCCGCTGGTGTAGCTGCCGACCACCGCCAGCACGCCGTCATTGACCAGCTGGCGGGCGCAGATCGCGGCCGGGGCGGCCTCGCCCTGGTCGTCGCACACCTGCACCTTGAGCTGGTGGCCGAGGAGTCCGCCCTTGGCGTTCTGCTGCTTGACCAGCAGCTTGACCGCATCGGCGATGCCCTGGCCCTCGTTGGCGTACTGCCCGGTGATCGGCGCCTGCACGCCGATGGTGATCGGGGTGGCGGCCTGCGCCGCGCCGGCGCCCAGGGTTCCCGCCACCAGACTGAACAGAACCGTCTTGCAAAGCTTGTGCATCATGGTCTCGCCCGA
>JAKCDM010000124.1 GCA_021841865.1 Pseudomonadota bacterium
GCTGCTTCCGCCATTGACCAGACGAGCCCATGAAACCAGCGAACAAAGGTACCGTATACGTTATCGACGACGATGAAGCCGTACGCGATTCGCTGCAGTGGCTGCTCGAAGGCAACGATTACCGGGTGCGCTGCTTTGATTCGGCCGAGGCCTTCCTGTCGCGCTTCGATCCGCGCGAGGTGGCCTGCCTGATCGTCGACGTGCGCATGCCGGGCATGAGCGGACTGGAACTGCAGGAACGCCTGCTGCAGCGCGGCCAGGGCATTCCGCTGGCCTTCATCACCGGCCACGGCGACGTGCCGATGGCGGTGGCGACGATGAAAAAGGGTGCGGTCGACTTCATCGAGAAGCCCTTCAACGAGAACCTGCTGCGCGACCTGGTCGACCGCATGCTGCAGAAGGCCCGCGTGGACCTCGAGGAACACGCGCAAAGCGCCAGCCGCGAGGCCCTGCTGTCCAAACTGACCAGCCGTGAATCGCAGGTACTCGAACGCATCGTCGCCGGGCGCCTGAACAAGCAGATCGCCGACGACCTGAACATCAGCATCAAGACGGTCGAAGCGCACCGCGCCAACATCATGGAAAAACTCGGCGCCAACACCGTGGCCGACCTGCTCAAGATCGCGCTGGGCGCGAGCAAGTGACGCCATGACAGCCCGACTCATCGACGGCAAGGCGCTGGCCGAGCAGGTGCGCGCAGGCGTGGCCGAACGCGTGACGCGACTGCGCGCGGCGTCGCGCCAGCCCGCGCTGGCCGTGATCCTGGTCGGCGCAGACCCGGCAAGCCAGGTGTACGTGCGCAACAAGATCGCCGCCTGCGAAAAGGCCGGAATCCGCTCGCTGCACGAGACCTTCGGCGCCGATTTGCGCGAATCCGAGCTGCTGGCGCGCATCCACGCGCTGAACCACGATGACACGGTGCACGGCATCCTGGTGCAGTTGCCCTTGCCTGCGCACATCGACGCCCAGCGCGTGATCGAGGCCATTTCCCCGCGCAAGGACGTCGACGGCTTCCACGTCGCCAGCGCCGGCGCGCTGATGGTCGGGCAGCCCGGCTTTCGCCCCTGCACGCCGCTGGGCTGCGTGCGCATGCTCGAGCACATCGGCATGGGCGACCTGCGCGGCAGGCACGCGGTGGTCGTCGGGCGCTCGAACATCGTCGGCAAGCCGATGGCGATGATGCTGCTGGGCATGAACGCGACCGTGACCATCGCGCACAGCGGCACCCCCGACCTGGCCGAGACCTGCCGCCGCGCCGACGTGCTGGTGGCGGCCGTCGGGCGCCCGCGCATGATCGGGGCCGACATGATCAAGCCCGGCGCGGTGGTGATCGACGTCGGCATCAACCGCCTCGACGACGGCAGCCTGTGCGGCGACGTGGATTTCGCCGCAGCTCGCGAGCTGGCAGGCTGGATCACCCCGGTGCCTGGCGGTGTGGGCCCGATGACCATCGCGATGCTGTTGTCCAACACCGTCCAGGCCTGCGAGCAGTCCTGAACGGCCCCCGCGGACCCTCGCGGGTCGTCGCAGGCCGCGCCTGCACGAATCGCGCGCATGCGGCACCATGTGCGCAGGCGCGCCCTGCGGCGCGCGAACCAACGCGCGAACCAACGCTTGCACCAGGCCCGACATGTCCCTGCCCCCCGCCCCCGCCGCCTCCCCCGCCTCCCCGGACAATCCGCTGCTGTGCTCCGGCGAGCTGCCGCCCTTCGCGGCGCTGCGCCCGCAGCATGTGGAGCCGGCGATGCGCGAGCTCGTCGCGCGCGTGCGGCGGGTGCTCGAACAGGTCTGCACCGACCCCGCCACGCCCAGCTGGGACAACGTCGTCGAGCCGCTGCAACTGGCCAGCGAGGCGCTGGCGCGCGCCTGGGGCATGGTCGGGCACCTGCACGCGGTGCTCGACACCCCGGAGCTGCGCCGCGTCTACAACGACATGCTGCCGCTGGTGACCGAGCTGTGGACCGACCTGGGAGCCGACCCGCGCCTGTATGCTCGCTACGCCGCGCTGCGCGAGGCCGGGGAATTCGATCGCCTCGGGGCACTTCGCCGGCGCATCGTCGAG
The DNA here is from genome assembly GCA_021841865.1 of Pseudomonadota bacterium. Taxonomy (GTDB): domain Bacteria; phylum Pseudomonadota; class Gammaproteobacteria; order Burkholderiales; family Burkholderiaceae_C; genus Thiomonas_A. Next base: position 2,063 of record JAKCDM010000124.1, read on the forward strand.
CACGCGCTGCGCGACTTCCGGCTCGGCGGGGCACAGCTGCAGGGCCAGGCCCATGCACGCTTCGCACAGATCGAACAGCGCAGCGCAGAACTCGAGCAGGCCTTCTCCGAACACCTGCTCGACGCCACCGACACCTTCTCGCTGCACGCCGGTGAACAGCAGCTGCAAGGACTGCCGGACGACGTCGTGCAGGCCGCCCGCGAGGCCGCGGGCGCGGCAGGCGGCTACCGTTTCACGCTGCACCAGCCCAGCTACGTTCCGGTGATGCAGCATGCGCGCGACCGCGAACTGCGCCAGGCGCTGTACCGCGCCTACGTCACGCGCGCCAGCGATCTGGGCGACGCGCGACTGGACAACTCCCAGGTCATGGCCGAACTGCTGGCGCTGCGCGATGAGCAGGCGCGCCTGCTGGGCTTCGGCAATTTCGCCGAATTGTCCCTGCAGCCCAAGATGGCCGACAGCCCGGCGCAGGTGGAGCACTTCCTGCTCGACCTGGCACGCCGTGCAAGGCCTCACGCCGAGCGCGACCTGCGCGAGCTGCGCGAATTCGCCGCCAGCGAACTCGGTCTGCCGCAACTGCAGGCCTGGGACATGGCCTTCGCGTCCGAGCGGCTGCGCGAGCAGCGCTACGCCTATTCGGAGCAGCAGCTGCGCGAGTACTTCACCGAGCCGCAGGTGCTGCAGGGCCTGTTCGACCTCGTGCAGCGCCTGTTCGCGGTCCGCGTGGTCGAGCAGGCCGCCCCCGATGCCTGGCACCCCGATGTTCGCCTGTGGCGCGTCGAGCACGCCGGCGGTGGTGTCGCCGGGCATTTCTACACCGACCTGTACGCGCGCCCTGGCAAGCGGGGCGGCGCGTGGATGGACGACGCCCGTGGGCGCTGGCTGCGTCCGGACGGCGCGCTGCAGACCCCGGTGGCACTGCTGACCTGCAATTTCGCCAGGGGCATGGGGGGCAGGCCGGCGCTGCTGAGCCACGACGATGTGCAGACCCTGTTCCACGAGTTCGGACACGGGCTGCATCACCTGCTCACGCAGGTCGACGAACTCGCGGTATCGGGCCTGTCGGGAGTCGAATGGGACGCCGTCGAGCTTCCCAGCCAGTTCCTCGAGAACTATTGCTGGGAATGGGAAGTGCTGCAGCGTATCGGGCGCCATGTCGACACCGGCGAGACGCTGCCGCGGGAGATGTTCGAACGCATGCTCGCGGCGCGCAACTTCCAGGCCGGCATGCAGACCCTGCGCCAGGTCGAGTTCGCGCTGTTCGACCTGCGCGTGCACCAGGGATTGGGGCAATACACACCGCAGGCCGTCGCCGACGTGGCGGCCCAGGTGCGCGACCAGGTGGCCGTGGTGTTTCCGCCTGATTTCGCCAGGTTCCAGCACAGCTTTTCCCATATTTTCGCGGGAGGCTATGCTGCGGGCTATTACAGTTACAAGTGGGCCGAGGTGCTGTCGGCGGACGCCTTCGCCCAGTTCGAGGAGCACGGCGTGCTGGACCCCGAGACCGGAGCGCGCTTCCGGGACGAAATCCTCGCCCGCGGCGGCAGCCGCGATGCCATCGAGTCCTTCCGTGCGTTCCGCGGAAGGGACCCCAGCATCGACGCGCTGCTGCGCCACCAGGGCATGAGCGACGGGGCCTGAAGCCCCGCCGGGACCGCTGCGGCACGCGCGGGAGCCAGCACACAGGCAAGGCGACCGTGGGTCGCGAGCAGAAGGAGGCGGCGATGGGACGAAACATGACCCTTGGTATCGTGGGCCGAGGCACGCGCGCACTGTGCGGGCTCGCGCTGGCGATCGCGGCAGGCTCGCCGGCCTGGGCGGTCTACAGGGTGGTCGGGCCGGACGGCACCGTCACGTTCACGGACGTGCCGCCCAGCGGCTCGACCGCGACCCGGCTGCCCGGCCTGGGCAACGCAGCGCCGCCGTCGGCCGGGCAACTTCCGCAGCACCTGCTCGCGTTGCAGCACAGCGCACCGGTGGTGATCTACACCACCCCCCAGTGCCAGGCCTGCGAAGACGGGCTGCACATGTTGCGCGAGCGCGGGATCCCCTACACGCAGAAAAGCATCACGTCGCCGCGCGACGCCGAGGCCTTCAAGGCCATCGACCCCAGCCTGCGCGTGCCGCTGCTGAGCGTCGCCGGCGTGCCACTCAGCCCGGGTTTCGACTCGGCTGCGTGGAGCCAGGCGCTCAGCGCCGCGGGATACCCCGCCCGATCGGAGTTGCCGCCGGGCTACCACTTCGCGGCACCGCAGCCGCTGGTGCCGCCCCCGGCGGCGCCGCCGGGGGCAACCGGGCCCGGTCATGCCTCGGCTTCGTCCGGGCAGCCACCGGTGGTCGCGCCGCCGAACCCGAACGCGCCGCCGGGGTTCAAGTTCTGATCAGGTTCTGACGCTGGGCGGCGCAGCACCGCCGGGGTTCAGCGCGCGGCGATGCCCCAGGTCCCACTGCCGGCACCGATCGCCGACGTGGCCAGCGGAGTCAGCGCCCCGCCGCTGCCGATGGCGTACTGCCAGACCGTGCCGCTGGTGTAGTTGCTCACGTAGAGGAAACGACCCGACGGCGCCACCGCCAGGTAGCGCGGCCCCGTGCCGGTGGCCACCGTCGGCGGATTCATGGGAGTCAGCGCGCCGGTACTGCCGACCGTGTACTCGGACAAGGTGTTGTCGGCGTAGTTCGCGACATAGACGTAGCGCCCTGACGGATCGACCACGATGCCCTCAGGTGTCTGGCCGGTGCCCAGCGTCGCCGGCGACATCGGCACCAAGGCTCCGCCGCCGCCCACGCTGTACTGGGAAAGCGTGTTGTCCATGGTGTTGCTCACGTACACGTAATGGCCGGTGGGGTCGACCGCCACATCGATGGGCATGGCACCTGTACTCACGCTGGACGGGGTCAGCGGGCTCAGCGCGCCGCCGGCGCCCAGCACATATTGCGAGAGCGTACTGTTACCGTTGTTCACCACGTAGGCGTAATGTCCGGTGGGATCGACCGCGACGCTGTAAGGACCACTGCCTGCGGCAACCGTCGGCTGCGCCATCGGCACGAGCGCGCCGTTGCTGCCGATGGTGTATTGCGACACCGTGTTGGCCATGTTGTTCGTTGCATACACGAAGTGGCCTGTCGGATCGACCACGACGCCGTAGGGGCTGGAACCCGTCGTCACCGCCGCCGGGGACATCGCGCCCAGCGCCCCGGCCGAGTCGATGGCGTACTGGGAAATCGTCGAGTCATTCGTATTGACCGCATAGGCATAGCGCCCGCCGGGGTCCACGGCCATGCCCTCGGGCGCCGTTCCCGTGCCGACGCTGGCCGGCGACATCGCGGCCAGCATGCCCGTGCTGCCCATCGTGAACTGCGAAAGGCTGTTGGATTGCATGTTGGCGGCGTAGACCGAGTGCGCCGAGCACACCACGTTCAGACTGTTCACATCGGCGCTCACCGCTGAGCCGCTGGCGTTGCCCACGGTGCAGCGCTGCGTGACGGGCTGCGTGCCGACGGTCACCGCATAGCTGCCGCCGTAGGCCACTCCCGTCGGGAACTGGAACGACCCGTTCGCGGTCACGGTCAGCGGGTTGCCGCCGTTGTCGAGCAGCGTGACCTGCTCGCCGGCGGCCAGGCCGGTCAGCGTGCCGCCCAGCGCGTAGCTCGCGCTGGAACACACCACGCCGACGTTGCTCACGTCGCCCGCGGTGCCGGTGCCCGTGGCGTTGCCGATGCTGCACACCTGGCCCGTCGGCTGCGAGCCGACGGTGACCAGGTAGCGCGAACCGTATGCGACCGGCGAGGCGAAGCGGAAACTGCCGTTGGCCGTCAGCACCAGCGGGTCGCCGCCGTTGTCGAGCAGCGTGAGTTGCCGCCCCGCGGCCAGCCCGCCGAGCGTGCCGCCCACCGCGTAGGTGCTGCTCGAGCAGGTGACGCTGACGTTGCGCACGTCGGCGGTGACCCCGGCACCGCTGCCGAAGGTGACGCTGCACACCTGGCCCGCGGGCTGGCTGCCCACGGTCACGTTGTACGAGCCGCCGCGTGGCACCTCGGTCGCGAAGCGAAAGGCGCCGTTGGAACTCAGGCGCAGCGGGTCCGCGCCGTTGTCCAGCAGCGTGACGGCCTCGCCGCTCGCCAGGCCGCCGACGGTGCCGGCGATGACGTAGGGCCCCTGCGGCAGCGGGCCGCTGCCGCCTCCACCCCCGCCGCCTCCGCAGGCCTGCAGCAGCAACGGCGCCAGCAGCGACAACAGCACGGCGCAGCGGCGAGTGCACGGAAGAGTGCACGGAACCCGAGCGGGTCGGAAGGAAAAAGCGCTTTCAGAAGCCATGGCGGGGAAGTCTGTTGCGTGAACTTCCCGCCATTTTCATTTGCGGCGCGCAACAGGCAATCGAAGCCGCCGCAAGACCGCAAAATCTGAATCCATTTCATTTAAATGGTTTTCACGACCCCCGAGTTCATTCGACGCAAAACACGAATCCGAAAATGATCCAAATAAATATCCACAGCCAGGATCATTTCCGGCGATTCATTCAAGAAAATTCACGTTGCGTGACACCTTGCGCATCGCCCACCAGGGCCACGTCCGCGCCACGCCGAGCGAACAGACCGACCGTGACCACCCCGGGGATCTGGTTCAGCGAGCCTTCGAGTTCCGCCGGGCGCTCGATGCGCAGCCCGTGCACGTCGAGGATCTGGTTGCCGTTGTCGGTCACGAAACCTTCGCGCAGGCGCGCATCGCCGCCGAAATCGCGCAGGCGCCGGCGCACCAGCTCGCGCGCCATCGGCACCACTTCCACCGGAAGCGGGAACCCGCCCAGCACCGGCACCAGCTTGCTGGAGTCGACGATGCACACGAAGCGCTCGGCCACCTCGGCGAGGATCTTCTCGCGCGTGAGCGCGCCACCGCCGCCCTTGATCATCGCGCCGGCAGGGTCGATCTCGTCGGCGCCGTCGATGTACACGGGAATATGCTCGACCTGGTTCAGGTCCAGCACCTCGATGCCATGGGCACGCAGGCGCTCGGTGCTGCGTTCGGAGCTCGACACCGCCGCGCGCACCTTGCCGCGCATGCCGGCCAGGGCATCGATGAAGAAATTCACCGTGGAGCCGGTTCCGACACCGATCACGGCGCCCTCCACCACATGGCGCAATGCTGCCTGGGCCACTGCCTGCTTGAGTTCGTCCTGGGTCATCGAAGCCTGTCTCGGGAAAGGCCGCAACCGGCGGCCGCGGCACGCAAAGGCCGTATTATCGCCGTTGGCCTTCCCATCCAGACATTCATGCCCCTGCCGTATGCGCTGATCCGCCCGCTGCTGTTCCGGCTGGATCCCGAAGTCGCCCACAAGCTCAGCCTGCGCGCGCTGCGAACCGTGCACCAATGCGGGCTGAGCCTGCTGATGGCCCAGCCGCGGGTGATCGATCCCGTGCGCCTGATGGGGCTGGAGTTTCCCAACCGCGTGGGGCTGGCAGCCGGACTGGACAAGGACGGCGAGGTCATCGACGCGCTTGCCGCGCTGGGTTTCGGTTTTGTCGAGGTCGGCACGGTCACGCCGCTGGCGCAGGGCGGCAACCCGCGTCCGCGCATGTTCCGTCTCAGTCGCGCGCGGGCCCTGATCAACCGCATGGGCTTCAACAACCACGGGCTCGACGCCTTCCTGCGCAACGTGCGGCGCAGCCGGCGCGAGGTTCCGCTGGGCCTGAACATCGGCAAGAACGCCGCCACGCCGATCGACGCGGCGGCGCAGGACTACCTGGCCTGCCTGCGCGCGGTGCATGCGCACGCCGACTACGTCACGGTCAACGTGTCGTCTCCCAACACCGCCGGACTGCGCAAGCTGCAAGGCGATGACGCACTGGAATCCCTGCTGCGAGCCCTGGCCGATGAACGCGAGGCGCTGGCGCAGCAACAGGGGCGGCGCGTGCCGATGCTGCTCAAGGTGGCGCCCGACCTGGAGCCGGCGCAGGTCCACGCGCTGGCCGATGCGCTGGCACGCCATGGCATGGACGGCGTGATCGCCACCAACACGACGGTGTCACGCCGCGGTGTCGAAGGCATGGCGCACGCCGACCAGGCCGGCGGGCTGAGCGGAGCCCCGCTGCGCGAGATGTCGAATCATGTCATCTCGCTGCTGCGCGAACGAATGGGCCCGTCCTTCCCGATCATCGGGGTCGGCGGAGTCATGAGCGGGCAGGATGCACTGGAAAAGCGCCGCTGCGGCGCCGATCTGGTGCAGATCTATACCGGCCTGATCTACCAGGGTCCGCGCCTGGTGCACGAATGCGCCCAGGCGCTCGCTCTCGGCGATGCCGCCCGGACGGCCTGAATCACTTCTGCTTCAGGCGGGTCTTGTTCGCGGTGATGTGTTCGTAGATCTCGCGCGAACGCTGCGACAGCGGGCGACCGAATCCTTCGCGCCACGGCGAGGACACCTTCACCTGGGGCCGCTTGCGGAAGGTCGATGCGACCTCGGCGGCGTTTTCCATCATCAGGTCCCAGGGGTTGGGCTGCTTGGACGCCTGGGTCTTGGTGGCCACCG
>JAKCDM010000019.1 GCA_021841865.1 Pseudomonadota bacterium
CACCGCCCTTGCTGGTGACCACGTTCTTGTAGCGCTCGACCATCGCACCGACCTGTTCGCTCTGGTCCGGATGGATGATGAGCACGATTTCATAGTGACGCATGACTTCTCCTTGCCCCCACCAGGCAGGCGGGGTTTCTTTGCGGATCAAGCCACCCAGGCGCAACGCGACGAGGCCACTCTGTCGTCGCAAGCCCTGGTGTGGCAAAGAACTCTCAAGTATAGCAAAAGAACAACGCTCAGGCCGCGGGCTTTGAAAGTGCCTGCCAGGTGCCGATCACGGTGTCCGGGTTCAGCGAGATCGACGCGATTCCGCGCTCCATCAGCCAGCGTGCCAGATCGGGGTGGTCCGACGGCCCCTGGCCGCAGATTCCCACGTACTTGCCGGCCGCGCGGCACGACTCGATGGCCCGCTCCAGCAGCGCCAGCACCGCCGGGTCGCGCTCGTCGAAGGCTCCGGCGACCAGCCCGGAATCGCGGTCCAGGCCCAGCGTGAGCTGGGTCAGGTCGTTGGAGCCGATGGAGAAGCCGTCGAAGAACTCCAGGAAACGATCGGCGAGCACCGCGTTGGACGGCACCTCGCACATCATGATCAGGCGCAACCCATGCTCGCCGCGCTTGAGGCCGTTGCGCCCCAGCAGTTCGATCACGCCCTTGGCCTCGCTCAGCGTGCGCACGAAGGGCACCATGATCTCGACGTTGTCGAGCCCCATGTCCTCGCGCACGCGCTTGAGCGCGACACACTCCATCTCGAAGCTCTGCGCGAAGTCCGGCGCGACGTAGCGCGATGCGCCACGGAAGCCGAGCATCGGGTTCTCCTCGTCCGGCTCGTAGCGCGAACCCCCGATCAGCTTCTTGTACTCGTTGGACTTGAAGTCCGACAGGCGCACGATCACCGGCTTGGGATAGAAGGCGGCGGCGATGGTCGCGATGCCCTCGGCCAGCTTGTCGACGTAGAAGGCGCGCGGGCTGGCATGTCCGCGGGCCACGCTTTCCACGGCCTTCTTCAGGTCGGCGTCGACGTTCGGGTACTCCAGCACCGCGCGCGGATGGATCGCGATGTTGTTGTTGATGATGAACTCCAGGCGGGCCAGGCCCACGCCGGCATTCGGGATCTGCGAGAAATCGAAGGCCAGTTGCGGGTTGCCCACGTTCATCATGATCTTCACCGGGATCTGCGGCATCTCGCCGCGCTTGACTTCGGTGACCGTGGTCTCGAGCAGGCCGTCGTAGACGATCCCGGTATCGCCTTCGGCGCACGACACCGTGACCAGCATGCCGTCCTTCAGGCGCTCGGTGGCGTCGCCGCATCCGACGACCGCCGGAATGCCGAGTTCACGCGCGATGATCGCAGCGTGGCAGGTGCGGCCGCCGCGGTTGGTGACGATGGCCGCGGCGCGCTTCATCACCGGCTCCCAGTTCGGGTCGGTCATGTCGGTGACCAGGATGTCGCCGGCGCGCACCTGGTCCATCTCCTGCACGGAGGCGACCACGCGCACCGGGCCGGCGCCGATCTTCTGGCCGATGGCGCGGCCGCTGACCAGCGCGGTGCTGCGCTGCGCCAGCGCGTAGCGCTGCTCGACGCGCCCGTGGGCGCGCGACTTCACCGTCTCGGGGCGAGCCTGCAGGATGTAGAGCCTGCCGTCGCTGCCGTCCTTGCCCCACTCGATGTCCATCGGGCGCCCGTAGTGCTGCTCGATGGTCAGCGCGAAGCGCGCCAGCTCGGTCACCTCGTCGTCGCCCAGGCTGTAGCGGTTGCGCATCTCCGCCGGCGTGTCCACCGTGTGCACCAGCTCGGCCGAGCCGGCCGGCGCGAACTCCATGCGCAGCAGCTTGGAACCCAGGTTGCGCCGGATCACCGCCGCCTTGCCGGCGCGCAGCGTGGGCTTGAACACGTAGAACTCGTCCGGGTTGACGGCGCCCTGCACCACCGTCTCGCCCAGGCCGTACGACGAGGTGATGAACACCACGTCGTTGAAGCCGCTCTCGGTGTCCATCGTGAACATCACGCCGGCGGCGCCGATGTCGCTGCGCACCATGCGCTGGATGCCCGCGGAAAGGGCCACCTGCGAGTGCTCGAAGCCCTGGTGCACGCGGTAGGAGATCGCGCGATCGTTGAACATCGACGCGAACACGTGGCGAACCTTGTCCAGCACGCCGTCGATGCCCCGCACGTTCAGGTAGGTCTCCTGCTGGCCGGCGAAGGACGCATCGGGCAGGTCCTCCGCGGTGGCCGACGAGCGCACCGCGAAGCTGGCGTCGGGCTGCCCCTCGCTGAGCCGTGCGAAGTGCTCGCGGATCGCCTGCTCCAGCGCGGGCGGCAGCGGGGTTTCGACGATCCACTGGCGAATCTGCGCTCCCGTGCTCGCCAGCGCGCGCACGTCCTCGGTGTCCAGCTCGCCGAGGGCCTGCGCGATTCGCGCGTCGAGCCCGCCATGCTTGAGGAATTCACGAAACGCATGAGCGGTGGTGGCGAACCCGCCCGGCACGCGCACGCCGCTGGCGCTGAGCTGGCTGATCATCTCGCCCAGCGACGCGTTCTTTCCGCCGACGATCTCGACATCCTGCATGCGCAGTTGCTCGAACGGAATGACCCACGCGCCTGCGTGTTCCTGATGGTGGTTGGACATGAGATACCCTCAATAGAATGAACAAGAATTCGTGCGCCTGCCGCGGTGGGCCACGGAGATCGTCGGATCCCGAGGCATCGGCGCGCAGGAACCGCTCCTGGCGCTCGCGTGCGTGACCGGCGACTGTGGTTCGAGTTCTCCGGCACGGTCCGACGCGAGCGCTATGCGCGACAGGCATGTTGCAGGGGATTCTAGTGTGCTGATCTTGTGCAGTGCGACATGCCCAACCGCTCCGTGTTTTTCGTCTCCGATGGAACCGGCATCACGGCCGAGACCTTCGGCAACTCCATCCTGGCCCAGTTCGACCTGCAGCCCCACCGCGTGCGCCTGCCCTTCGTCGACGATGCCGACAAGGCGCGCGCGGCCGTGGCGCGAATCGACCAGGCCGCGCGCCAGGAGGGGCATCCGCCGGTGGTGTTCATCACCCTGGTCGACCCCGAGGTGCGCGAGGTGATCCGCGGCTGCAACGGACTGGTGCTGGACATGTTCACCACCTTCGTCGAGCCGCTCGAAGTGGCATTCGGCATCAAGTCCAACCACCGCATCGGCCAGTTCTCCGACATCTCCCGCAGCGAGCGCTACCACACGCGAATGGACGCGATCAATTTCGCGCTGATGCACGACGACGGCCAGTCGTCACGCAACCTGGCGCTGGCCGACGTGATCCTGGTCGGCGTATCGCGCAGCGGCAAGACGCCGACCTCGTTGTACCTGGCGATGCAGCACGGGGTGCGGGCCGCCAACTATCCGCTGATTCCCGAGGATTTTTCGCGCATGGCGCTTCCCGGCGACCTGCTGCCGCACCGCGACAAGCTGTTCGGCCTGAGCATCGCCCCCGAACGCCTCAGCGAGATCCGCAACGAGCGCAAGCCCGGCAGCCGCTACGCGTCGCTGACCAACTGCACCGAGGAAGTGGCCGAGGCCGAGCGCCTGATGCGCCGCGAGGGGGTGCGCTGGCTGTCGTCCACCAACAAGTCGATCGAGGAAATCGCCACCACCATCCTGCAGCAGATCCGCCCGGATCGGCTGGAATACTGATCCTTCGGCTCCCCCCACTGTCAGCCATGGTCATCGAAACGCAGCAGCCCCCGAAGAACGAATACCTGCTGGGTTTCGCGTCGACCCAGCAGCATCGCGAGCAGCGGGAATCCCTGCTGCCGGTGGACCCCACCCGCGCCACGCTGCCCTTCGGCGTGGTGCTGGTCGACGCGTCGGCCGACGTGTCCTCGTCGATGGCGGACGATCCGCGCCTGCGCGTGCTGCCGCTGGCCGTGCGCTGGCCGGGGCGCAGCCTGGTGGACAAGGGCGTGCGATCGCGCCTGCGGCATCTGGGCCGCGAGGCCCTTCGCGGAGCGCGCGTCGCCGCCCCGGGCGTCGATTCGCTGGAATATCGGCTCTACCCGCCGCTGGCCGTCAACGCCGACTGGCTGATCCACCTCGGCACCCGGCGCGAACTGGTCGACGTGGCGCAGCCGCTGCAGGAACTGCTGCAGACCCACGGTGACGAGATCCGCGACATGCGCAGGCAGCGCTGCCTGGACGAGCAACTGCATCTGGTGCTGGCCGAGAGCGGCTCGCTGCTGGCCGGCACCGCGCTGCAGGCACGCCTGCTGCTGCGCATGCTGCATGCCCGCATCCCTCCGGCGGAGGTCGCGCGCCGCGCCCAGGGCCTGCGCGAGCACACCAGCCTGTGGCTGCTGCCGCAGCACCCCGGCGACACGCTGGAGTCGCTGCAGCGCCTCGACGAGCCCGCGCTGGCACCGTGGCAGCAGGCCTGCGCCAGGCCCTTGCGCCACCTGCTTCGCCGCTCGCCGGTGCTGCAGGTCGACGCCCGCGGCATGTTCTGCGACCACCGAGCCAAGAGCTGGCGAGCCTCGGCGAACCTGGTGTTCGACCAGGTGTCGCAGTTGCTGCGCGAACGCAATGCCCCGGGGGCGTGGCTGCAGCTCAGCCTGGACGGCAGCCTGCGCGAACTGCAGGCCTGGCCGGAATTCGAGGCCCTGCGCAAGCAGGCCGCGGCTTCGCACGCGACCATGCATCTGACGCACATGAGCCCGGCCGGGCGCATCTGGGCTTCGGCCGGTTCGCTCAGCGTCGCGCTGTACCTGCCGCCGGCGAGCTGAGCGCACGGCAGCGGCTTCAGCGCGCCGCCGCGGCCAGGCGCTGGCGCACCCCTTCGTACAGGCACACGGCGGCGGCGGCCGCCACGTTGAGCGACTCGATGCTGCCCGTCTGCGGGATGCCCACGCCGGCATCGCAGCGCGCCAGGATGTCCGGCGCGACTCCGCGTCCCTCGTTGCCGAACACCCAGGTCACGTCGCCGCGCAGGTCGAGTTCGTACAGGCCGTGGCGCGCCTGCGCCGCGGTGGCGTAGCAGGGGCGCGGCAGCCGCGCCTCGATGTCGCTCCACAGCAGGTCCTCGACCAGCGGCAGCGCGAAATGCGCCCCCATGCCGGCGCGCAGCACCTTCGGCGTCCAGGCGCCGGCGCAGCCGCGCAGGCAATAGACCACCCCGGCACCTGCCGCAGCCGCGGTGCGCAGCAGGGTTCCCACGTTGCCGGCGTCCTGGATGCGATCGAGCACCACGGCCACCCCGGGACGTGGGCTGCCCGCCTCGGGGCGGCGCAGCAGCAGACCCACCGCGGGCCCGTGCTGCAGCGTCGAGAACTGGCGAAACAGCGCCTCGCCGACGCACACCACGCACTGATCGCCGACGCGCTCGGCCAGCTGCGCGATCTCCGGATCCCGCAGCGCCGGCTCGGTGCACACCAGCGCCTGCGCCGGCAGCCCGGAATCGAGCGCGGCTCGCGCCAGATGGATGCCCTCCAGCCAGGCCTGGTCGAGGCGTCGCACCGCGCCCGGGTCGTGAGCCAGCGCCCGCAGGGTCCGGCAAAGCGGGTTGTCGGCCGACTCGATGCGCCTCATGCCAGGCCCTCGACTGCGCCGGCGCGCGCGGCCGAGGCCCGCCGCACCGGCGCGAAGCTGCGCCGGTGCTCGGCGCAGGGGCCGAGCTGCTGCAGCGCCCGCAGATGCTGCGGGGTGCCGTAGCCGAAATGCTGCTCGAAGCCGTAGCCCGGGTATCGCCGGGCGAGTTCGGCCATGTGCGCGTCCCGCCACACCTTGGCGACGATCGACGCGGCACTGATCACCGGCTCGCTGGCGTCGCCGCCGACCACCGTGCGCACCGCAACGTCCAGCGCCGGGGCCTGGTTGCCGTCGACCAGCACCAGTGTCGGGCGCAGGCGCAGGCCGTCGACCGCGCGCCGCATGGCCAGCATGGTCGCGCGCAGGATGTTGTGCTGGTCGATCTCGTGCGCGCTGGCCGTGCCGATGCACAGGTCCACGCAGGCATCGCGTATCGCCAGGTCCAGCGCCTGCCGTCGCCGCGGCGACAGCACCTTGGAATCGGCCAGGCCCGGCGGCATGCGCCGGGCATCGAGAATCAGCGCGCAAGCGGCCACCGGGCCGGCCCAGGTCCCGCGCCCGACCTCGTCGCAGCCGGCCAGCACCAGCGCGCCCTGCTCGCTCAAGAGACCGCCTCCTGCCGCGCGCCACCCGCGGATCGGGCCCCTGGGGCCAGCCCGGCGGCCTCGGCGATGGCCTGCGCCGCCAGCGCCGCCGTCGGGCGAAGCAGTTCGCCGTGCATGTGCTCGAAGCGCTCGCGCAGGCGCTCGCGCCGGCCCGGGTCGTCCAGCAAGGCCTGCGCGCTCGCCGCCAGCGCCTCTCCGGTGCAGGCGTCCTGCAGCAGCTCGTCGACCAGGAACTCGCGCGCCAGGATGTTGGGAAGCCCGACCCACGGCAGGTAGCCGCGGTTTTTCATCAGGCGCCAGGACAGCCACGGCAGGCGGTAGCCGATGACCATCGGGCGCTTGTAGAGCGCGCACTCCAGCGTGGCGGTGCCGCTGGCCACCAGCGCCAGGTCGCAGGCCTCGAGCACGCCATGCGAATCACCGACCACCCACTGCAGCTCGAGCTCGGGGTGCCGCTGCGCCATCGCGCGCAATGCCGGCAGCAGCCCGGAGTGGGCCACCGCCACCAGCACGCGCATGCCGCGGGCCCGCTGCAGGCGCTCGGCCGCCTGCAGGAAAGCCGGCGCGATGTGCTGCACCTCGCCGGCGCGGCTGCCGGGCAGCAGCGCCAGAACGCCGGCGGGGGCCGCTGCGCAAGCCAGGCGGGCACGTGCCGCCTGGGCGTCCGGGTGCAGCGCGATCACCTCCGCCAGCGGATGCCCGATGTAGGTCGCTCGCACCCGCGTGCCGGCATACAGCTCGGGTTCGAAGGGGAACACGCACAGCAGGTGGTCGACCGCGCGTTCGATCGCCTGCATGCGCTCGCGGCGCCAGGCCCAGATCGACGGGCTGACGAAATGCACGGTCGGGATGCCACGCTCGCGCAACCGGGTCTCGAGCGCGAGGTTGAAATCCGGCGCGTCCACGCCGACGAACACCGCCGGCGGCTGTTGCAGCAGGCGCCGCGTCAGGCTGGCGCGCATGCGCAGCAGCTCGGGCAGCCTCGGCAGCACCGCGGCGAAACCGTTGACGGCCAGGCGCTCGCTGTCCCACCAGGCGTCGAAGCCGCTCGCACGCATTCGCTCGCCGCCGATGCCCGCGCAGTGCACCCCGGCAAAGCGGCGCTGCAGCTCGGCCACCACGTGCGACGCCAGCAGGTCGCCCGACGGCTCGCCTGCGACCATCGCGACAAGCTTCGCGTCCATGCCCTGCGGCCCGCGCTCAGGGGCGCACGATTCCACGCTGGCTCGACTGCACGAATTCGAGCAGCCGGCCGAGGTCGCCGGCGGCGTCGGAGTCCTGCGCGGACTGCTCGCCGCGCAATTGCTCGCAGGCCTGCTCCAGGCTCAGGCCCTGGCGGTACAGCGCGCGGTACGCGCGCCGCAGCACCGCGATGCGCTCGGGCGAGAAGCCGCGGCGACGCAGCCCCTCGGCGTTGATGCCATGCGGCGCGGCCGGCGAGCCGCCGAGCAGCAGGAACGGCGGCACGTCCTGGGTCAGCACGGAGTGGATCCCCGCCATCACGTGCGCGCCCACGTGCACGAACTGGTGCACCCCGGTGAAGCCTCCCAGCACCGTCCAGTCGCCGACGTGCACATGCCCGGCGAGCTGCGTGCTGTTGGCGAAGACCACGTGGTCGCCCACCTGGCAGTCGTGCGCGACGTGCACGTAGGCCATGATCCAGTTGTCGTCGCCCACGCGGGTGACGCCGACGTCCTGCGACGTTCCCAGGTTGAAGGTGCAGCACTCGCGGATCGTGTTGCGCGAGCCGATGTGCAATTCGGTGGGCTCGCCGGCGTACTTCTTGTCCTGCGGGACCGCGCCCAGCGAGCAGAAGGGATGAATGACATTGTCGCGACCGATGCGAGTGTGTCCCTGCACGACCACATGCGACAGCAGGCGCGTTCCGGAGTCGATTCGCACGTGCGCGCCGACCACGCAATACGGGCCGATCTCGACGCCGTCGGCGATCTCGGCGCCGCGCTCGACCAGGGCGGTGGGATGGATCAGGCTCAATGCTTTGGCTCCCGCCGCGCGCTCAGTCGATCAGGCGTTCGGTGCACATCAGCTCGGCCTCGGCGACCATCTCGTCGCCCACGCGCGCCTGCGCCTGGAACTTGTAGATGTTGCGCATGTGCCGGCTCAGGCGAACGTCGAGCAGCAGCTGGTCTCCCGGCTCCACCGGACGCTTGAAGCGCGCGCCGTCGACTCCGACCAGGTAGTACACCGAATCCTCGGCGGCCTGCACGTCGAGCGTGCCGAAGGCCAGGATCCCGGCGGCCTGCGCCAGGGCCTCCAGGATCAGCACCCCGGGCATGATCGGCTTCTGCGGGAAATGACCCGTGAAGTACGGCTCGTTGAACGACACGTTCTTGTACGCCAGGATTCGCTCGCCCTTGACGAATTCGACCACCCGGTCGACCAGCAGGAAGGGATAGCGATGCGGCAGGAGTTTCTGGATCTGGTTGATGTCGAACACGGTCATGGCTTGTCGTGGGCGGGGTTGTTCTGGGACTCGAGCCTGCTCTCGAGCCTGCGGATGCGCTCGCGCAACTCGGCGAGATGACGCAGTGCTGCGGCGTTGGCGGACCAGTTCTCATGGCGGTCCAGCGGAAAGGCGCCGGTGTAGTGCCCCGGTTGGCGCACCGAGCGCGACACCAGCGACATGCCTCCGATCACCGTGCGATCGGCGATCTCCAGGTGGCCGGCGATGCCCACGCCACCGCCGATGAAGCAGTACGCCCCGATGCGCGCGCTGCCGGCGATGCCCACGCAGCCGGCCAGGGCCGTGTGCGCTCCGATCTGCACGTTGTGGGCCACCTGCACCAGGTTGTCGATCTTCACGCCGTCGGCGATTCGCGTGTCGTCGAGCGCGCCGCGATCCACCGTGGTGTTGGCTCCGATGTCGACATCGTCGCCGATGACCACGCTGCCGGTCTGGGCGATGCGCACCCCGGCTCCGCGTTCGTCGCGAGCCCAGCCAAAACCGTCGGCCCCGACCACCGCGCCGGGGTGCAGCGTGCAACGCTCGCCGATGCGGCAACCGTGCATCACCACGCTGCGCGGCAGCAGGCGCGTATCGGCCCCGATCACCGCGCCGGCACCGACGAAGCAGCCGGCTCCGACATGGACACGCGCCCCGATCACGGCGTCGCGCTCGATCACCGCGCAGGCATCGACATACGCGTCGTTCGCCACCCGGGCGCTGTCATGCACGACCGCGGTGGCGTGGCGTCCCCGCATGGGCTCGGGGGCATCGAGTTGCTGCAGCCACTGCGACAGCCGCGCGTAGTACAGGTACGGATCGACAGCCTGGATGACCGCTGCGAAGCGCGCATCGGGTGCGACGCCCTGCGGGACGATCACGCACGACGCGTGGCTGTGCTCGAGCTGGCGACCCTGCTCGGCGCGCGCCAGGAAGGCCACGTCGCCGGCCTGCGCGCGTTCCAGCGGCGCGAAGCGCAGCACACGAACCGACGCGTCGCCGTGCAGGGTCCCGCCCAGGCGCGAGACGATGTCGGCGACCGGCAGGCCCTGGCCTGCGCCCGAAGGCAGCTGGCTCATTTGCTTGCGGTCTGTGCGTCGAGCGCCTTCAGGACCTTGTCGGTGATGTCGATGCGCGGGTTCACGTAGACGGCCTCCTGAAAGATGATGTCGTAGTGACCCTGCTCGGCCACCTGCTTGACCACCTTGTTGGCCTTGTCCAGCACGGCCGCCAGCGCCGCGTTTCGCCTGGCGTTCAGGTCCTCGGCGAACTCGCGCTGCTTGCGCTGGAAGTCCCGGTTGAGATCGGCGAGCTGCTGCTGCGCGTTGGCGCGGTCGCTGTCGCTCATCACCGGCCCGTCCTTGTCCAGCTTCTGCGTCAGGGCCTTGATGCGCGCGGCCATGTCGCGCAGGTTCTTGTCACGCTGCGAGAACTCGGCCTCGAGCTTGTGCTGCGCCGCCTTCGCGAGCAGCGAGTCCTTCAGGATGCGCTCGGTGTTGATGAAACCGATCCTGTCGGTGGGCGCGCCGGCGGCGGAACTGGCCACCGGTGCCGCCTGGGCCGCCGCGGCGCCCGCGAACAGCCCGCCGACCAGCAGCGCCGCGGTGGCTGCCCGACGCATGGCGAATGGGAACAACTTCATGGCGTGCCTCTCAGAACGCGGTGCCGACGGTGAACTGGAAGGTCTGCGTCTGGTCGCCGGGGCGGGTGCGCACCGGCTTGGCAAGACTGAACTTCAACGGGCCGATGGGTGAGATCCACGACACCGCGATACCCACCGAGGCCCGCAGGTCGCTGAGCTGGATCTTCTGGTTCTCGCCCCACACATAGCCGCTGTCGAGGAAGGTCGACATGCGCAGGCTGCGGTCGGCGCCCGACCCCGGGAACGGGAACTGGTACTCGATGTCACCGGCCAGCAGCTTGGCCCCGCCCAGCGCATTGCCCTGCGCGTCGTGCGGCCCCAGCGAGCTTTGCTGGAAGCCTCGCACCGACCCGATGCCCCCGGCGTACAGGTACTTGAACACCGGCAGCGGCTGGCCGTTGAGCCCGCGCGCGTAGCCCACCAGGCCGTTGACGGCGAGGTCGGTCAGACGGGTCACCGGGAAGAATTGCTCGTACTGGTAACTGACCCGCGCGTAGCGCAGGGTTCCGAAAGGGCTGTAGTCGCCGCTCAGGCGCTGGTAGCGACCGTCGGTGGGCACCAATGCGCTGTTGCGACTGTCGCGCTGCCAGCCGATGGTCAGCGGGTAGCCGGTCGAGGTCTGCCCGAATTCGTTCACGTAGGAAATGTACGCAGCCGGGGCTCCCGGAGACAGGTCCAGCGTGTACTGCTCGAGACCGACGCCGAAGAACACGCGGTCGAGTTCCGTGAAGGGAACCCCGAACTGCACGCTCAGGCCCGGCGTGACGATCTTGTAATTGTTGCCCTGCGATGTGTAGGGTCGAATGGT
The DNA here is from genome assembly GCA_021841865.1 of Pseudomonadota bacterium. Lineage (GTDB taxonomy): Bacteria > Pseudomonadota > Gammaproteobacteria > Burkholderiales > Burkholderiaceae_C > Thiomonas_A. The sequence continues at coordinate 11,075 of JAKCDM010000019.1, forward strand.
GCGGTAATAGGCGCTGAGGGTTCGGCTGATTCCGTCCTGCGTGAAATAGGGATTCGTGCTGCTCAGCGCGAGGGTGCGGTAATAGCTGGAGGTATCGAGGCTCAGGCTCAGGTTGTTGCCGCTGCCGAACACGTTGTCCTGCGAGATCGACGCGTTGAACGACAGCTTGTTCGCGCTCGAGAAGCCCACGCCCAGGCCGAGCATTCCGGTGGGCTTTTCCTTGACCCGCATGTTCAGGTCGACCTCGTCGTCGGTCCCCGGGACTTCCTCGGTGCCCATTTGCACGTCCTGGAAGAAACCCAGGCGGTCCACGCGGTCGCGCGACAGCTTGATTCGATCGGCGTCGTACCAGGCATCCTCGAACTGGCGGAACTCGCGCCGGATCACCGTGTCGCTGGTGCGCGTGTTGCCACCGATGTTGATGCGGCGCACGTAGATGCGCCGCCCCGGGTCGGCGGTGATGGTGAAGAACGCCTGGTGATTCGCGCGGTCGATCTGCGGCTGCGGCTCGACGCGGGCGAACGCGTAGCCGTACACGCCGAACTTGTTGACCATCGCCTTGACGCTGTCGTTGAGCTTCTTGGCGCTGTAGGTGTCGCCGGGCTTGAGCTCGACCAGAGCGCGAAACTGGTTGTCGAGGCCGAGGTAGTTGCCTTCGAGCTTGTAGCCCGACACGACGTACTTCCTGCCCTCGTGCACGTTGACGGTGATGGCGATCGAATCCTTGTCCGGCGACAGCGCGACCTGGGTCGACTCGATGCGGAAATCGAGGTAGCCGCGGTCGAGGTAGTACGAGCGCAGGGTTTCCAGGTCCGCGTTGAGCTTGGCGCGGGAATACTGGTCCGACTTGGTATACCAGCTCAGCCAACCTGGCGTGGACAACGAGAACAGGTCGAGCAGCGTGCCTTCGCTGAACACGTGGTTGCCGACCACTCGCAGCGAGCGGATCTTGGCGACCGCCCCTTCCTGCACGTTGAAGGTCACGTCGACGCGGTTGCGCTCGAGCGGCGTGACCGTGGTGGTCACGGTCGCGCCGTAGTAGCCCTTGGCCAGGTATTGCTGCTTGAGCTCCTGCTCGGCGCGCTCGATCAGCGCCTGGTTGTACGGCTGCGCTTCACCGAGGCCCACCTGCTTGAGCGCGGCCACCAGATTCTTCTTCGGGAACTCCTTCGTGCCGACGAAATCGACGTTGGCGATCACCGGGCGTTCCTGCACAACGACCGTGACCACGTCCCCGGTGGTGCGGATGCTCACGTTCTTGAACAGCCCGGTGGCGAACAGCGCGCGAATCGCGGCGGCTCCGAGTTCCGGCGTGTACTGGTCGCCGATGCGAAACGGCAGGTAGGTGAACACCGTGCCCGGCTCGGTCCGCTGCAGGCCGTCGACACGGATGTCCTTGATGACGAAGGTATCGGCGGCGTAGGCCTGGGCGCAGGCCATGGCGACGACGGCCACGGCAGTACCCTGCAATGCGTGACGAAGCCTCAAATTAACCTCGGCGTGGGTTTTTCAATGGAACGGCCCGAGCACACGGGCGATATCGTTGTACAAGGCCACCGCAATCATCAGTGCGATCAGAGCCAGACCGCCTTGCTGCAGCCGCTCCTGCACGCGTTGCGGGACCTTTCGGTGCGTCAGGATCTCGACCGCATAATACAAGAGATGCCCCCCATCCAAGACCGGTATGGGAAGCAGGTTGAGAACCCCCAGACTGAGGCTGACGACGGCCAGGAAGCTCAGGTACGGCGCCCAGCCCAGCGCGGCGCTGCGCCCGGCATAGTCGGCGATGGTCACCGGGCCGCTGAGTTCGTTCAACGACGCCTGCCCGATCACCATGCGCCCGAGGGTGCGCAGGCTGAGCGCGCTGAGCTCCCACGTGCGCCGAGCCCCCTGCTGCAACGCGGGCCACGGTGCCAGACGCACCAGGACCGTGGGCACGCGAGCATCGAGCAGCGCGCCGATGCGCCACTGCGCCACCCCGCGCGCACCGGGCTGCGCACGCGCTCGCACGACCACGTCGATTCGCCTGGCGCCGCGCTGGATGTGCAGGGTCAGCGCCTGCCCCCGCGATTGCGCGATGGCGCGAAGCAGCGCGTCGGCGTCGATCGGCTGCGGCCCCGGGGCCTGGGGCCCGGCCCCGAGCACCAGGTCGCCGGCACGCAAGCCGGCGAGCGCCGCTGCGTCCCCGGCGAGCACGCGCTCGATGCGCACCGGCGCCGGCTGCAGACGCAGGCCGAAGCGGCGCAGGAAATCGGGCGATCCCGCGTCTGCGGAATCGGCACGGAAATCGAGTTGCAGGTCCTGCTCCCGCCCGGCTTCGCGAACGCGCAACTCGACGCGACGCCCGTCGAGCGCCGCCTGTTGCAGGCGCAACTGCAGTTGCGGCCACGACTGCACCGAACGCGTTTCGCCGGCGATGGTGGTGGCCAGCACGCGCTGGCCCGGGTGCACGCCGGCGGCGGCCGCGGGCGTGCCGGCCGGAGCCGCGCCGAGCAGCGGCAGCGGCTCGCGCACGCCGAGCATGCCGACCAGCGCGAACAGCAGCACGGCCAGCAGCAGGTTGGCGGCCGGCCCGGCCGCAACGATCCACGCCCTGCGCCAAGGCCCCTGGCGGTTGAAGGCGCGCGGCAGCTCGGCCGCGGCCACCGGCGCCTCGCGCTCGTCGAGCATGCGCACGAAACCGCCCAGCGGGACCGCAGCCAGCACGAATTCGGTCTGGTCGGCGCCGAAGCGCCGCCGCAGCAGTGCCGGTCCGAATCCGATGGAAAACTTCAGCACCTTCACGCGGCACGACAACGCGGCCAGGAAATGCCCGGATTCGTGTACCGCGATGAGCAGCGCGAGGGCGAACAGGAAGGCCAGCAGGGTCAGCATCGGCGATGGGACGGGAGTTCGGCGCAGGCGCGCCGGCCCTTCGCGGAGCCGCCGCGCGCAGCAGCCATTGTGCCCGGTTCAGCGCGCCACCGCGCGTACCTGGGTCGAAGCCTCGCGGCGCGCGCTTGCGTCGAGCTCGAGCAATGCGCCGAGTTCCTGCGCGTGGCTGTCGCCCAGGCGCTCGAGGGTCGATGCATTGACCCGATGGATGTCCGTGAAGCCCAGCGCGCCATCGAGGAAGGCCTGCACCGCCACCTCGTTGGCTGCGTTGAGCACCGCGCAGGCCCCGCTGGGCATGCGCAGCGCCGCGTAGGCCAGGCCCAGCCCGGGAAAGCGCGCGGCATCCGGGCGCTCGAATTCGAGTCGGCCGACCTGCGCCAGGTCCAGCCACGAGCTGCCCGAGGCCATGCGCCTGGGCCACGACAGGCCGTAGGCGATCGGCGTGCGCATGTCGGGGGCTCCGAGCTGCGCGACGACCGAGCCGTCGTGGTACGTGACCATCGAATGCACGATGCTTTGCGGATGGATCAGCACCCGGATGCGATCGGCCGGCATCGCGAACAGGTGGTGCGCCTCGATGACCTCCAGCGCCTTGTTCATCATGGTCGCCGAGTCGACCGAGATCTTGCGCCCCATGCTCCAGTTCGGGTGGGCGCAGGCCTGCTCGGGCGTGATGGTCGCCAGCTGCGCCGGATCGGTGCGCCGGAACGGTCCGCCCGACGCGGTCAACGTGATCTCGCGCACATCGCGCGCCCAGCATTCGCGCTGCTCGGGCAGGCTTTGCAGGATCGCGCTGTGCTCGCTGTCGATGGGCAGCAGCTCGCCACCGCCGTCGCGCATGGCCTGCATGAACAGGTCGCCTGCGACGACCAGCGATTCCTTGTTGGCCAGCAGCACGCGCTTGCCGGCCCGCGCCGCGGCCAGCGCGGAGTCGAGCCCGGCGGCGCCGACGATGGCCGCCATGACCATGTCGGTCTGCGGGGCCGCCGCCACCTGCACCAGCGCCTGCGCACCCGCCAGCACCTCGGTGCGGCAGCCGTGCCCGCGCAGCGAGCGCTCGAGGCGCGCGGCAGCCTGCGCGTCCTCCAGCACCGCGAACTCCGGCGAGAACTCCAGGCACTGCTCGAGCAGGCGGGAGTCGCTGGCGCGAGCCCCGAGCGCGAACACGTCGAAGTCGTCGCGGTGCAGGCGCAGCACCTCCAGCGTGCTGCAGCCGATGGAGCCGGTGCTTCCGAGAATGGTCAGACGTTTCATGGCACCAGCAACATGACCACCGGCAGCAGCGGAAGCAGCGCGTCGATGCGGTCCAGCACCCCGCCGTGCCCGGGCAGCAGTCCGCTGCTGTCCTTCACGCCGGCGCGGCGCTTGAGCAGGGATTCGAACAGGTCCCCGGCCACCGTCAGCGCCGCAAGCAGCGCGCATGCCAGCAGCGCCGGGCCCAGCCCGTAGCGCGCGCCCAGGCGCGCGCCCAGGGTGTGTCGCAGCTCGGGAACCCGCGCGCACACCACGGTGTAGACCAGCACGCCGAACAGGCCGCAAAACGCGCCGGACATCGTCTTGCCCGGACTGATGCGCGGCGCCAGCTTGCGCCCGCCGATCGCACGCCCGCCGAAATAGGCCGAGACATCGGCCACCCACGCCAGCATCAGCACCGACACCAGGAACTGCACGCCCATGGCCCGGGCATGCCAAAGGGCCATCCACGCGGCGAACAGGATGACGAATCCGAGCAGGCACAGCACCACCGGAGCGCCGAACGCGCGCGGCAGGCTGGCGCGCGGCAGGCTGCCCAGCAGCAACGCGGCCCAGGCCAGTGCCGCCAGCGCGAAGCTGGCATCCGGGTCGACGCTGGCCAGCGGGGACAGCAGCACCCCGGCGACCGTCAGCAGCCACACGCCGGCCCAGGCCAGCGCGCGCGGACCGCGCATTCCGGCCAGGCGCGCCCACTCCCACATGCCGGCGGATGCGAACACCGCGGCGGCCGCGCCGAAGGCGCGCGCGCCGGTGAAGGCCAGCAGCGGCAACAGCACGGCCAGCAACACGAAGGCGGTGATCAGTCGGGTGCGCAGCATCGGGTTGCGCCGGCAGGCTTCAGGCCACTCGAAGCCCGGAGTCGTCGGATCCGGGCGGCACGCCGCCGAAGCGGCGTTCGCGGTGCGCGAAATCGGCCAGCGCGTCCGCGAGGGATTTTTCATCGAAATCCGGCCACAGCGTGCTCGTGAAATACAACTCGGTGTAGGCGAGCTGCCACAACAGGAAGTTGCTGATGCGGTGGTCGCCTCCGGTGCGGATCAGCAGGTCCGGCTCGGGAATGTCGGCCAGGCACATGTGGCGTGCCAGGTTCTGCTCGCTCATCTCCAGCCCGGCGAGCTGCACCGCCCTCGCCGCCTGCGCGACATCCCAGCGCCCGCCGTAGTTCAGCGCCACGTTCAGGCGCAGACGCGGGTTGTCCACCGGGGCCTGTTCCGCGCGCGTCATCAGCTCGCGCATCTGCTCGTGCAGCGGGCTGCGGTCGCCGATGAAGTGCAGCACCACGCCCTGCGCGGCGAGTTCCACCGTCTCGCGCTGCAGCGCCTGCAGGAACAGCTCCATCAGCGCGCCCACCTCGTCGGCCGGGCGCTGCCAGTTCTCCGACGAGAACGCGAAGACCGTCAGGTACTGCACGCCATGCTGCACGCAGCCGCGCACCAGGCGCTTGAGGGCGTCGGCGCCGAACTTGTGGCCGGCGGTGCGAGGCAGCAGCCGGCGCGTGGCCCAGCGGCCGTTGCCGTCCATCACCACGGCCACGTGACGCGGCACGACAGCGGGCTTGCGGGGGGATCGCTTGCTGGACACGTCAGGGGCTGCGGCTTGTTCAGACGGCCATGATCTCGGCTTCCTTCTGCGCGATGGCCTTCTCGACATCGGCGATGAAGCGGTCGGTGAGCTTCTGCACCTCTTCCTGCGCCCTGCGCTCGTCGTCCTCGGAGGCCTCCTTGGCCTTGACCAGGTCCTTGAGCTGCTGGTTGGCGTCGCGCCGCAGGTTGCGCACGGCGACCTTGGCGGCCTCGCCTTCCTGCTTGATGACCTTGACCAGGTCGCGTCGGCGCTCCTCGGTCAGCGCAGGCATCGGCACCCGGATCAGGTCGCCCTGGGTCATCGGGTTGAGCCCCAGGTCGGAATCGCGAATCGCCTTCTCCACGGCCTGCACCATCTTCTTCTCCCACGGCTGCACGCTGATCGTGCGCGCGTCGAGAAGATTGACGTTGGCCACCTGGTTGATCGGCATCGGGCTGCCGTAGTAGTCGACCGTGATGTGGTCGAGCAGCCCCGCGTGCGCGCGGCCGGTGCGCACCTTGCTCAGGTCGGTGCGCAGGGCCTCAAGGGACTTGAGCATGCGCTGCTCGCAGTGTTTCTTGATGTCGGCGATGGTCATATTGCGGACTCGGGTTGCATGGGTCAAAGGTGCACCAGGGTGCCCTCGGGCTCGCCCTGCACCACGCGCAGCAGCGCGCCGGGCTTGAAGATGCTGAACACGCGGATCGGCAGGCCCTGGTCGCGGCACAGCGCGAACGCCGTGGCGTCCATCACCTGCAGGCGCTTGACGATGGCTTCGTCGAAGCTGATCTGCTCGTAGCGGGTGGCTTGCGGGTCGCGCGCCGGATCGGCGGTGTAGATGCCGTCCACCTTGGTCGCCTTGAGCATGACCTCGGCGCCGATCTCGGCGGCCCGCAACGCGGCCGCCGTGTCGGTGGTGAAGAAGGGGTTGCCGGTGCCTCCGGCGAAGATCACCGACTTGCCTTCCTCGAGATACTGCAGCGCCTTCGGGCGAACATAGGACTCGACCACCTGGTCGATGCTGATGGCCGACATCACGCGCGCCACCAGCCCCGCATGGCGCATCGCGTCGGCCAGCGCCAGCGAGTTCATCACGGTCGCCAGCATGCCCATGTAGTCGGCCGTGGCGCGGTCCATGCCGACGGCGCCTCCGGCGACTCCGCGGAAGATGTTCCCGCCGCCGATGACGACCGCCAGCTGCACGCCGCGGTGCACGACCTGGGCGATGTCCTCGACCATCTTCATGATGGTCGAGCGGTTGATGCCGTAGGGGTCATCCCCCATCAATGCCTCGCCCGACAACTTGAGCAACACACGCTTGTAACCGCTCATGCCTGGGTTCTCCGCGAGATGGGGCGAATCGATGGGGGACGTATGCAAGCGGCGCTGCGCAGGGCTTCAGGCACCGCGCGCGGCGGCCATCTGGGCAGCGACCTCGTCGGCGAAATTCTCCGACTTTTTCTCGATGCCCTCACCCACCACGTACAGCGTGAAGCCCAGCACGCGGGTCTTCGCCGCGGCCAGCATCTGCTCGACCGTCTGCTTGTCGTTCTTCACGAAGGCCTGGTTGAACAGCGAGACCTCCTTGAGGTACTTCTGCACCGAGCCCTCGACGCGCTTGGCGACGATCTCGGGGGACTGCACCGGACGCCCCTCGGCGCGCGCCTTGTCGGCGTCCTCGGCGGCCTTCTGCGTGGCGATCGAGCGCTCGGTCTCGATCAGCGCGGCGGGCACGTCGGCGGACGACAGCGCCACCGGCTTCATCGCCGCCACGTGCATCGCGACGTCCTTGGCGGCCACCGGGTCGCCGTCGAACTCGACGACCACGCCGATGCGCGTGCCGTGCAGGTAGCTGGCCAGGCTGGCGCCCGACGCGAAGCGCTTGAAGCGGCGGATGGTCATGTTCTCGCCGATCTTGCCGATCAGCGTCGTGCGCTGCGCCTCGATGGAACTGCCGTCGACCTCGAGCGCCGACAGCGCGGCGACGTCGGCCGGGTCGCGCTCGGCGACAAGTCGCGCCAGCAGGTTGCCGAAAGCCAGGAAATCGTCGTTCTTGGCGACGAAATCGGTCTCGCAGTTGATTTCCACGATGGCGCCGGCGGTGCCGTCGATGTGCACCGCGACGATGCCCTCGGCGGTGACGCGCGCGGCGGCCTTGCTGGCCTTGCTGCCGAGCTTGACGCGCAGCAGTTCCTCGGCACGACCCATGTCGCCCTCGGCCTCGGTCAGCGCCTTCTTGCACTCCATCATCGGGGCGTCGGTCTTGGCGCGAAGTTCAGCGACCATGGATGCGGTGATTGCCGCCATATTGCACTCCTGATTCGATCCTGGATTGAACAAGGGGGCTGCGAACAGCCCCCTGTGAAAACATTGCCCGGCTGCCGGAGCGGCCGGTTGCGGGAACCGTATGCCCGGACCCGGCTCTCAGGCCGCGGGCGGCTCGTCGGCGACCTCGACGAACTCGGCGCCCTCCTCGGAGGCGGTCTGCACGACCTCGCTCAGCGCGTCGTTGCGGCCCTCGAGGATGGCGTCGGCGATTCCGCGGCAGTACAGCGCGACGGCCTTGCCCGAGTCATCGTTGCCGGGAATGACGTGGTCGATGCCGATCGGCGAATGGTTGGTATCCACCACGCCGATAATGGGAATACCCAGCATATGGGCCTCTTCCACGGCGATCTTGTGGTAGCCGACGTCGATCACGAACATCGCGTCCGGCAGCGCGTTCATGTCCTGGATGCCGCCGATGGACTTCTCCAGCTTGGCAAGCTCACGCTGGAACATCAGCTGTTCCTTCTTGGTCATGTGCTCCAGCGCGCCTTCGGCGATCTGGGTCTGCATGTCCTTGAGTTTCTTGATCGAGCCCTTGACGGTCTTGAAGTTGGTGAGCATGCCGCCCAGCCAGCGCGAGTTCACGTAGGGCATGCCGCAGCGCTCGGCCTCGGCCTGCACGATCTCGCCGGCCTGACGCTTGGTGCCCACGAACAGGATCGTGCCGCGACGCGCCGCCATCTGGCGACCGTACTTGCAGGCGTCCTGGAACAGCGGCAACGTCTTCTCGAGGTTGACGATGTGGATCTTGTTGCGGTGCCCGAAAATGTAGGGCGCCATCTTCGGGTTCCAGAAACGGGTCTGGTGGCCGAAGTGCACGCCGGCCTCGAGCATTTCACGCATGGAAACGGACATCTCTGATTCCTAGGTTGGGTCTGAAAGACGGCCCCTCACCCGCGCGGTGCGGGGCATTTCGCCCTCACCCGCGCCGGGCACCTGGTCGGGCCGGTTCGCGAATTTCGCCGCGCTTTCGCATCGCCTCGAGGCTACCCCTTGAAGCTGATGCTGCGCCGCGGCGGCTTGCCGCAAGCCGAAAACGGCCTCCGACAAAACCTTGGCATTATAGACACGATCACGGCCCGGCCTCGCTGCCCTGCAGCATCGAAGTCGCCGCCGGCGGCAGGCGCTATGCTGCCGCCCCGGCCCCGGGCAGCGAACGCGTGTCGCTGCCCGGGGCACCCGACCGCCCCCCGCATCCCGTCGTCCGTCATGCAAGAACACGCACTGCGCCAGCAACTGCACAACGAAATCCACGCCCGCCCGTTCGAGCGCCTGCCCGCGCCGTGCCTGATCACCCACATGGCCTTCCTGGCCGATCCGGCGCAGCAAGGCGTCTCGCGCGAGCACCTGTGCCGGCTGCTCGACGACCACCACCTGCCGCGGCCGGCCGACGACAGCAGCTTCTACTCCGCGCAGGTCGGGCCGGTGCGCCTGCGCTGGGAGCGCCATGGCGAGTTCGTCTCCTACACCTTCATCCGGCCCGGCCTGCCCGACGGCGCGCCTGACTGGTTTTCCGTGTCCGCGGCCGGCGCGCTGTCGGACGCGTGGCGACAGCAGATCCCCGGCGAGCTGCTATGCGCCATCCACACCGCGCTGCCGGCCGAGATCGCCGATACCGAGGACTGGCCTGCGCCGGAATTCGACTCCGTGCTCGACGGCGACGCGCTGGTGGCCTCCGAGGCCGCCGACCGCCAGGCCCGGGTCTACAGCGACCTGCGAATCCACGCCGACGGATTCGCCCGTTTCGTCGTGCTCACGCGCGAGATCTCGGCGCGCCGCCGCGGCCGACTGGTGCAGCGACTGCTGGAGATCGAGACCTACCGCATGCTGGCGCTGCTGGCGCTGCCGGTGGCTCGCTCGATCGGTCCGCAACTGGCCGGCGCCGAGAGCGAACTGGCCCAGATCATGGACGCCATCCGCCGCGCCGAGGGCGAGCGCGACCGCCAGACCCTCGAGCAGCTTTCGGGGCTGGCCTCGAATGTCGAAGGCTTGTACGCACGCCACCACGCGCGCTTCACGGCCGCCGCCGCGTACTACGACCTGGTGGGCCGGCGCATCCAGGACCTGCACGAGGCGCCGTTCGGCGGGCTGCAGACCCTGGGCCAGTTCATGGACCGGCGCCTGAGCCCGGCCATGCAGACCTGCGCGCACACTGCGCGCCGACTGCAGGGCCTGTCGGAGCGCATTTCACGATGCTCCAACCTGCTTCGCACCCGTGTGGAGGTGCAGATGCAGCAGCAGAACCGCGAACTGCTCAGCTCGATGAACCGGCGGCAGTACCTGCAGCTTCGGCTGCAGCAGACCGTCGAGGGCCTGTCGGTGGCGGCGATCACCTACTACGCGTCGTCGCTGGTCGGGCACCTGTTCGGCGCGGCGCGCCACTGGCTGCATGTCGACCCGGAGCTGGCGCAGGGGCTTTCCATTCCCGTGCTCGGACTGCTGGTCTGGCTGGGCCTGCGACGCGCCCACAAGCAGCTCGCCGAGCGCTGCTGAGTACCCCCAGGGCCGGGCCGGTCAGGCCGGCGACGCGCCGGCATCGGCGCCTCGCTGGCGCACCGCCTCGAACAGGAACACGCCGGCCGCCACCGAGACGTTGAGACTGTCGACGCTGCCCTGCATCGGGATGCGCGCCAGCCGGTCGCAGTTTTCGCGCACCAGGCGGCGCAGCCCGCTGCCCTCCGCGCCCAGCACCAGCGCCGTGGGCTCGCGCAGGTCGCAGGCGTACAGGCTGGCGTCGACCTCGCCGGCGGCGCCCACCACCTGCACGCCGCGTTCGCGCAGGCCGGCCAGCGCGCGCGCCATGTTCGTGACCATCAGGTAGGGCACCGTGTCGGCGGCGCCGCTGGCCACCTTGGCAACCACCGGAGTAAGCCCGACTGCGCGGTCCTTCGGCGCGAACACCGCGTGCACTCCGGCCGCATCGGCGCTGCGCAGGATGGCGCCGAGATTGTGCGGGTCGGTGACGCCGTCGAGCCCCAGCAGCAGCGGCGTGCCCTGCGCGGTGTCCAGCACCGCGTCGAGCGTCGTGGGTTGGGCCAGCGCCTCGACGCGCGCCACCACGCCCTGGTGGCGGCGATCGGCGACCAGCGCATCCAGGCGCGCCGAATCGACGGACTGCGCAGCCACCCCGGCCTGCTCGGCGCGCGCCAGCAACTGGCGCATGCGGGCGTCGTGGCGCGATGCGTCGATCAACAACTCGCGCACGCTTTGAGGGGCCGCGCGCAAACGCGTGGCGACGGCATGAAATCCGTACAGCAGCTTGAGGCTCATGGAAGCACCGATTCGCGCGGGCCGTGGCGCACGACGCGCCCGGACTGCAATTCCAGCACCGCGTCGCAGCGCGCGGCGAGCTGGGGGTCGTGGGTCACCAGCACCAGCGTGGTGCCTTGCTGGCGCTGCAATGCGAACAACAGGTCGATGATGCGCGCCCCGGTGGCGGCATCGAGGTTCCCGGTGGGCTCGTCGGCCAGCAGCAGCCCCGGGCGCGTGACGAAGGCGCGCGCCAGCGCGACGCGCTGCTGCTCCCCGCCGGACAGCACGCCCGGCTTGCGATGCTCGCGCCCGGCGAGGCCGACCCGCGCGAGCATGTCCCGGGCCGCCTGCAGCGAGTCGCCGGGCCTGCCCGCGATGTCGAGCGCCAGGCTCACGTTGTGCAGCGCATCCACGTGCTCGATCAGCTGGAAATTCTGGAACACGAAACCGAGACGCGCAGCGCGAAGCGCGGCGCGCCGGTCCTCGTCGAGGGCGAACAGGTCGACGCCGTCGATCCACACCTTGCCCGAGCTCGGCAGGTCCAGCCCGGCGAGCAGGCCCAGCAGCGTCGACTTGCCCGAGCCCGACGGGCCGACGATGGCCAGGCTGGCGCCGGGCGCCAGGTCCAGGCTCACGTCGTCGAGCACGACCAGCTCTCCGGAAGCGTCGCGCACCGCCTTGCGCAGATGCTGGGCGACAATGGCGGCTTGCGAATTCGCGGAGGGCCCGGCTGAGCCTGGCCCGGTGAGGACTGCTGATTGTTTCGAGGACATGGCATGCGACGTCGTTGGAGCTTCATTCTAGGAATTGTGTTGCTGGGCATGCTGCCGCTGCGCGCCGCCGACGCCGCCGCGGCGCCGGCTGCCCCGGTCGTGCTGGTCATCGGCGACAGCCTGTCGGCGGGCTACGGACTGGAGACCGGCGCAGGCTGGGTGGCGCTGCTGCAAAGGCGACTGCACGACAAGGGCCTGGACTGGCGCGTGGTCAACGCCAGCATCAGCGGCGAGACCACCGCCGGCGGAATGCAGCGCCTGCCGGCGCTGCTGCAGCGCGACCACCCCCGCGTGGTGGTCGTCGAACTCGGCGGAAACGATGCGCTGCGCGGTCTTTCGCTCGCCGCCACCGAGTCCAACCTGCGTTCCATGGTCAGCGCCTGCCAGTATTTCGGCGCCCGCGTGCTGCTGGTCGGCATGCGAATCCCGCCGAACTACGGCCCGGCCTACACACGCGGCTTCGAACAAATCTTCCCCCGCGTCGCGCGCCTGCAGCACGTGCCGCTGGTGCCGTTCCTGCTGGCCGATGTCGTGGGCCACCCCGACTGGTTCCAGGCCGACGACATCCACCCCACCGCGAAGGCCCAGCCGGTGATGCTCGATACCGTGTGGCCGCTGCTCGAGCCGCTGCTGCGCGAGCGGCACAGCGGGCACAAATGAACCCGCTCCTGCTCGAAGCCGACGAGGCGCTGTCGGGCCTGCAGGGCTTCGACGCCGTGCTCGATGTGCGAAGCCCCGGCGAGTTCGCGCTGGACCACATGCCGGGAGCGCTCAACTGGTGGGTGCTCGACGACGAGCAGCGCGCGCGAGTGGGCACGCTGTACAAGCAGCAGGGATCGTTCGAGGCCAAGCGCCTGGGCGCCGTGCTGGTGGCGCGCAACATCGCGCTGCACATGGAGCATGGCGCCGCCGCGTGGCCGCGCCGCCAGCGCGTGCTGGTGTACTGCTGGCGCGGCGGCAACCGCTCCGGCGCCATGGCCCACGTGCTGGCGCAGGTCGGCTTCGCCGTCAGCCTGGTGCGCGGCGGCTACAAGGCGCTGCGCGCGGCGCTGGTGCGCCAGCTGCAGCAGTTCAGCGACCGGCAGCGCCTGGTCGTCGTCTGCGGGCCGACCGGCTGCGGCAAGAGCCGCCTGCTGCAGGCGCTGCACGCCGGCGGCGCGCAGGTGCTCGACCTCGAGGCGTTGGCCGCGCATCGCGGCTCGGTGCTCGGCGCCATGCGCGACGAGGCACAGCCGTCGCAAAAGGCCTTCGAGACCCGCATCTGGGAACGCATGCTCGGCTTCGACCCCGGGCGCCCGGTCTACGTCGAGAGCGAAAGCCGCAAGATCGGGCGCCTGCAGGTGCCGCCGGCGCTGATCGAGCGCATGCGCGCCGCCGAGTGCCTGCGCGTGGAGGCCGAGCCCGACGTGCGCGTGCAGGTGCTGCTCGGCGACTACGCCGACATGATCGCCGACCCGCCCGAGCTGCAGCGGCGCCTGCAGACCCTGCATGTGCTGCGCGGCGCGCAGGCCGTCGCGCGCTGGCAGGGCCTGGTCGCCGACGGGGCCTTCGAACAGCTCACGCGCGAACTGCTGCAACAGCACTACGACCCGAGCTACGGAGCGTCGATGCAGCGCAACTACCAGGGTTTCGCGCAGGCGCCCCGGCTGTGCGTGACCGACCCCGCCGGGTTCGGGGAGCTCGCCGCGCAAGTGCGGGGGCTTTTCGAACCGGCGCAGGCAGCAGCCTGAAGCAGCTCAGCGCCTCAGCGTCGCTGGCGAACCAGCTCCAGCAGACCCTGCAGGACCCGCAACGGAGGCACCGGGCAGCCGGGAATTCGCAGGTCCACCGGCAGCACTTCGGACACCCCGCCGCACACCGCGTAGCTGCCGGCGAACTCGCCGCCGTCGGCCGCGCAGTCGCCCAGCGCGACGACCAGGCGCGGCTCGGGCATGGCCTCGTAGCTGCGAAGCAGCGCGTCGCGCATGTGCAGGGTCACCGGCCCGGTCACCAGCAGCACGTCGGCGTGCCGCGGACTGGCCACGAAGCGCAGGCCCCGCCCCTCGATGTTGTAGTAGGGGTTGGACAGCGCCCCCAGCTCGAACTCGCAGCCATTGCACGAACCGGCATCGACCACGCGCACCGCGAGCGAACGGCTCAGCAGGCGCAGCAACTCGGCGTCGATGTGCTCGCGTGCGACGGCGCCAGGCTCGAGCGCCGGCGACGCGCCAGCCGACCCGGAGGGCGGTTCGACGACCGGCTCGGCGGAAATCGGGCCGACACGAGCGACCCGGCGCAGGATGTGCCACATGGTTTCAGGTGTCGTGCCCGGAGTACGACAGGTTGAAGGATTTGTTGATCAGCGGGAAGTCGGCGATGATGTCTTGCGTGGCCGCGAGTTCCACGGCCGGCCAGTTCTGCCACGACGCATCGTGCGCGTGGGCCTGCGCCACGCGCCCGTCGGCGTCCAGGCGCAACGCCACCAGCACGGGGCCGCGCCAGCCCTCGACCAGTCCCAGCGACCAGCCACGCGCGAAGCCCGCTGCCCGCCCCGGCCAAGGCGCGCGAAGCGCGCCGGTCGGCAACGACAGCAGCAGCTCGCGGCACAGACGCAGCGATTCGAACAATTCTTCGAAGCGCTGCGCCATGCGCGACGCGACGTCCCCGGCCGTCTGCAGCGGCACGCGCAGCTCATGGCCCGCATACAGCGGCATGTGGCGCCGCAGATCGATGTCCTGCCCGCTGGCGCGGGCGGCCAGCCCCAGCATGCCCAGCTCGCGGGCGAGCGCGGGCGCCACGCGGCCGGTGGCCCGGAGCCTGTCCTGCAGCCCCGCGTGCTGGTCGAAGGCCGCCAGCAGCACGCGCGCATCGTCGGCCAGGCGAAGGCATTGCGCGTCGAGCGCGCCCAGCGATGCCGGGGCAATGTCGCGGGCGACGCCCCCGGGGCACAGCGCATCCATCGGCCAGCGCGCGCCGAAGGCCTGCTGGTTCACGCGCAGCACCTGTTCCTTGAGCATCGAGAACTGCGACTGACCGAAGGTCAGCCCGGTGTCGCCCGCGATGGCCCCGATGTCGCCCAGGTGGTTGGCGATGCGCTCGCGCTCGAGCAGCAGCGCGCGCAACTGTCGCGCCCTGGGCGGCGCCTGCAGCCCGGCGGCGGCTTCCAGCGCCATGCAGCAGGCCCACGCGCCGGCCACCGTGCTGTCGCCGCTCAGGCGCGCCGCCAGGCGCACCGCGGCCGCGGCATCGCGGCGCTGAAACAGCCGCGCCACGCCCTTGTGGGTCCAGCCCAGGCGCTGCTCCAGGCGCAGCACCTGCTCGCCGAGCAGCGAGAAGCGGAACTGTCCCGGCTCGATGATGCCGGCGTGCACCGGGCCGACGTTGATCTCGTGCACGCCCTGGCCTTGCACCTCGACGTACTCGTAGGGCTCGGCATGCTCGCCGCGGCGCCGCTCGCCGGCGTCGGGGCGCAGCGGGTGCCAGTCGGCGCTCCAGGCCTGGTGCCGAAGCCAGGGGCGCGGGTCCATGCCCTGCGCGAGCGGACCCAGCAGGTCGCGCAACGCGCGCTGCAGGCGCTGCGCGACCGGAAACCACGCGTGCAGGCCGGGGTAGCGCCCGCCGGCGCCCACGTCGAGCCGGGCCAGCAGCAGGCCTTGCTCGCGCAGCCACAACCCGAATACCACGCTGCCTCCCTGCTCCGCCGGCTCCCCCCACAGGCTGAGCAGGCGCGCGCCTTCGTCGTGCAGTTGCTGCGCGCTGCGCGCCCACTCCGAGGCATCGAGCCGAAGCTGCGTCAGCGGCAGCTCGAGTTCGGCCGTCAGCAAGCAGGACTCGCTCATGACGCGCCTCCCAGCAGCACCGCGGCAGCGGCATGCCAGGCAGCCGCGACGAAGCCGGGAATCCACAAGCCGAGCATCAGGACCAGCGCCAGGTGCACCCAGGCCGGCAACAACCAGGGGCGCCGCGCCAGCGTGCGCAGCGGCACCTCGCGCGTGCGCCCGAACACCATCGGCTGCACGCGCCACAGCACCGCCGCCAGCGCCACCAGCAGGCCCAGAAGAAGGGGCACCACACTCCAGGCGGCGACCGTCACGGCGCTGCCGAGGATCAGGAATTCGCTGACGAACACGCCGAAGGGCGGCAGCCCGACGATTCCCAGGGCCCCCAGCAGCAGCACCCAGCCCAGCGCCGGAGAGCGTGCGCGCAGGCCGCGGATCGCATCCAGCGCCGGCGTGCCGGCCTTTTGCGACGCGTGCCCCACGCTGAAAAAGATCGCGCTCTTGGTCAATGCATGCACGCACAGGTGCAGCAACGCGCCGAAGGTGGCCAGCGGCGTGCCCAGGCCGAAGCCGAAGGTGGCCAGGCCCATGTGCTCGATCGAGGACCAGGCGAACAGGCGCTTGGCATCGCGCTGGCGCCACAGCAGCAGCGACGCGAACAGCACCGAGACGACGCCGAAGCCCTGCAGCAGAAGCCCGGGCCACGCCGCGTGCACGCTGCCCTGCACGAGCACGCGCAGGCGCAGCACCGCGTACAGCGCCACGTTGAGCAGCAGGCCCGACAGCACCGCCGACACCGGCGTGGGCCCTTCGGCGTGCGCGTCGGGCAGCCAGCTGTGCAGCGGCACCAGGCCCACCTTGGTGCCGTAGCCGACCAGCACGAACACGAAGGCGGCTCCCATCGCCGCCGGCTCCAGCGCGCCGCGCGCGGCGGCCAGTCGGGTCCACAGCAGCGCCTGCGCCCCCTGACCGCCCAGCACGCGCTCGGCCGCGGCGTACACCAGCACGGTGCCGAACAGCGCGAGGGCGAGGCCGACTCCGCACAGGATGAAGTACTTCCACGCCGCCTGCAGCCCGGCCTGCGTGCGGTACAGGGACACCAGCAGCACCGTCGACAGCGTGGCTGCCTCCATGGCCACCCACAGCAGTCCCAGGTTGTTGCTCAGCAAGGCCAGCAGCATCGTGAACACGAACATCTGGAACATCGCGTGGTACAGGCGCAGTCGCTGCCCGCCCAGGCGGCCGGCCGCCTGTTCGACCCGCATGTACGGCACCGAGAACGCAGCGGTCCCGGCCGCCACGAAGGTGGTCAGCACGACCAGGTAGGTGTTGAGCGCGTCGGCGTACAGCTGCCCGCCCAGCGCGCTCAGCGGCCCGTCGACGGCGACCGCCACGCCCAGCACGCAGGACAACGCGAAACCGAGCACGCTGAAGCCCAGGTTCAGCAGGTCGGCGCCGGCGCGCAGGCCCAGCCAGGCCAGCGTGGCACTGCCTGCCAGCGGAAGCGCCAGCATCGCCGCCGGAAGCCACTGCAACTGCAGCGTCGCGTGCATGCTCAGCCCTCCGGCGGCGGCGACGCCGGCCACTCGAGACTGTCGAACTGTTCGCGGATGCGCAGCACGAACACCCCGAGCACGAACACGCCCACCAGCAGGTCGAGCCCGATGCCCAGCTCCACGACCATCGGCATGCCGCGGGTAGCCGCGGTGGCCGCGAACAGCAAGCCGTTCTCCATGGCCAGGAAGCCCAGCACCTGGGCGATGGCGTTGCGCCGGCTGATCATCATCAGCAGCGCGAGAAACACCACCGCCATGGCGATGCCCAGCAGTCCGCGCGTGGCGGCGTGCGCCAGGTGGGCCAGGGGCTGCGCCAGCGCGAACGCGCACAGCACGAGCGCCATGCCCAGCAATTGCATCAGGGGAATGTTGAACAACGGCTCGATGTCCCATTGCGCGTGCAGGCGCCGGGTCAGGCGCAGCAGCACCCAGGGCAGCACGATCACCTTGAGCAGCAGCGCGAGCAGCGCCGAACCGTACAGCTCCGGCTGCGCCGAGCTCCAGCCCACGAGCACCGAAGTCAGCGCGAGCAAGGCCCCCTGCCACGCGAACAGCCAGATCAGACCCATCACCCGGCGCTGCGACAGCATCGCGAACGACAGCAGCAGCAGCAGCGCCGCGAACAGGTGGATCCACGACAGCACCGGCGACGACACGGCCAGCGCGGAGAGACTGGAGTGCATGGCGTTCACGGCTCGAGCATCAGCCCCACCCACAGCCCGAGCACGGCCAGCAGGAAGGCGGTGGCGAGGAATTCGGGCGCCCGGAACACGCGCAGCTTGGCGCTGCTGGTTTCCACCAGCGCGATGCCGCCACCGGCCAGCGCGAGCTTGCACGTCAGCGCGACCGCCGCCGGCAGCAGCCACGCCAGGCTCCGGCCGCCAGACGCCAGCCCCCACGGCGCGAACATCGCGTAGCCCATGCAGATGTAATTGAACATCTTCAGGCTCTGCGCCCATTCGATCAAGGCCAGGTGGCGCCCCGCGTACTCGAGCACCATGGCCTCGTGGATCATCGTGAGCTCCAGGTGCGTGCTCGGGTTGTCGACCGGCAGGCGAGCGTTCTCCGCCAGCAGCACCATGACGAAGGCAACGGCCCCGAACGCCAGCGCCGGGTGAATGCTCGGCCCGCGCGCCTGCAGGGCCTCGGCCAGCACCGGCAACTGGGTACTGCCGGCGAGCAGCGACGCGCTGAACACCACCATCAGCAGCGCCGGCTCGGCCAGGAAACCCAGCATCATCTCGCGCCGCGCGCCGAGCCCGCCGAACGCGCTGCCCGGATCCATCGCCGCCAGCGCCTGGAACACGCGCGCCAGCGCGAACAGGCCGACCAGCGCGACGGCATCGGCCACCGAGGCCAGTGGAAGATCCGTGCTCAACGACGGGATGATGGCGGCGGCCGCGCTCATGCTCGCGAGCTGCACGTACGGCACGGCACGAAACAGCGGGCTGGCGCCGTCGGGCAGGATCGGCTGGCGCCGCAGCAGCTTGCGCAGGTCCCGATAGGGCTGCCACAGCGGCGGCGCGGAACGATTCGACAACCACGCCCTGCACTGCGCGACCCAGCCCGACAGCAGCGGCGCCAGCAGCAGCGCGGCCAGCACGCTGAGCACCTGGGTGACGAGGGCGTCGAGCAGGCTCATCGCAGCACCACGATGAGCAACAGCAGCAGCGTGCCGAAGGTGTAGATCAGGTAGCCGGCCATTCCCACCCCCTGCACGCGCCCGAGCAGGCGCGCTGCGCCGAGCACGCCGCGCGCCACCGCCGCGTACGCGCGGCTTCGCAGCGGGTCGGCGATGCTTTCGCGGTAGACCGGCTGCGCCTGCTGCGGATCGGGCGCCTGCACGTGCAGGTCGAACAGCGGCGCGAACAGGCGCCGCACCGGCTGGCCGAAGCCCTCGGCACTGTCCTGCATGCGCGGCGAACCCGGCAGTTCCCCGCAGGCCCACAACGGCGCGCGCCGGATGCGTGCGCCGCGCCACGAGTGGGCCGCCAGCACGCCCGCTGCAGCCAGCGCCAGCCCGAGCAGGACCAGCGCGAGCGGATCGAAGGTGGCTCGTTGCGCCGAAATCGGCGCCAGGCGCGACCAGCCGGGGCCGGTGGCGACTGCGCTGCCCAGCAGCGGCAGCTCGACCAGCCGGATCAGGCGCAGCACCAGCCCGGGGAACAGACCGGTCGACACGCCGGCGACCGCCAGCCACAGCAGCCCGGCGCGCTGCGCCCAGCCGGGATCGTGCGCGGCCTGCAGCCCCGGCTCGCGCGCACGCCCCAGGAAAATGACCCCGTAGAACTTGACCATCACGTAGGCGGCCAGCGCGGCCACCAGCACCAGCAGCGCCGCGCCCAGCGCCACGAGCATGCCCAGCAGCGCCTGCGGCAGCGCCGGCGACTGCACGAAGGCCTGCAGCAGCAGCCACTCGGCCACGAAACCGCCGAACAACGGCAGGCCGGCCATGGCCAGCGTCGCGGCCAGCGTGGTCCAGCCGACCCACGGCATGCGCTGCAACAGGCCGCCGAGCCGCCCCAGGCTGCGCTGGCTGGTGGCATGCATGACCGAGCCGGTGGCCAGGAACAACAGGTTCTTGACCATGGCGTGGTGCAGCAGGTGGAACAGCATGGCGGCCAGCGCGAGCGCGGCCAGCGCGGGAAGTCCGGCGGCGCGGAACACCAGGGTCAGCCCGAACGCCGCGAAGGCCAGGCCCATGTTCTCGATGGACGAGTACGCGAGCAGGCGCTTCATGTCGTCCTGCACCGCCGCGTGCGCCACCGCTCCCAGCGCACCGGCGAGTCCCAGCGCCAGCAACAGCAGGCCCCAGGCCATGCTGTCGACGTGCAGCAGGTCCAGGCTGGTGCGCAGCAACGCGTACATCGCCGTTTTCAGCATCACCGCGCTCATCAGCGCCGATACCGGCGACGGCGCCGCCGGATGGGCCTCCGGCAGCCATGCATGCAGCGGAACCAGCCCGGCCTTCGCGCCGAAGCCGAGCACGGCCAGCAACATCGCGGCCGAGGCCACCCACGGCGGCAGCGCGGCGTGCCGCATGGCGTCGAAGGACAAGCCCTGCAGCCAGTCCTGCGAATGCGGGGCCGCTGCGTGCCCGAGCAGCGTGAACATGAGCAGCAGGCACAGTCCGCCCAGATGTGCCATCAGCAGGTACAGGAAGCCCGCGTCGCGCACCTCGGGCATGTCATCTCGCGTGAGCACCAGCAGGTACGACGCGACGGCCATCAACTCCCAGGCGAGCAGGAAGCCGAAGGCGTCGGCGGCGAGCACGACCAGCGCCATGGCGCCCAGGAACACGTGGTACAGGCAGGCGATCTGCCCGGGCGGCGCGCCCTCGCCGTCGCGGAAATAGCCGCTGGCGAACACCGAACTGCCCAGGCTCGACGCGCCGATCAGCAGCAGGAAAAAGCCCGACAGCGAATCCAGGCGCCAGCGCAGCACGAACCCGGACGCGCCCAGGCCAAGGCTCGCCTCGGCCGGCGGAGCGAACACGGCGAGCAGGCCGGCGACGGCGACGACCCCGCAGACCACGGCCCCTGCCGGGAACACCCCATGCGCAGAGCAGCGCGTGCAGTTCGGGCGCACCAGCGCGGCCAAGCCCAGCAGCAGCCAGACGACAACCGCGCCAAGTTCGACGGCAAGCAGCAACGCGGGGTTCATGGTGGGCTTGTATGCGCATGCTATTCACATGCGATGTGCTTTGCATGGTAATACAATGCCAGACATCATGGAACAACGAACCACCCGGCTGACCGTTCTGATCGATCCGCGCAAGAAGGAACTGTTCGAGCAGCTGTGCGCCCGCGAGGACCAGACACCGTCACAGGTCGTTCGACGTCTGATTCGCTCGTACATCGAACAGCGCCTGGGGCGCCCATGGCAACCCGGCGAGCCGATTGACGCCTTGCTTGCGCTGGAGTCGCCCGCCGCCGACGGCGCCCGCGGCGCGTCCGGGAACGCGCCGCGGGCCTTGCCGAAGGCTCCCTGACGCCGATGCAGGCGGGTCGGGCGCAGCCCGGCCCTGGGGGCGGTCTCAAGGAAACGCAGGGCCGCCCCAAGTTTCCTTGACCCCCTGGGGGGCGGTGCCGGGCGCAGCCCGGCCCTGGGGGCGGTCAATAAACTTGGGTCTGACCCACGTCGAGCGCGCCGGTGAGATCGCTGACCAGGTAGGTCAGCGGACTGGCGGCGACCAAGGGATAGGCCGCGAACGAAACCTGGGGCTCGGCCGAGTCCAGGGTCACGGTGCGGGCGCTGCGCTGGAAACTCCACGAGCCATTCGAGCCCTGGACGAAATCATCCAGCGCCACGACATCGCCCCGCTCCAGGCCCACGGTCCTTCCCGAAGGGGTCGCCGTCGGCTGGAATCCCGTGACGGCATAGGAGTCGACGCCAGCGCTATCGTTCATGACCACGCGCAGGTAGCCGCTCATGAAGAACTGCCGGTTCGGGTTCCACAGATGGGCGGGAATCAGGTAGCCCAGCGAGGCCTGTCCGCGCAGCACCGACGGATCGGGCAGCAGCGCCACGGCGGAACCTTGCAGCGTCGGCCATTGGGCGCTGAGGTCGAAGCTGAACTGCCAGGTCGGCGCCCCCGGATCATGGGTGTAGCTCGTCGCCGGCTGCATCGTTTCCTCGCAAGGCTGCTGCGCTGGCGATGCCGCCTCGTAGACCGTGCAGCTCGGGCTTCCCGCGGCCACCAGGACGGCGTCGAAGCTGTTGGTCACCGTGGCGTCGAAGGATGCGCCGACCACGGGCTGCGTGGCCACGCTGGCGGTGAGCTGGGGCTGCTGGGCCTTGTAGAAGTCGTAGTAGGCCGGAAGCAGGGAGTTCACGTAGCCGGGAGCGAACGCGCTCTGCCCACCGATCAGCAGGTGTCCGGCGTAGTCGATCGACGGGTAGTTGGCCATCATGGCCGGAAAGTACACGCTCAATCCGGTCGCCTGGCTGTCGCTGTAGCTGGCCCGGTCGTAGACCACGGCCGCCTGGGTCGCACGGATCACGCCATCGGCTGCCGTGCTGAGCGCGGCGTCCGCTCCGAAGGACTTGAGCAGGGCCGACTGCGTGTTGCCGACCCACAGCAGTTCATCGACCAGGTCGGTCGGGCTCGTGGAAGGCTCGACGAAATTCTGTCCCATGAAGTCGAGGGAGCGCATGCGCGCATCCGCCAGCACCTGCCAGGCCAGCACCGAACGCGCCGCGTACGGCTGCAGCGCGCTTGCATACGAGTCCATCGCCTGCACCAGGGCGGGCATGGCGTGCAGGTCCACCACGGACAAGGTGGTCGGGTCCACCAGATTCTGGCCCATGTAGGCATCGACGATGTCGCGCCCGATCGTGGCGCCGCTGGCGCCAGGCAGTGCCTGCAAGGAGGACAGCCACGGCGTGTAGTCCCAGCCTTCGCTGGGCTCGACATCCTGCGATGCCACCAGGTAGTGGGCATAGGGGGAAAGGGCTGAAGCGACCTCGGCATCGGCCATCAGGCAGGCGTCGAAGCCGATCACGGAGAATTGCGTCCCCGAGCCCTGCACGGCCTGCGTCAGCTGCCCGAGCGTCATGGTCGTGCCCGTGACCTCGTCCGAGCCGAAACCTCCGTTGGGTCCACCGCCGTGATCCCACAACACCAGCATGTAACGGTTCGCGGGGTAATGGCTCACTCCCCAGCGGAGAAAATCGCGCAAGGTCGAGCCGCGCCCCATGTCGATCCCGCTGTCAGGACCCAGATCCTGCAACTTCTGCAACTTGCCATTGCTCACCAGGTAGCGCTGTACATGGGTCCAGTCGATTCCCAGCGGCCCGGCCTGGCTGTCCGCGCCGCCGGTTTCCAGCACGATATTCAATTGACTCGTGCGCGAAACTGCCAGCATTTGCTCGATATTCGTGCTGGCTGCCTGCCCGTCACTCTCCAGGTTGCTTCCGACCATGTAGACGAGCACCGTGTCCGTCACATTTCCGGAACCACCGCCGCAGGAAACCAGCAGCAACGCGCCGAGGCTCGCCGCGAGGCATTTGAGAATACGGAACATGCACAGCCCCTTGACGGAGGAGGAGGATCGAAGGCCCCCTGCCCCCCGGAAAATCAGGGCGTCGACGCGCTGCGCGCTGCGGGATCAAATGTATCGCCATTTCCGAACCCGCTGCGCGACGCCTCGCGGAGCGCCTCCATTTTCCCAGCGGAAAAGGAGGAATCAAGCCCCGCAATGATCGGGAAGATAATCAGCCATTTACAGGCCATTGAAATACCGGAGGGGGCCGCGCGACGGACCCACGTCATCGCGCCTGCGCGTGGCGTCCGCGGGCTCGAAACTCAAGCCGCCAGGCGCGCGCGCGTGGCTTCGGCGAACAGTTCGGGCGCGGCGAGCCGCCGACGACCAGGATCACTCAGCACCTGGCGCCACATGCGTGCTCCGGGCTGCCCCTTCCACAAGCCGAGCATGTGCCGCACCACGGCGAAGGCCTGCACGCCCTGCCCGGCCGCGAGCTCGCAGTAACGCAGCATCGCCCGCTCCGCATCCGCCGGGTCACGAAGCCGCTGCGCGGAATCGCCGAAGTACTCGCGGTCCCAACTGGCCAGCCACCACGGGCGCTGGTAGGCCTCGCGGCCGACCATGACGCCATCGACATGCTGCAGGTGCGAGCGCAGCTGCTCGTCGCTGCGAACGCCCCCGTTGATCACGATGCGCAAATGCGGGAACTCGGCTTTCAGCCGGTAGACGAGGTCGGGACGAAGGGGCGGAATCTCGCGGTTGTCCTTCGGGCTGAGCCCGTCGAGCCAGGCGTTGCGCGCATGCACGATGAACACGTCGCAGCCACCTTGCGCGACGGTGCCGACGAAATCGCGCACGAATTCGTAATCCTCGATGCGGTCGATGCCGATGCGGTGCTTGACCGTCACCGGCAGCGCGTCGCCGACCGCATCGCGCATCGCGGCGACACAGTCGCGCACAAGGCCGGCTTCGGCCATCAGGCACGCGCCGAACGAGCCGCGCTGCACGCGCGGGCTGGGGCAGCCGCAATTCAGGTTGACCTCGGCATAGTCCCAGCGTTGGGCGAGGCGCGCGCACTGTGCCAGGTCCGCAGGCTCGCTGCCGCCGAGTTGCAGGGCCACCGGATGCTCTCCGGGATCGAAGTCCAGGTGCCGGTGCTGGTCGCCGTGCAGCAGCGCGCCGGTGGTCACCATTTCGGTGTACAGGCGGGCATGCCGCGTGAGCTGGCGATGGAAAAACCGGCAATGCCGATCGGTCCAGTCCAGCATCGGCGCCACGCACAGGCGCCAGGGGCTGGGGTCGGCGCCTTCGGATGCAACAGGCTGGTCTGCAAGGGGCTGAGTCACGGCACGTATTGTCGCGCAACCCGCGCTCGCGCAACCCGCGCCCATGCAACTCGCGCTCACGCAAGCCGCGGTCGCGCGGGGACCGGCATGCAAGGCCCTGCGCGCCGGCGCGGTGCGCGGCTACGGTGCGCGGGTAGGTGCACATCGCACCGCTGGCGCCACACGCGCCCGCCCCGGCCCACCGAAGGGCCGCCCACCTCGCCGCCAAACCCCCTTGGGTTCGGCGCTCCCTGCTCAGCGCCTCGTGCTCAGCGCTTCTTCGCCTCGGCGAGCTCTTTCTCGATATGCTCGAGCTGCTTCGCGCTCAGGGTCTTCTCCGCCTTCGGAAACAGCCCCTGTTCCTCCTCGGCGATGTGGTGTTCCAGGTTCTCCTGCAGCACGGTGAGCTTCGCCTTCCAGGCCTGGTCGTCGAAGTCCAGCGACTCGAGCTCGTCGAGCAGCATGTCCACCACATGGTGCTCCTCGTAGGCCTCGAGGGTCAGGTCACGCGTGGCCTTCCTGTGTTCCAGTGGTGGGTACAGCAGTTGCTCCTCGAGCTTTTCATGCAGCTCGAGCTCGGCCTTCAACGTGGCCAGCATCTCGCGGCGCTGCCTTTTTGCCGACGCGGACGTCTGCAGCAGGCGCTCGATCAGGTCCTTGACCGTTTCGTGGTCCTTGATCAGCAATGCAAACGGCTTGTTTTCCATGGGATCGTGCCCTCCGGTTCGTGAACGAAGGCGCCCCGCGGACCAGGCGCTGCCTGATCGCCGGCCGGAGCGCCGCGACCATCCAAGCTCGACCCGCTACTTGTTCGCCATGAAATGCATGACGACGCTGATCACAAAACCGATCGCAGCCACCAGGAAAATGATCTTCGCAATTCCTGCGGATGCTGAGGCAATCACGCCAAAACCAAAAAGTGATGCCACCACCGCCACGAGCAGAAACACTCCAACCCATCTCAGCATCGAAAGCTCCTCGGGATTTGCAACCCCTTCGCGGGTCCAAGGAAACATTCTAGAAGCCGTGCGTCTGCGACATTTACCATTTGCAACACACCCATTTGGGCCGCGTGGTGTTGCATCTCCGCACTCGGCCATCGGGTGGTCGCGATGCTTCTCGGCGGCCCAAAACAAAAAGCCCGGCTACTTGCGTAGCCGGGCCGGGTTTCTCTGAGCGTGGAGCTCGGAAGAGGGAGCCTGACGATGTCCTACTTTCACACGCGAATGCGCACTATCATCGGCGCTGAGGCGTTTCACGGT
>JAKCDM010000020.1:0-3002 GCA_021841865.1 Pseudomonadota bacterium
GCGATATGCCAGTCGATGAGTCGGCGAAGCGCGTCGAAGTCGACGCTGCCGTCCTCGTGCATGGGCGTGACCAGGGCCACGATGCTGCCAGTGATGGTGTTCATGCCAGCCACTCGGGAAAATTCACAGATTGTACTTGGGCGGGTCGGGATCCTCGGCTCGCGCATCCGGGCTTCGTACTGCGCAGATGCGCTGCACGAAGCAGCCGCCGGCGCCGGCCTCGAAGCCGTCCTCGTAGGCCACGACCCGCAGGTGTCCGCGCGCCACGTCGAGCAGTTCCCCGGTTCGCAGCAGGAACTCCGGGCGACTCGGGCGCCCGATGGTCTGCTGGCCGACGGCGAAGGTCTCGTAGATCAGCACGCCGCCGTCGTCCACCGCCTGCACGATGTGCGGCAGCAGCGAGCGCCACAGGTAGCGCGTGACGACCACCGCGCCGAAGCGCTGACCGGCGAGCGGCCACGGCGCGGCTTCCAGGTCGGCCTGCAGGGTGCGCACGCCGCTCAGCCCGCGCAGGCCTTCGAGTGCCAGCGCGTCGCGGTCGACCGCGAGCACAGGGTGCCCGCGCGCAGCCAGCGCGCGGGCGTGGCGGCCCGCGCCGCAGGCCAGGTCGAGCACCGGCGAGCCGGCGCGGATCAGCGGTGCGAAGCGCAGCACCCAGGGCGAGGCGGGCGACGCCACGACGAGCGGTGAAGTGGGGTTCATGGGCAGCGACGATGTGCAGGCACGATTCAAGCACAGCCGGGCGCCCCGATGTCGGGCCGCGGTCATGGGGGGCTTCTAGAATGCTTCGCAGGCGACGGCTCCCACGCATGAGGCGGGCGCCGTGTCAAGGCCTCGCGACGGGCCTCCAGCCCCTGCCCGAATTTTGGGCATGTGCGAGCCGGGCCGCATGAAACCTGGCTTTGGCACCCCTCGCGGGGCAGGCTATCCCCAGTCCGTGGGGATAAATTTTTTCGCTCGCGGCTGGTGTCGGCCGCGGCGTCCATGTTGTCCACATTCGTCGAGTCTTATCCACAACCGCCGATGGCCACATCCAAGCGCGCGAGCTACAGCGAAGCATCGATCCGGGTTCTGAAGGGGCTGGAGCCGGTCAGGCAGCGTCCTGGCATGTACACCTCCACCGTCAACCCCTTGCACATCATCCAGGAGGTGATCGACAACAGCGCCGACGAGGCGCTGGCCGGACACGCCCGGCGCATCGACGTGATCGTGCACGCCGACGGCAGCGTGACCGTGCAGGACGACGGGCGCGGGATCCCGGTGGGCCTGCATCCGGAGGAGGGCGTGCCGGTGGTCGAGCTGGTGTTCACCCAGCTGCACGCCGGGGGCAAGTTCGACAAGCTCGATGCCGGCGCGGCGTACCGCTTCTCCGGCGGCCTGCACGGCGTGGGAGTCAGCGTGACCAACGCGCTGAGCCGGCGCCTCGAGGTCGAGGTGCATCGCGACGGGCAGGCCAGCACGCTGGTGTTCGCCGATGGCGCGCCGGTCGACGCGCTGCAGAGTCGTTCCCTTGCGCGCGGCGAAGCGCGCAGCGGCACGCGAGTGCGAGCCTGGCCCGACGCGCGCTATTTCGAGTCCATGCAACTTCCGCTGTCCGAGCTGACGCACCTGCTGCGCAGCAAGGCCGTGCTGCTGCCCGGGCTGAGCGTGCGCCTGCATGTGGAAAAGAGCGGCGAGACCCACGAATGGCGCTACGACGAGGGCCTGCGCGGCTACCTGCGCGAGGCGCTGGGCGACACGCCCGTGTTGCTCGAATTCGAGGGCCAGGGCGCCGCCGAGGCGCAGACCGAGGGCTTCGCGCCGGGCGAGGGTGCGCAATGGTGCGTGGCGTTCAGCGCCGAGGGCAGCGTGCTGCGCGAGTCCTACGTCAACCTCATTCCCACGCCGGCCGGAGGCACCCACGAGGCGGGGCTGCGCGAGGGACTGTTCCAGGCGGTCAAGGGCTTCATCGAGCTGCATGCGCTGGCTCCCAAGGGGCTGCGCCTGCTGCCCGAGGACGTGTTCTCGCGCGCGTCGTGCGTGCTGTCGGCCAAGGTGCTGGACCCGCAGTTCCAGGGGCAGATGAAGGAGCGCCTGAACAGCCGCGACGCGGTGCGCCTGGTTTCCGGCTTCGTGCGCCCGGCGCTGGAGCTGTGGCTGAGCCAGCATGTCGAGCTCGGGCGCGCGCTGGCCGATCTGGTCATCGCCCAGGCGCAGACGCGCCAGCGAGCGGCGCAGCGGGTCGAGCGCCGCAAGGGATCCGGCATGGCGGTGCTGCCGGGCAAGCTGACCGATTGCGAAAGCCGCGACATGTCGCGCAACGAGCTGTTCCTGGTCGAGGGGGATTCCGCCGGCGGCTCGGCGAAGATGGGCCGGGACAAGGAGTTCCAGGCCGTTCTTCCGCTGCGTGGCAAGGTGCTCAATTCGTGGGAGGTCGACCGCGACCGCCTGTTCGCCAACCAGGAGATCCACGACATCGCGGTGGCCATCGGGCTCGATCCGCACGGCATCGACGATGCGGTCGACCTGTCGTCGCTGCGCTACGGCAAGATCTGCATCCTCAGCGATGCCGACGTGGATGGCTCGCATATCCAGGTGCTGCTGCTGACCCTGTTCCTGCGGCACTTCCCGCAGCTCGTGCAGCGCGGCCACGTGTACGTCGCGCGCCCCCCGCTGTTCCGCGTGGACGCTCCGGCGCGCGGCAGGAAGCCGGCGGCCAAGCTGTACGCGCTCGACGACGGCGAGCTGCAGGCGATCTGCGACCGACTGCGCAAGGACGGCCTGCGCGACGGCGCGTGGAACGTGTCGCGCTTCAAGGGGCTGGGCGAGATGAGCGCCGAGCAGTTGTGGGAAACCACGCTCAACCCCGACACGCGGCGCCTGTTGCAGGTGAGTTTCGGGGCCTTCGGCAGCGAGGCGACGTCCGAGTTGTTCACGCGCCTGATGGGCAAGGGCGAGGCACAGGCCCGACGCGAACTGATGGAAGCCTTCGGCGACAGCGTCGAGGTCGACGTCTGAGATGT